>NZ_JBFUAP010000049.1:0-1030 GCF_056406215.1 Mucilaginibacter sp. P1_D10 | reverse complement strand
GATGACCAATGGTACAGAGTTCGTAGAAAAAGGGATACAAGACTATGAGAACAGGTTACAAGAACAAAAAAGAAAGCAACTTGAAAAAATGGCAGTGCAGTTCAATATGCAGCTAGTTCCTGTGTAAAAAGAGAATGTGTCCTCAGGATTGGAAGGGTTTAGCCACGGTGTGGTGGACCGGAGCGCGGGGTAAGGGGCCGGAGCGCAGCGTAGCCCTGCAAAGCACGGGCCGAAGGCAACGCCATGATGGTGAATGTTTGATTAGGAGAGTGATTGAAAGTCGCCAGCGCGTTTTTCATACCAAATATCTCGCAGATAAAACCACTCACCCAATCAACTACTCAACAATCAACCATCATTCGTCCGTCCGTTTTGGCGAGCGGAATTATACGGACAGGCCGATAAACACCACGTTTTTTCTGCGGATGGTGTTGTACAGGGCGTTTTTGGGGATGCTTATAGCAATTGGATAGCAAACTTTCCCGTTAATCGAAAAATAATATCAACACTCTTGCAAATTAAAATTTATCAACCTATATTTGCACCTCTAAAAATAAAGAAAGAATAACACGCTGAACGATGGCAAATCATAAATCATCCTTAAAAAGAATCAGGTCAAACGCTGCGAAGCGTCTGCGCAATAGGTACCAGGCAAAAACCACCAGGAACGCTATTAAAAAATTAAGAGGCACTACCACTAAGGTTGATGCTACACCTCTATTGTCGAAAGTTATCTCGATGCTGGATCGTTTGGCTAAAAAGAACGTTATTCACAAAAACAAAGCTTCTAACAATAAATCGAAGCTTACCAAATTTGTAAACGCTTTAAGCTAATCGCTTAACACGATATATTAAAAAGGGATAATGCAGAAGCGTTATCCCTTTTTTTGTGTGCGCCCGGCACGGGCGCAAGCTATAGGGTGAGAGTCCCGAACGCGCCTTGATAGTGGGAAGCGTTAACCAAAAGCAAGGGTGTCGTGGGTGACTGCGAATCTGAAGGAAGCTGGCGGTAAATCTCTGGCCTGACGAA
>NZ_JBFUAP010000048.1:0-1279 GCF_056406215.1 Mucilaginibacter sp. P1_D10 | reverse complement strand
GTTCCATTAGACTTGCAAAGAAATTAATTAACAGATTGTTGTTGATAATTTTGGCATGTTAAAATGTGGAGAAGATAGCCGGTAGGAAATAGTCACGAGTTCTAGCCTTCGAGGCTCTATGTTGATCTAATGCCCTGGCTATCTTCTTTTATTAACCCAAGGCTCTATAGTAATTTAACCCCACGTTCGTAGCATGGAATTAGCCGGGTTAACTCCACATCCTAAACACTAGCATGTTATGGACAAATTTAAACTTTTTTGCGGTATCGACATCAGCAAGGCTGATATCGACGTGGTTTACGGTTCGCAATCCTCAAACCGTTATGTGAAATTAAGCAATGATGCCAAAGGCATCAGCCATCTGTTAGCTTTGTTGCTGTCGCTAGAGTCAGACCGCAGTAAGATTCTGGTCTGCTGTGAAAACACAGGCTCCTACATGGATAAACTGGCCTGTGTGCTCAAGGGTGAGGGTATATTTCTTTGGGCGGTACACCCCTTGCTGCTTAGCTATTATAGCATAGAAATCAACAGGTTTAAAACGGATAAAGCCGATGCGCATAAGATATTTTCTTATGTAGCGAGAAATCAGGACAAAGCCGTATCTTTTTATGCGCCATCACAAACCGTAAGGGAGCTAAAAGAACTCTTTACATTAAGGAAAACCCTCATTGAAACCCGGACAGCTTACACCTGCCGAAATGAAGACAGGCAACAGAAAGCCACTGCTAATGCACTGGTGATGCAAATTGAGGAGCAGCTGATAACCATATTGTCTGCGTATGTCAAAACGCTTGAAAAAGCTATTATTAAAGCTATCTCGGCCGATACGAGAATCAAAAGAATGTACCAGGTCCTTTTATCTATCCCATGCATAGGCCCGGTAACGGCGTGGCATTTCCTTTTTGTAACCGATTGCTTTGAAAGGTTCGATAATTGGAGGGCACTTGCTGCTTTTATAGGGACAGCGCCGTACCCTAAGAAGTCAGGAACTTCCGTCAAATTCAAGGACCGTGTTTCTAAGAAAGCTTATATCCCTTTAAAAGTAGACCTCAATCAAGGCATAGTCAGTGTTTGCACCAGGCCCGGGCAACTATTCTATAGTTACTATCAAGGAATGATCAAGAATAATATCGAACACCTATCCATATTGAATCGGATAAAAAACGTCTTGCTAAAGCTTGTATTCAAACTCATTCATTCGGACACACTGTTTAATCAAGAAATCTTCATGAAAAATAAACTATCATGGCAAAAACATTTGCATATGTCATAGTAATCA
>NZ_JBFUAP010000047.1:0-1281 GCF_056406215.1 Mucilaginibacter sp. P1_D10 | reverse complement strand
CTGAACCATGGGCGGGTTACCGAACTCTTCTCCATGTTGACTTTCAGCTTCAGTTCCTTTTCGATGAAAGTACTAATGCTTTCCATTACACGCTCACCTGCACGTTTGCTTTTAACATAGATACTTACATCATCAGCATAGCGTACAAAACGATGGCCCCGCTGCTCCAACTCCTTATCCAGCTTATCGAGGATGATATTGGACAGCAGCGGGCTTAACGGGCCGCCTTGCGGGACACCCTGTTTGCAGGGTGTTACTTTCCCTTGTTCCTGAATATCGGCACGGAGGATTTTGTGGATGAGTTTTAGCAACCGCTTATCCTGTATCTTCCGGCTCAATTCATTCATCAGGTAGTCGTGGTTAACACGGTCGAAGAATTGGGCAAGATCAAGGTCGACTACATGGCTGTAGCCTGCATTGATATACTCCTTTGCCTTTTGCAAGGCTTGGTGAGCATTCTTTTCTGACCGGAAACCATAGCTGTTTTCCGAGAAGCCGGCATCATACATCTTAGTTAGTTCCTGCGTTATAGCCTGCTGTATAAGCCTGTCCATATACGTAGGGATGCCCAACTTACGTTCGCCTCCATTGGGTTTGGGGATGGTAACACGTTTTACAGCCTGCGGCTGGTACATGCCGGTTTCAAGCTTAGTTTTGACTGTCTCCCATTCTGCTTTAAGCTGGGCGGGAAAGCCTGCCGCTTCTATGCCGTCTACTCCGCCTGCTCCTTTGTTCCCAACGACCTGTTTGTAGGCCGATTGCATGTTTGTTTTGCTGATGATTCTTTCCAGTAGCATTCCGCCTGCACTTTTTTTTTCCTGTTTCCTCGTTTCTTTCCTTCTTTCAAGCCATCGTTCAGCGCTTCCTGTTACCTTTCTGCTTCCAGCATATCCGTATACAGGTAAGCTCCCCATCCGGGGTTTTCTGCTTTCTTTACGATGGGCCCGTTGCCAGAGATACTCCTCGGACGTTTAATGTTCAGCCCTTCTCCGTTTCAAAGCGGATACTATGGCCTCGGCTGACTTCTGATTAAATAAGCTATGCATCACTGCACGCTCTTGCTCCTTCGGGACGCGCATCTCCCTCCGTCCACCATTTATCAGATCTCCCCGGGTAAGGACGCAAGCTTTCTCTCCATATACCTGTCAGATGTACAGCGCCATGTTTCGGATAGTTTTGGGCTTTGTTTTGTTGTGCAAACTCACCCACATGGAACTGCCTGATCTGCTTCCTGTTCGTCAGGCCAGAGATTTACCGCCAGCTTCCTTCAGATTCGCAGTC
>NZ_JBFUAP010000046.1:0-1332 GCF_056406215.1 Mucilaginibacter sp. P1_D10 | reverse complement strand
AATTCGAGTTTGTCTTGTCCTAAGAAAGGTTGACAGTATTTTATAAAGATAAAACTATTATTGTTTGTTTGCCGTGTTAGGATGTGGGGAACGCGGAGCGTTGTCCACATCCTAACACGTTTTTCTTTTTTTGCTTCTTTTTTTCTTTTTAAAAGAGGCTTCGTTTTGTTGATAACTATCCGTCTACCACCTCCCGTTTTATCCACCCCTTTTTGTAATAGTTTTTCCAGCAGCGCTTGAGCTTCATTTTTTGGGTATGGGCTAGCGCCGGCGTTAACATTGATATACTACTATGCGGCCTCAGGTAGTTATAAGTGTTTACTGCTTGCGTTACTGCAACTCTTGCGGTGTCCAGATCGATAAATGATGGTTTTAGTAATTCCATTTTCAGTATCCCATTTACCCGCTCTGCAATGGCGTTATCCCTTGGGTCGCCGCTTTGCGTCATGCTAATATCAACTTCGTTATCCTGAAGTATTTTAACATAATCATTGCAACAGTATTGTGTTCCCCTATCGGAGTGGTGCATAAGTACTTCATTGCCCCTGCGCCCCTCAATAGCCATTTGCAGCGCACTTATGCAACCCTCGGCAGAAAGGCTTTCGCTTACATGGAAGCCAACTATCTTGCGGCTATATGCATCTGTTACCAGGCTCAGGTAAGCATCCTGGGTACAGAGTTCAAGATAGGTAATATCGCTTACCCATACCTGTTCAGGGCGTACAGGCATCAGCTTTTTGGCCAGATCGGGATATTTCTTCATCCAGTGGTTTGAATCGGTGGTTTGTGGCTTGCCGCGCCGCCTTTTGTTAAGAAGGCCATACTTGCCCAGCATCCTAAAAAAACTGTCCCGGCCTATACCCAAACGATGTAACTTCATAAATGGGCCTAGCAGAAAATATAGCTTCCGCCCGCCAATACGAGGCTGTAGCTCCCGGTAACCTATAACCTGCTGAACAAGCAAATCCTCTTTGAGGGGCACATGCTCTTCTAATAAGCGCCTCTTATAATAAGCTTGGCGGGAATAACCAGACAGTAAGCATAGCCTGGACAAACTGCCGCCCAGGCATTGCTCTACTTTCATGACCGCCTGGTGCCAGCTTTTTTTCTGATGTCAGTGCCGTGCTGCTCGTCAGATATGTCTATCATCGCCTCTAATAAGCTGATATTCAACCGCGCCATACGCAACTCTTCCTGCAATGCCTTGACATCCGTCGGCATATCCCCCTTAACGGCCTGGATAGACGCTGCATACTCTTCAAGCTTTCTCTTTTTCTTCTTCTCCATAGCAACCCATCTTGATACGCTTGCATTACCGAAACCGTATTTGAG
>NZ_JBFUAP010000045.1:0-1372 GCF_056406215.1 Mucilaginibacter sp. P1_D10 | reverse complement strand
TATATAAATTAGTCGAGGCTGCAAATGGAAAAGATGGCTGGCAGAAAGCGCTGTCCCAGCATCCGGATCTTATTGTAAGTGATATCAGCATGCCCGAAATGACAGGTATTGATCTTTGCAGAAAACTAAAGAATGACAGCCGCACATCGCATATTCCGGTTATTTTGTTAACCGCGCTAACCGGCGAAAGCGAACAATTGAAGGGTCTTGAAATTGGCGCGAATGATTACATAACAAAGCCTTTCAATTTTGAGATACTTCTTTCGAAGATCAAAAACATCCTCGTACTTAAGGATGTCTATAAGCGGACATACAAAAAGCAAATGGACGTTCAATTACAGGAAACTCCTTTACAAAATGAAGATGAAAAACTGTTAAGGAAAATAGTCGATTATATAGAAATGAATATCTCTAACGATAGCCTTTCGGTAGAAGAATTAAGCCGGCAGATGAACATGAGCCGTGTATCGCTTTATAAAAAAGTTTTAATGCTTACCGATAAAACGCCAGTTGAGTTTATCCGTTCCATAAGACTGAAAAAAGCGGTGTATTTGCTTGAGACCAGCCAAATGACGATCAGTCAAATCGGTTACGAAGTTGGCTTTAATGCGCCCAAATATTTTACAAAAGCATTTAAGGATGAGTATAACATCCCTCCCTCTACTTATGTCAGTTCAATTCGCAAACAGAAACTCGAAGAAAAGAACAGTTAATTAAATTTAACCAATTATTGCCAGCCCCTTCTTGTCCGCGTTATGACAAACCGATCAGCCCTGATTTGTTGTCATTTAAGTCAATATTTCGCGAAAAATAAGTAAAACATGAAAGCGGAGTAGTTTTAAGTATTGTAAAATACTGATTTTGAGATTGTTGAAAACTGATTAACATTTTGGGCTGTATTCATTATCAAATTCGGTATCCCCTTCTTTTTAACAATCATAATTTCATCCTCCAGAATATAAGTTCAAAGTAATGCATTTAAAATATGTTGCTTTTAAACAATGTTCTACCAATAACCAATAGGACCAACAGTTAATTTTTTTGAATTAGTAAGCATGCGTTTGGCTGCACCTGAAGTTTTTTAACTGATTGTTCGGGCAGCTGTTTCATATGATGAAACTAACGATAAAGTGGTTTTCAAAGGGTGTTTTTGGGTATTGGGTTATCAAAGGAGATAGGATAAAAAAACAAATTATGAATGAAAGAAAAACCAATTAACCGCTAACCAACCAACCAACAATGAACCAATTAAAAAACCTTAAAATCCTTTTATAAGATGGATAAAAATTTACAAAAGAGAGTGAAATACCGAATTTCATTAATTATTATGGGCATGTTTCTTTTTATTTCGGCCCATGCACAAACCTTAAAT
>NZ_JBFUAP010000044.1:0-1412 GCF_056406215.1 Mucilaginibacter sp. P1_D10 | reverse complement strand
AACGATGCATTTCCCTGGAAAACTACTTTGGGCCCGCTTGCAGGGCGGCCCGGTCATACCGGCTCATGGGGCTACCGCCCCAGCGACGGAATGGGCCTGCTTGAATTTTTAGAATGGTGCGAAGACCTGAAAATGGAACCGCTACTTGCCGTTTATGCCGGCTATTCGCTCGACGGCGACCATGTGGACGCAGGCCCGCTTTTAAAGCCATACGTAGATGATGCGCTGGATGAAATTGAATATGTAATAGGCGGCGTAAACACCTACTGGGGCGCTAAGCGCGCGGCAGATGGGCACCCGGCGCCTTTTAAACTGCGCTATGTGGAAATTGGCAACGAAGACGGGTTTGACGAGTCTGGCAGTTACGACGGACGTTACGCCCAGTTTTATGATGGCATTAAAGCCAAATACCCCAACCTTCGCTGTATCGCCAGCATGGGCGGCAAGGACTGGCTTGGGGGAAGAGGCAAGTTTACGATCCGCAAGCCCCAAATTGTAGACGAGCATTATTACCGCAATGCCTGGGGAATGGAAGAGGATGCGGCACATTACGACAACTACGACCGTAAAGGGTATAAAGTGTTTGTAGGCGAGTGGGCAACAACGGAAGGCATGCCCACCACCACTTTGAATGCCGCCCTTGGCGATGCAGCCTGGATGACCGGTATGGAGCGCAATTCAGACGTGGTTATCCGCTCATGCTATGCGCCTTTATTTGCAAATGTAAACAAGGCTACCGCAAACGTGCCGAAAGCCTGGCAATGGGAATCAAACCTGATAGGTTACGATGCATTGACAAGTTTTGGTTCACCATCATACCATGTACAGGTAATGTTTAACAGCTATATCGGCAATAAAGTGGTGCCTATTGCGGGCACCAATATCCCTACTCAAACCAGGCCCGCCACCAAGCAGGATAGCGCTGCGAACAAAACGCCCCAACCTATACCTGGCCTGTTTTATGTAGCTACCCGCGACACCAAAACGGGAAAACTGTTCCTTAAAGTAGTAAATGCAACAGGGAAGCCGCAGCAGGTTGATATTGATTTAAAGGGAGCTGTAAAGTTTTCTCCGGAGGGCATTATCGTGGTCATAAAAGGCGACAAGCCAGAGGACACCAACACGATCAGCGACCCCAAAAAAATAGTTCCGGTTACCAGCAAGGTAAGCGGAATCAGTAAAAAATTTACAAGGACTTTCGATGCCTATTCAGTAAGCGTGCTTCAAATAAATACATTAACTAAGTAATTAAAACCAGGTAAGTACCAGGATAAAAAGTCAAATATCGATATGAGCAATGCGATTTACCGGTTGTGGATGACGGCCTTAATTACCACGCTAATAGTGCCGTGTTTATACGCCCAAAAAGCCACCAACCCCATCATTTATGCTGACGTGCCGGACATATCAAT
>NZ_JBFUAP010000043.1:0-1414 GCF_056406215.1 Mucilaginibacter sp. P1_D10 | reverse complement strand
ATTGATATGTCCGGCACGTCAGCATAAATGATGGGGTTGGTGGCTTTTTGGGCGTATAAACACGGCACTATTAGCGTGGTAATTAAGGCCGTCATCCACAACCGGTAAATCGCATTGCTCATATCGATATTTGACTTTTTATCCTGGTATTCTTACCTGGTTTTAATTATTTGGTTAACGTATTTATTTGAAGCACGCTTACTGAATAGGCATCGAAAGTCCTTGTAAATTTTTTACTGATCCCGCTTACCTTGCTGGTAACCGGAACTATTTTTTTGGGGTCGCTGATCGTGTTGGTGTCCTCTGGCTTGTCGCCTTTTATGACTACCAGGATACCTTCCGGTGATAATTTTCCGGCTCCATTTAAATCAATATCAACCTGCTGCGGCTTCCCTGTTGCATTTACTACTTTAAGAAACAGTTTCCCCGTTTTGGTGTCCCGGGTAGCCACATAAAACAGGCCAGGTATAGGTTTGGGCATGTTGTTCGCCGCGCTATCCTGTTTGGTGGCGGGCCTGGTTTGGGTAGGGATATTGGCGCCCGCTATAGGCACCACTTTATTGCCGATATAGCTGTTAAACATTACTTGTACATAGTACGAGGGTGAACCAAAGCTTTTTAAAGCATCATAACCTATCAGGTTTGATTCCCACTGCCAGGCTTTCGGCACGGTTGCGGTAGCCTTGTTTACATTTGCAAGCAATGGCGCATAGCACGAGAGGATGACCACGTCTGAATTCCGTTCCATGCCTGTCATCCACGCGGCATCGCCCAGTGCGGCATTTAAAGTGGTGGTGGGCATGCCTTCTGTTGTTGCCCATTCGCCTACAAACACTTTATATCCTTTGCGGTCGTAGCTATCGTAATGTGCCGCATCCTCTTCCATCCCCCAGGCATTGCGGTAATAATGTTCATCTACAATTTGGGGCTTGCGGATCGTAAACTTGCCTCTTCCCCCAAGCCAATCCTTACCGCCCATGCTTGCGATACAGTGAAGGTTGGGGTATTTGGCTTTAATGCCATCATAAAACTGGGCGTAACGTCCGTCGTAACTGCCAGACTCGTCAAACCCGTCTTCGTTGCCAATCTCCACATAGCTGAGTTTAAAGGGTGCCGGGTGCCCGTCTGCCGCGCGCTTAGCGCCCCAGTAGGTGTTTACGCCGCCTATTACATATTCAATTTCATCCAGCGCATCATCTACATATGGTTTTAAAAGCGGGCCTGCGTCTACATGGTCGCCGTCGAGCGAATAGCCGGCATAAACAGCAAGTAGCGGTTCCATTTTCAGGTCTTCGCACCATTCTAAAAATTCAAGCAGGCCCATTCCGTCGCTGGGGCGGTAGCCCCATGAGCCGGTATGACCGGGCCGCCCTGCAAGCGGGCCCAAAGTAGTTTTCCAGGGAAATGCATCGTT
>NZ_JBFUAP010000042.1:0-1672 GCF_056406215.1 Mucilaginibacter sp. P1_D10 | reverse complement strand
GCAGATTTGAACTGCTGACCCCTACATTATCAGTGTAGTGCTCTAACCAAACTGAGCTACAGGACTGTTTTTTTCGTACAATACTGCCACACTCATGGCTGAACCACTGATGGCTTCATCTTCCGGGTTGTTTTTTAATTAGATTTGAGATTTTAGATCTGAGATCTGAGATTTTTTGTCTCATAGCTCACGTCTCACATCTAATAAAGATTAAGAAAATAATCACGGTTACGCACTTCAGGCACTTCCAGCTTCCATGGCTTGACGGGCGGTGTGTACAAGGCCCGGGAACGTATTCACCGCGTCATTGCTGATACGCGATTACTAGCGAATCCAACTTCACGGGGTCGAGTTGCAGACCCCGATCCGAACTGTGAACAGCTTTGTGAGATTGGCATCCTGTTGCCAGGTAGCTGCCCTCTGTACTGCCCATTGTAGCACGTGTGTAGCCCCGGACGTAAGGGCCATGATGACTTGACGTCGTCCCCTCCTTCCTCTCTATTTGCATAGGCAGTCTGTTTAGAGTCCCCACCTTTACGTGCTGGCAACTAAACATAGGGGTTGCGCTCGTTGCGGGACTTAACCCAACACCTCACGGCACGAGCTGACGACAGCCATGCAGCACCTAGTTTCGTGTCCCGAAGGACTGAGACGTCTCTGTCTCATTCACTAACTTTCAAGCCCGGGTAAGGTTCCTCGCGTATCATCGAATTAAACCACATGCTCCTCCGCTTGTGCGGGCCCCCGTCAATTCCTTTGAGTTTCACCCTTGCGGGCGTACTCCCCAGGTGGAATACTTAACGCTTTCGCTTAGACGCTGGCCGTATATCGCCAACATCGAGTATTCATCGTTTAGGGCGTGGACTACCAGGGTATCTAATCCTGTTTGATCCCCACGCTTTCGTGCCTCAGCGTCAATCATACCTTAGTAAGCTGCCTTCGCAATTGGTGTTCTGTGACATATCTATGCATTTCACCGCTACTTGTCACATTCCGCCTACCTCAAGTACATTCAAGCCCGTCAGTATCAAAGGCACTGCGATAGTTGAGCTACCGTCTTTCACCCCTGACTTAACAGGCCGCCTACGCACCCTTTAAACCCAATAAATCCGGATAACGCTCGGATCCTCCGTATTACCGCGGCTGCTGGCACGGAGTTAGCCGATCCTTATTCTTACCGTACATTCAGCCYCSWACACGTWSRRGGGTTTATTCCGGTACAAAAGCAGTTTACAACCCATAGGGCCGTCTTCCTGCACGCGGCATGGCTGGTTCAGGCTTCCGCCCATTGACCAATATTCCTTACTGCTGCCTCCCGTAGGAGTCTGGTCCGTGTCTCAGTACCAGTGTGGGGGGCCATCCTCTCAGATCCCCTAAACATCGTAGCCTTGGTAAGCCATTACCTTACCAACTAGCTAATGTTCCGCATGCCCATCTTAATCCTATAAATATTTGATTACAACAAAATGCTATGTCGTAATGTTATGCGGTGTTAATCTCTCTTTCGAGAGGCTATCCCCCAGATTAAGGTAGGTTACATACGTGTTACGCACCCGTGCGCCACTCTCATCAGAAGCAAGCTCCCAAATCCCGTCCGACTTGCATGTATTAGGCCTGCCGCTAGCGTTCATCCTGAGCCAGGATCAAACTCTCCATTGTATAATGTGTTGTT
>NZ_JBFUAP010000041.1:0-1596 GCF_056406215.1 Mucilaginibacter sp. P1_D10 | reverse complement strand
GGACGAGTTGGAGGCGATGCTGGATAATCCCAACTGGTCGCCTAGAACACCCTCAGGATTAAGTGAATAGCCGAGGCACGTTGTGCCGCACCAGTCCGAACAACAGCGGACAATTTTCTCGTTTAACGGCGCCCGATAATAAATTAGCAACCAAAAGTTAGGCCATCCTTGATCGAACAAATCGGGAAGGGCCTTCGAATGGGGATTCCATTAGCAGAGATAACGAGACTGCTTCTTTCAGGAAAGACCCTGGAATGGCCCGGATATAAAGATCAGAACCCCGGCTCAATCACCCTGAATAATCCTTCACAACGACGCTTGTTTGAATTCCTTCTCAATCAGGACTCCAGCAAGGTGGCTGTCGGCGACGAAAACATCTTCCCCGGTCTAATTTCGGCCTGGGAGAACAACGAATCCGACCCAGCAAATTTCATTCGAGAAGAAGATGGAATAAAGAACAATAAATCATGGAGGCTCTACCATATCGAGGCATATGGATTCGGAGGACTCACGATATTCAAGGGCAAGTGCTTTGATCTCTACGTCGGCGGGCATAACTGGTGCCTCGAAGGCCAGAATGGCTCAGGGAAAACTTCGCTTGTCAGTTCAATATTGTGGGCTCTGACGGGAAAGCGAATCCGTGAACACGAGGGGCCGGTGGATGAGCGCGGCGAGCGCGAGGACGTTGTTGGGGACGACGGTCGAAAAGTTGGTCGTTGGCCGCCGCTGGCTGCCTATCCGACCAACATAGCGGACCTTAATCAGCCAGCTGAAGTGTGGGTGAAACTTACTTTCAAGGCGGCAGACGGCGAACCTGCGATTGCTTTCCGGCGGATGATCAGCCCGCCTATTGGTGAGGCTACGCTCGAGGAGCAGATCGACCCGCGCCTGAAATCGGTCCTCCGGCTCGCCGATATCGGCATACTCATGCCGGCCCGGCTTGCCAAGATCGGGTTCGGCAAAAACAGCCTCACATTATACGAAGCGGTAAAGCAGCTAACTGGCCTCGACCAGTTGTCCGATATTGCGGATGGATGCACCGCATTTGGCGCACTAAACAGAAAATTCATGAAATACGCCAAAGACCAAGGAATAGATGGATATGAACGCAGATTTTCCGACGCAATTAAAAATTCTAGAAAATATGCATCCGAATTTGACTTCAAAATCCCGATCCATATAACTATAGATAGGATATCTATGGAAGAAGAACTCTCCGCTGCGTCAAAAAATGCCTTCGATATGGCCGGAACGCATTTAGTAACGTTAAAAAACGAAATCCCCCCCTTCATCGATACGAAAACGGTCAGCGGTCGAGACGCAGTAAAAGCAGCCGTCTCAAGCGCCCGAGGGCTGGTCATGCAGGGGCCAAAGGCGATCTCGTTGTTTCAGACGTGGAAGGCGCTGACCGACGCAGCTAGCGACCAAAATTTCGCCAATCTGCCGTCCGCCCTGATCATGGCCAGAAGTAATCTGGAAAAGGCTCTAGAGTGGCACCATCGACAAACGGCCGATGGAAAGCTGCGTTTAAAGGCGCTGGCAGCTCTAAACTTTACCGCCGGAGTGATGAGTGATCCCAATTGGCCACTCTGCGAC
>NZ_JBFUAP010000040.1:0-1889 GCF_056406215.1 Mucilaginibacter sp. P1_D10 | reverse complement strand
CAACCAACCAACAATGAACCAATTAAAAAACCTTAAAATCCTTTTATAAGATGGATAAAAATTTACAAAAGAGAGTGAAATACCGAATTTCATTAATTATTATGGGCATGTTTCTTTTTATTTCGGCCCATGCACAAACCTTAAATATCACCGGAAAAGTAACAAGTGCCGAGAGTGGCGAGCCCATGCCGGGCGTAAACGTTAGGATCAAAGGGACAACTATCGGATCCGTAACGGGTGTAGACGGGAACTATTCCATCTCGGCGGCACCGGGAAACATCCTCGTTTTTAGCTTTTTAGGTTTCTCCACCCAGGAGATAAACGTTAAACTAACCGGTACAATAAATGTTAAGCTGAGTTCTACCTCCAGTAACTTAAATGAAGTGGTGGTAACCGGTTATGCCCGCACCAAAAGGAAGGACCTTACCGGTGCGATAAGTTCAATATCCGGGAACGACCTACGCCAAACCCAACCCACTACTTTCGACCAGGCCCTGCAGGGCAAGGTTGCCGGGGTTGTGGTCCAGCAGGTATCGGGGCAACCGGGCGGCGGCGTATCTATCCAAATACGTGGCGTATCGTCCATAAGCGGCTCTAACTCCCCACTGTACGTTATAGATGGTATTATTATCCCGCCGGTTGGCGATCCCGGGAAAGGTTCCAACCCATTGAATAGCATCAACCCCGCCGAAATTGAATCGATAGACGTATTGAAAGATGCTTCGGCAACAGCCATATACGGTTCGCAGGCAACCAATGGCGTGGTTGTTATTACTACAAAAAGGGGCAAATCGGGGGCACCGCAGATAACTTATGATGTCTATTCGGGCTACCAGGAAATAATGAAGCGGCTCCCTACCGTAAACCTGCAACAGTTTGCTACTATACTTAACGCACGGGCCGTTGCCTGGGGCTTTGATGCCAGGCCCCAATTTGTCAACCCTCAATACCTGGGCCTTGGCACCGACTGGCAAAAGGAATTATTCCGGAAGGCTCCGATGATGAATCACACCATTACGGTAAGTGGCGGAGATGCCCGGACCCAATATTTGCTGTCAACCTCGTATTTTAACCAGCAGGGGATAGCCCTTGGGTCTGATTTTACCAGGTACTCGGTACGCTTGAACCTGGACAATAAAACCACTAACTGGCTAAAAATAGGCACCAGCCTTCAATTGGCGCACGTTGATGAAAATGTAAGTGCAACCGGCAGTAGTGTAATTGGCACCGCATTAAGCATTACCCCCGATGTTCCGGTAGCCAACTCTGACGGTTCCTGGGGTGGCGTCACCGACCCTAACGGTTGGGTAACGCCTGTTGCCAACCCGGTGGCATTGGCGAAAATTATCAGAGACCAAAGAAGGAGGAACCAGGTATTTGGCAACCTGTATGCCGAAATACAATTTACTAATGACCTATCGCTGCGGAACGAGGTATCCGGTAATTTCGATTTTAATACAGCAGACAGGTTTTCGCCAAGATATTCTTTTGGCAAAGGCACTCCCAGCCCTAACAGCGGTTCCTCTTCCGCCGGCCAGAATTTTTATATCGTAATACGCAACTTCCTGAATTATAACCATAATTTCAAAAAACTTCATTTCAATGCATTAGCAGGGCACGAAGCCCAGGAGAGCACTTTTGAAAATGTTGGCGCCGGGCGAAGGAATTTTGCTTCAGACAATGTACAGGCGATTAATGCAGGCGACGCTTCCACGGCCACAAACTACGGCGATAATTCGCAATCGAACCCTACGGGCGGCGGCGCGCAGGAATCCTATTTCGGCCGTGCCAATTTCTCATGGGACGATAAGTACCTGCTCACCGGCAATATACGTGCCGATGGCTCTGCAAATTTCCCGGCTGGCAGCCGTTGGGTTACTACCTATTCC
>NZ_JBFUAP010000039.1:0-2427 GCF_056406215.1 Mucilaginibacter sp. P1_D10 | reverse complement strand
ACATAGAGCCTCGAAGGCTAGAACTCGTGACTATTTCCTACCGGCTATCTTCTCCACATTTTAACATGCCAAAATTATCAACAACAATCTGTTAATTAATTTCTTTGCAAGTCTAATGGAACTTGTTTCACGACCCCATCATAAAAGTGGCCACCATGCTGAGCCGCTTTGCGTATCGGTTACCTGCCGTGTGGGGTTCTGAAACAAGTAATCAGAATGACGTTTGTTTTCTTTCGAACATCCTTGTTTCAAACCCATCGCTATGGTTGGCAAGTTTTCCTATCAACCCCCATTTTGCAATCTCTCCCCGGCATAGCCTATATATCCATCCGTTCAGTATATTAGCACCATAAATGAGCAAAGTATTTACCATTGCCGAGGGTTTAGAAAATCTGGGTGCCTTGCGTACCGGCGGGCAGGGTTCTGTTTATAAGGGGAGGCGCACCGGTGTTATCTATTCGGCCATAAAGGTAATGCCAACACCAATTTTAACTGAAAACGATAAAAACTACCTCAACTTCCAAAACGAAGTTGCCAAACTGCAAAGGGTAAACGAAATCCCCAATCCTAATATCGTAAAAATATTAGGTTCGGGCTTAACGGAGAGTGGCTCGTTTCCTTTTATCGAGATGGAGTTTATAGAAGGCCCCGACCTGAGCGATTTACTAACGCCGCAGCAAAAGGTATTTACGCTTAGCGAAACCCTTAATGTTGCCGACCAACTAGCCAGCGCACTGGCGCATTGCTACCGCCAGGGTGTAAAACATGGCGACCTGAAAAGCAACAACGTAAAATACAATATCCATACAGGTAATTATGTATTGCTGGATTTTGGCCTAGCCATCCTCACAGACGAACAGCGCCGAACAAGCCTGCAAAATGCAGGTGCTGTAGAATTTATGGCACCCGAACAGCACGATGGCAAAATACTGTTGCAAACGGATGTTTATAGTTATGGCATCATCCTTTATGAATTATTAGCCGGCGAAGTACCCTTTATATTGACGGGCAACAGTAGTAATAATCGCAATGAAGTTACGCTGAAGCATAAAGAGGCACCCGTGCCCGATTTGTTGGCAAAACGTAAAGCAAACCTACCGGCTAATTGGCCGGAAGAGAAAAAGGCAAACGAGATGAAGGTGCCTAAGTGGATGCTGAAACTGGTGGAGAAATGCCTGCAAAAAAAACCGGAGGACAGGTATGCCAATGGCGAGAAATTATATGAAGAGTTGACAACGCACCAAATAAAAATCGGTGATGCAGAATCGCTGACTTTTAAAGAACAAGAGTTTATTTTCAAAGCTCTTGAACTAAGCGATGGTATTTCGATGGAGGCTTATCGTTCTGCAATCAATAATGGGGTGAATAATGATGTTTTAAAAAGTGGAATTGAAGCACTTTTTGATTTGGTTAATTATCAAAACAGAAACTTAAATAAGTTAGCTAGGGAACTCGGGTACATAAGTGAATTTGAGAATCTTGATAACAAATCGCTTATACTTAAACTCAAAAACGACTCAAAAAAAATAGCAGATAAACAGGAGTTACCTACGTTAAATTTGGAGGAGTGTCGTCTAATAGAGTTGGCAATTTATTGTTTCGACGGCATGCCAACATTTGACCGCAATTCCAAAATAAATGCTGATGATATTAAGAAGAAGATTAAGGAGCTTAGTGACAGCATACATAGCCAACATTTGCATTTAAATGTATTCGCCCACGTATATGGACTTAGTGGTAGTAAGTCCGTAGGCATCGTAAAGCTCCTAAATATAATGAAAGACAAGTGGCCAAGGGAATATAATGTGCAGGTTTCAAGATTTGTGTATTATAGCTTGATAGTATCATTTTGTCTTTTAATTGCAATCTGTAGTTATTCGCTGCTGCTGTACTATAACAATTCATTTATTTTAACAATTCATAAAGGGCTATTGTCTTTTCTAAGCCTTCGAACAGCCGATGGGGGGTCTATATTATGGTACGGGATATATGTGATTTTTTTAGGCCTCCTATTACATCCTTTTGTTTTATTTATTAAGGATAGGTTTTCTAAAAAAAAATAGTCGTGGAATAAAATTTGTTATTTTTTGTGCCCGCCGTGGCAAGTGTCCACACTTGCCGCAATACCTTGGTGAGCGTCCACGCTCACTTTATAGGCTATGCAAAATTCAACAACTAAGCATGGACGGTTAACAACTCTTGAATTCAAGTGGAGGCACTTGGACGGGCGGTCGAGTGTTCGAAGCCTTTAAAAAATAATCGTCATGTTGATTACTATGACATATGCAAATGTTTTTGCCATGATAGTTTATTTTTCATGAAGATTTCTTGATTAAACAGTGTGTCCGAATGAATGAGTTTGAATACAAGCTTTAGCAAGACGTTTTTTATCCGATTCAATATGGATAGCCGATTCAATATGGATAG
>NZ_JBFUAP010000038.1:0-3275 GCF_056406215.1 Mucilaginibacter sp. P1_D10 | reverse complement strand
ACCGCCCGTCAAGCCATGGAAGCTGGAAGTGCCTGAAGTGCGTAACCGTAAGGAGCGTCCTAGGGTAAAGTCGGTAACTGGGGCTAAGTCGTAACAAGGTAGCCGTACCGGAAGGTGTGGCTGGAATACCTCCTTTCTGGAGCATTATCTGATACCAAAGTATCATAACAAGTTACCTACATGATTATTTCTTAAATTTTTTATACTATAGTATAGTATAGGAGTTCGGCCAGCAGGGGCCGGATAATTTATCAACGGTTCGAATCCGTTATTCTCCACCAGTAGATGTGCAGATAAAAGATGTGCAAATATGCAAATGAGAAATCATCTGCACATTTGAAATCTGGAATCTGACATCCGCGAACGTTCTTTGACATATTGGATGAACGGACAGTTATCAAAAAGCATACAGTGGTGAGCAAAAGCATCACAAGTATAGAAGAAAGTAAATAAGGGTACACGGGGGATGCCTTGGCTCTCAGAGGCGATGAAAGACGTGATAAGCTGCGATAAGCCGCGGGGATCAGCAAATATGAATTGATCCGCGGATTTCTGAATGGGGAAACCTAACTATCTGAAGGATAGTTGCAAATATGCGCAAACCTGCTGAACTGAAACATCTAAGTAAGCAGAGGAAGAGAAAATAATAATGATTTCCTGAGTAGTGGCGAGCGAAAGGGAAAAAGCCCAAACCTATTATGTTACGGCATAGTAGGGGTTGTAGGACCACAAYATGAATATCAAASAAAACCGGAACGGGGTGGGAAACCCGGCCATAGAGCATGAGAGCTGCGTACGGGTAATGRATGATAGGATAGTGGTATCCTGAGTACCGCGAGGTCGGAGACGCCTTGTGGGAATCTGCCGGCACCATCCGGTAAGGCTAAATACTCCTGAGAGACCGATAGTGAACCAGTACCGTGAGGGAAAGGTGAAAAGAACCCCGAACAGGGGAGTGAAATAGAACCTGAAACCGTGTACTTACAAGCGGTCGGAGCSSACAWGTTSSGTGACGGCGTGCCTTTTGCATAATGAGCCTACGAGTTACTCTTCTCTGGCAAGGTTAAGTGTTTTAGGCACGGATCCGAAGCGAAAGCGAGTCTGAATAGGGCGCACAGTCAGAGGAGGTAGACGCGAAACCTTGTGATCTACCCATGAGCAGGTTGAAGGTGCCGTAACAGGTACTGGAGGACCGAACCGATAAACGTTGAAAAGTTTCCGGATGACTTGTGGGTAGGGGTGAAAGGCTAATCAAACTGGGAAATAGCTCGTACTCCCCGAAATGTTTTTAGGAACAGCGTGGTGGTTAAGTTATATAGAGGTAGAGCTACTAATTGGGTGCGGGGGAGTCAAATCCTACCAAATCCAGATAAACTCCGAATGCTATTTAATATACACTGCAGTGAGGCTATGGGTGCTAAGGTCCATGGCCGAGAGGGAAAGAACCCAGACCATCAGCTAAGGTCCCCAAATTAACGCTAAGTTGAACTAACGAGGTCCGATTGCACAGACAGCTAGGATGTTGGCTTGGAAGCAGCCATTCATTTAAAGAGTGCGTAACAGCTCACTAGTCGAGCGATCGGGCATGGATAATAAACGGGCATTAAGCGTTATACCGAAGCTATGGATTTACAGAGATGTATCTGGTAGGGGAGCATTCTAATTGCCGGTGAAGCAGGAAAGACAATTGACTGTGGAGGAATTAGAAAAGCAAATGTAGGCATAAGTAACGATAAGGCGGGAGAGAAACCCGCCCACCGAAAGACTAAGGTTTCCTGATCAACGCTAATCGGATCAGGGTTAGTCGGGGCCTAAGGTGAAGCCGACAGGCGTAGCCGATGGACAACTGGTTAATATTCCAGTACTTTTTATAACTGCGATGCGGTGACGGAGTAGTGACACTGACGCGTGCTGACGGAATAGCACGTTAAAGGCCGTAGGTATAGGGTTTGTAGTTAAGTACGCAGACCTTGCTGAAAGCTGATAGTATGCCGAGCCCTCGGGTAAGGCAATAGTTCAGGTAATCAAACTTCCAAGAAAACCCGCTAAGCTTCAGGTTATGAAAACCCGTACCGTAAACCGACACAGGTAGTCGAGGAGAGGATCCTAAGGTGCTCGAGTGAATCATGGCTAAGGAACTCGGCAAAATGGCCCTGTAACTTCGGGAGAAGGGGCGCTGGTAGCAATATCAGCCGCAGTGAAAAGGCCCAGGCGACTGTTTAACAAAAACACATGGCTATGCAAAATCGAAAGATGACGTATATGGCCTGACACCTGCCCGGTGCCGGAAGGTTAAGAGGGGATGTTAGTCGCAAGGCGAAGCATTGAATCGAAGCCCCGGTAAACGGCGGCCGTAACTATAACGGTCCTAAGGTAGCGAAATTCCTTGTCGGGTAAGTTCCGACCTGCACGAATGGTGTAACGATCTGGGCGCTGTCTCAGCCATGAGCTCGGTGAAATTGTGGTATCGGTGAAGACGCCGGTTACCCGCAACGGGACGGAAAGACCCCATGCACCTTCACTACAACTTAACATTGATATCGGATACAGGATGTGTAGGATAGGTGGGAGACTGTGATCATGCTTCGCCAGGAGTATGTTAGTCAACGTTGAAATACCACCCTTTCTGTATTTGGTGTCTAACCCTGTAATGCGGGGGACATTGTTTGGCGGGTAGTTTGACTGGGGTGGTCGCCTCCAAAAAGGTAACGGAGGCTTTCAAAGGTAAGCTCAGTACGCTTGGTAACCGTACGCGGAGTGCAATAGCATAAGCTTGCTTGACTGTGAGGCAGACAAGCCGAGCAGGGTCGAAAGACGGATATAGTGATCCGGTGGTTCTGCATGGAAGGGCCATCGCTCAAAGGATAAAAGGTACGCTGGGGATAACAGGCTGATCTCCCCCAAGAGCTCATATCGACGGGGAGGTTTGGCACCTCGATGTCGGCTCGTCACATCCTGGGGCTGGAGAAGGTCCCAAGGGTTGAGCTGTTCGCTCATTAAAGTGGCACGCGAGCTGGGTTCAGAACGTCGCGAGACAGTTCGGTCCCTATCTGTTGTGGGCGTTGGAAGTTTGAGTGGGGCTGACCTTAGTACGAGAGGACCGGGTTGGACTAACCTCTGGTGAATCTGTTATGCCGCCAGGTGTATTGCAGAGTAGCTACGTTGGGAATAGATAAGCGCTGAAAGCATCTAAGTGCGAAACTAGCCACAAGATGAGACTTCCATTGAGGATCGTAGCAGACTACTACGTTGATAGGTTACAGGTATAAAGGTGG
>NZ_JBFUAP010000037.1:0-2917 GCF_056406215.1 Mucilaginibacter sp. P1_D10 | reverse complement strand
TAACTTCATTAAATCTACCCGGTTCCCATTCGGACGGTTATGGTAAGTCGGCGGGAATAATGACACGAGGTTAAAATAATAAACCCCGGTACGGTTTGTCGAAATAACAAAACGGGCATCAGTTGTTGGTTTAACGCCAGCGCCGGTTGTTAATTTAAGCTCGTATTTTTTCCAAAAGGCGCTTTTTATTAAGTTGATGGTACCTGAAGCATATACCGTTTTACCGTCATTGCTTTCTATACTTACGGTTATGGGCCCGGCAGTGTTATCGGCAATTACCGGAAGGGGGGTTGTAGGCTTAGGGTCCCAGGGGCTGAGGGGTATTGGCCCGCTTGCTGCTCCTTTAATATAAAATGAAGCGTTATAAGTTGTATTCGGCAAAACAGGTATGCCCCAATAACCTTCGTTTGCAATGCCGGCCCGGCCGCCGCCGGTATCAACCAATAGCCTTAAACAAGTAGTTAATGCGCCATTAATGGCGTGGTGCCGCTGATCGACGGGTACATTGTTGGGGTTTGGGGCAACTAATTGGATGGTGGCCTTCGCACTGCCTTCATTGATCACGCTCCATGCTTCCGGCGTATTTGGGTTGTCTTTAAATATCCTGTTTCTGATCAGCTCGGCATATAATCCCCCATCGTACGAATGGTTGATCTCTTCGGTCATCAGCCCATACAGTTGCGGGCTTACGTTTGCGCCGGGCTTGGTTAAATCAAGCGTAAGCTTAGGGTTTTGCGCTTTCAAGCTTGTTGCAGTGAACAGGAACAGGCACAAACCTGAAATGGGTATTATTTTTTTCATCATCAAAATCGATACTATTTATTGTTTTTTTACACTTATTTATAAGCCGAATGGGGCATTTCTGTTATCCGAAATGTGCTCAAACATTGGCAGACTCACCGTTTCCGGGCAGTAGGATATTGCGCAATGCCCCGTGGACTGGTGGCATCACTTTTCTTATTTAACCGATATTTTTACTGTTTTTGAAATATTGCGCGATGAATTACCTAATTGGAGGATAAACTCGCCGGCTTCATTATTCCAGCCTTTTTTTGTCACGTCGTAAAAGGCCAGGTCCTCCACCCTTACATCCAGTTCAACTGTTTTAGTTTCGCCCGGTTGCAGAAAAACTTTTTTAAAAGCCTTCAATTCTTTTTCAGGACGCAAAACCGAACTAACCGGATCGCTTACATACAATTGCACCACTTCGGCGCCGTAGCTGCTGCCTGTATTTTTAATGGTGAATTTTGCACGGATGGTTCCGTTTTTCCCGTAGCTTAATTTATCAGCCGAGAAGCGGCTTATGGAAAAATCAGTATAGGAAAGCCCATAACCGAAGGGGTATTGCGGTTCAATTTTCTTTGTGTCGTACCAGCGGTAGCCAACCAGTATGCCCTCTTTATATTCTGCCGTTGCGCCTTTACCCGGGTAAGTATTTAATGCAGCAGCAGGAGTGTCTCCTAACGATACAGGAAAGGTAAATGGCAATTTGCCGGACGGGTTCACCACGCCTTTTAACACATCGGCAAGTGCGTTTCCTGCTTCCGAGCCGTTGAACCAGGACCAAACAATTGTATGATTTGACTTTTTGATCTCGCTCAGATCGTACGGGGCGCCGGCCATGATCACAATAATAGTATTMGGGTTAGCTGCGGTAACCGCGTTAACCAATGCCTGCTCTCCAAAAGGCAGCGCCAGGCTTTTACGGTCATGGGCTTCGCTTTCATATTCACGGTTTGAGCCGATGCACAAAATGGCAACGTCGCTGGTTTTTGCAAGCGCCACGGCCTGATCAATTAGCTTTTGGTCGGGCTGGTCATAGCCACTATTTTGCGTATCCGTATTGTTTGCTAAATAGTTAGCCTTGTAACCCTGGGCGAAACTGATGCTCGCTGTTTTACCGAATCTTGATTTGATACCGTCTAATGCTGTTATCTCATATTTAGCTTTTACGCCCGCGCCAAACCCGCCTAAAGCAAATGTGCGGGTGGCATTATCGCCTATAACCGCAATGCTTTTAATGGTAGCTGCTTTCAAAGGCAATAAATGGTTGTCGTTTTTCAACAGTACAATGGACTCTGAGGCAATATCATATGCGGTTTTGGTATGCGCCGGTGTAGCGATAGATCCTTTAGGGTGATTGGTACTCATGGAGGTATGGTACATTACCCACAAAACCCTGCGCACTTTATCGTCAATTGTTTTTACCGAAACCCGGCCTTCCTTAACTGCTTTAAGTAATGGTTGGGCAAAATACCATTGATCATATGGTCCGCTTGATCCCATTTCAATATCCAGTCCATTGTTAGCGGCGGCAACGGTATGGTGCGTTCCTGCCCAGTCCGAGATAACAGCCCCTTTAAAGCCCCATTCGTTTTTTAGTACTTTATTTAATAAAAAATCATTTTCTGAGCACCAATAACCGTTCAGCTTATTATAGGCCGACATAACGGTGTAGGCATTCCCTTGCTGTACGGCTGCTTTAAATGCCGGGAAATAGATTTCGCGTAAGGCCCTTTCATCAACTATAGTATTTACGCTATCGCGGTTAAGTTCCTGGTTATTTGCGGCAAAATGTTTTATACAGGCTGCTACATGCTGGCTTTGGATCCCTTTTACAGATTGAACAGCCAACAGACTGTTTAAGTAAGGGTCCTCCGAATAATATTCATAGGTGCGGCCGCAAAGCGGCATCCTGCAAATATTAAATGCGGGTGAAAGCATTACAATCTTTTTACGGGCATTGGCTTCCTCGCCTAATACTACGCCATACCTGTTGGCCATTACCGGGTTCCAGGTAGCCGCAATTGCCGAGCCATTTGGTAAAAACGTGGCGGAATCGGTTGTCCAGTTGGCCGACGCCCAGTCAAAGCGCTTTATTTCTTCGCGTACACCCAACGGGCCCACCCAACGGGCC
>NZ_JBFUAP010000036.1:0-4013 GCF_056406215.1 Mucilaginibacter sp. P1_D10 | reverse complement strand
GTGGAAAGCCAGGTCATTTGTCCCCAACCTGGGTGACCACACCTTGTTTTTTGATGACGGAAAAGCGTATATGATTGGCGGGAGCGGAGATTTAAGGTTAGTGGAATTAAAGGACGATCTTTCCGGCATAAAACCCGGCGGAACGGACCAGATTATCATTAAAAAAGCAAACGTGCCATCGGGCGGTACCGGCCTCGGTCCCGAAGGCTCCCAGTTGTTTAAGGTAAAAGGCAAATATTATCTTTTCAATATTACATGGCCACCGGGCCACGTACGCACTGTTATCATACATCGGGCAGATAAGATCACCGGCCCTTATGAAGGACGAATTGGCCTCCAGGACCTGGGCGTTGCGCAAGGCGGATTGGTCCAGGCGCCAAATGGGGCCTGGTATTCTTATTTGTTCCGTGATTATGGCTCGGTGGGCCGCATTCCCTATYTGGTCCCTGTAAAGTGGGTGGATGGATGGCCCGTTTTGGGCACCAATGGCAAAGTGACCGATACACTCGACCTGCCGGCCGGTAAAGGGCTGATCCCGGGCATCGTCGCCTCAGACGATTTTACCCGTCAAAAAGGTAAACATGCATTACCACTGGTTTGGCAATGGAACCATAACCCGGATAATAGTTTATGGTCTGTTACCGAACGGAAAGGCTATTTACGACTCACWACCGGCAGGATCGACACCAATTTCCTGATGACACGGAATTCATTAACACAACGCACTATCGGGCCGGTATGYTCCGGGATAATTTCGCTCGACATTTCTCAAATGAAAGACGGCGATTTTGCGGGTTTGGGGCTTCTGCAAAAAAATTACGGGTTGGCTGGTGTAAAAATAACCGGGGATAGCAAAGCTRTCGTAATGRTCAATGCAAGCACCGGAAAACCCGAGGAAGCACAAACGATCCCCTTAAACCAAAAGGTAGTTTACTTTAAGGCGGAATGCAATTTTACGAACAGAAAAGACGTGGCAGATTTTTTTTATAGCCTGGATGGGAAAACATGGATACCATTGGGCACACAATTAAAAATGGCCTATACCTTCCCGCATTTTATGGGCTATCGTTTTGCTTTGTTTAATTATGCTACAAAAAATATAGGGGGCGCGGCCGACTTTGACTTTTTTCATATAACAGATTCTATTTCCCCGGAAAAATAAAGCCTAAGGAATTAACTGAGCGCAAAAAAAAAGAAAAATATATGTTACTTCGCTTGAGGGGCACTTTTACCACCCGAAATGATTGGGGTGGTAAAAGTGACCTAGGGAATCTTTTTCCAAAGAAAGCCTTTCCATCGCCTAAAATTATGATCTCTCAACTTGCTGGTTTTTTGAAAATAGTGTATCTTTAGTTAAGACTTACAGAGGTAATAAAAAGAGCGACATCTGTGGCGACCGATTATCTCGCGGTACTTAAATGGCTATAGATCAATAATATAATAGGTTGTGTTCGAATCCCTCCCTCACCGCCAGGGTTGATAATAAACAACAACAAAAGCCTGTAGATCGTATGATTTACAGGCCTTTTTGCTTTTAGAGTTGAGCGAAAAAAAGTAATTGGTTAAGAGGTTACCGTGAAAAACTGGGGCTATGATTTTAGTAAACATCAGTGCGGCCTACACTAACCAGTTATTGACCGTTGCTTTGAAAGGCAATGCGAAAGCGCTAACGGGCGGGATCAACCACAAGGTCATTTCTATCATCGGTGCTCTGAATGATTATAAGGGAAAACCCGAAATTGTTGTGAGTGACGGTGCCAATCTCATTTAACTCCCGAAAAGATAGCCGCTATAGGCCAGGCCGTTAGCTACGCTTTTGAAGTTGTCACCTGAATTCAGGTTCACATGCGGGAACTTGTTTTTAAACAACTTATGGATACTTTTGACCATGGAGGTTCCGCCGGTAAGAAACAGCGTATCGATGGCGTTTGCATCAATTCGATTTGCCTGTAAAAAATTATCCAGATAAGCGGCGATCCTGCTTACATCTTTTGCAATTACCTGTTCATAATCCAGTAAGCTAACCTCCTCTTCGATTTCGATACCCATGTGGTGATAGCTGAATGCCGTACTGTCAGCGGCAGTCAGGGCAATTTTTGTTTTTTCAATAGCCCGGAATACAGAATAACCCAGGTTGTTATCAATGAGTGTGAGCAGGTTTTTGAAAAGCCGGTCTTCCCTCGAGAAATAATAGTAATCTTCCATGTCCTTTTTTATGCGAAGGCCATTGAAGAAGTTCATTTGTTCCCAGGAACAGATATTTACGAACAGTGATTTTGGGACGGTCAGCACCTTGCCCGGGGTAGCTTCATATTGTGTGTTCTTGCCAAAATAGGGGGTACCCTTTTCCCACATAAATGCAGCATCTAAACTATCGCCACCTATATAAATCCCGCCTGTGGCCATCATGTCATTTTTCCGGTCTATGCTCCGGGATTTCTCGGGGTCAAGTACGAGATAGGTGAAGTCGGTTGTGCCGCCGCCAAGATCGGCGACTAATACATTTTCCTTTTTCGTAAGGTTCTTTTCATAAGCAAATGCCGCCCCGATAGGTTCAAATTGAAAACGGACATCGGTGAAACCGGCAATCTCCGTTGCTCTGTTTAGTCGCGTTTGGGCTAAGGTGTCTTTTTTTACATCATCATCATCGAAGAAAACCGGCCTGCCAATAATTGCTTTCCGGCAATCCTGCCCGGTCAGTAGGTCCGCGCGTTGTTTCAGCTCCTTCAATATAATCGCTACCAGGTCTGGGGCGGTGTAGCGTTTGTTTTGTATGCGGGTTTCGGTGAAACTGTTCCTGGATAACACCTGTTTCACAGATTTGATGAACCGCCCTTTCATGCCATCTTCCAGGTACGCCGAGATAGCTTCTTCGCCTACAACATAACCAGGCCGCTGGTGATAAAAATAGATCAGCGAAGGAATAATGAAGGTGTGCTCTATCTCCCGCGTTTGTTCATTGTAAACCGCCAAAGCCGAATTGGTCGTACCAAAATCGATCCCATATAAATAAGCATTCATCCCAGTAAATTTGAAAATTAAAAACGCGGGATCTCTTGCCCATCAAAGGGATGTTCTATCGCAGCGGCGATCCTGGTCAGTCGGTACCTGGAACGGTGGTCTTTCGGGTCGGCCATCATTGCTTCCAGATTGGTTTTCACAGCTTGTTGTACACGGTGTTGCGTAGTGGCGCGATCAAGGCGCAAAGTTTCCGGTAATATAGCATGTTCAAAATAAGTCACTAGTTCTTCATCACTCATCCTGCAAAAATAATAAAGCATCGATTTCCTACTGCTTTTATTGTCAAAATTCTAATGGCTGCATAGCCTTAACCTACCAACAATTCCGGGCAACGCGCTTATTTACAAATACATCGCGCTTAACATAGTTCTACGCCATTCATTTAATTACTATTAAACTTCATCAACTTGCATCGGTTAAGTTATTTATTATCAGTTGTTTGTGGTTTAAAATTCTTATGCAAAATGTAATGCGGCATTTGCTTAATGCGGGCGCCACGCTTGTTTTTAAATTTTATTGACCTGGTAATAAGTTACTTGTAATTATTTTGTTTTTTAATTCGTTAAATTGAAAAACAAACGTACTTTTGCACTCCCGAAACGAAGGGAAATATTTGAAAGCGACTTTCGAATAATTGAAATAAGAAGTTAAGAAGTGTTAAAGCTTCGAAAACATATAGCCGAACCGAGACGGAGAGGCGCAAAGTTCTTTTAAGAAATAGAAAATCATGTAGTGTAACAATCGAAAGATAGTTATGATTACAAACTTGGTAGATAATGTAAGAGAATATTTTTTTTTACAAGTTTCTATTGATTGAGTTTAATAGGGCTTGGATTATAACAACACATTATACAATGGAGAGTTTGATCCTGGCTCAGGATGAACGCTAGCGGCAGGCCTAATACATGCAAGTCGGACGGGATTTGGGAGCTTGCTTCTGATGAGAGTGGCGCACGGGTGCGTAACACGTATGTAACCTACCCTACCTTAAT
>NZ_JBFUAP010000035.1:0-6866 GCF_056406215.1 Mucilaginibacter sp. P1_D10 | reverse complement strand
GATCAACATAGAGCCTCGAAGGCTAGAACTCGTGACTATTTCCTACCGGCTATCTTCTCCACATTTTAACATGCCAAAATTATCAACAACAATCTGTTAATTAATTTCTTTGCAAGTCTAATGGAACTCGTTTCAACACCCCATCATAAAAGTAGCGACCTTGCATAGCCATTTTGCATAATGGCTACCTGCCGTGTGGGGTACCGAAACAAGTTCGGCATGACGGATAAGTTTATTTTTCCGCCGCCCTAAAAAACGAAAACGACGAATGCCCGTATTTCCGTTGCTCCACAAAAGCGGGGTGGTTACTTAGGTTTTGCAGCGACTGGTGCTCTACTATCAGCAGGCCGCCGGGTTTCAGCAGTTGCTTATCGAAAACGATTTTGGGTATCTCGGGGATTTTGTTGAGGTCGTAAGGTGGGTCGGCAAATACCAGGTCGTACTGCTCGGTCTCCATATCCAGGTATTTGAATACGTCGGCCTTAAAAGCTTGTATCTGGGTAAGGCCGTGCTGGCGGCTGGTATCCTTTAAATAAAAAACGCATTGCTGGCTGCGGTCCACACTGGTAACCTGCGCTGCGCCTCGCGAAGCAAACTCGAGAGATATATTGCCGGTGCCGCTGAAAAGATCCAGCACGGTGATATCTTCAAACTCAATTTGATTAAGCAGGATGTTGAAAAGAGCCTCTTTAGCCAGATCGGTGGTAGGGCGTACGGGCAGATTATTTGGCGGGTTAAGCCGCAAGCCCTTTAATCGGCCGCCTATGATGCGCATAGCGATAAAGCGGCAAGGCTCAGTATTTTATGCGGGATCACCTGCTGTGGTAACACCAGCACCTTGATATCATTGATGCGCACAATGCCGAAAAATTCGGCCAGGTAAGTGAAGCTCTTGTCGGAGTCGTTGATGTCGCCGCTGAGCACTAAGGTTAGCTTTTCGGGCGTCAGGCCCAGTTCATCGGCCACAAATGCGGCAAAGTATGCCAGTTCCTCGTGGCTCTTGTAGGTAAAGGTGTTATAAAAACGCAGCCCGTTGTAAGTAAAGTTCAAAATCTCTACCACGCCATTCTCTATGTTCAGGTACAAATCTGTACTGGTGGGGTAGTTGCTGGCAATAGCCTGAATCCATCCCTTGGCGCGGTAAACGGTGGTTTCGTTTTTGAAGATACCCTGAGATGCTGCTGCGGCTTCCTCTACTTTATAAATAATGGTGTTCTTGCTGTCCAGCGTTTGGGCGTACACCATATCGTTCTCCTGCACATCAAGCAGGCGAGCCACGTTGGCGGCGTATTCATTATCGAACAAGCTTTCGGGCATCAGCGTGAATCCGCCCGCAGTTAGGCCGGTTACAACTTTTTTATAGTCGGCGGTAAGCACTTCGCGTAACCGCTGCGGCGTGGTGAGTTCGGCCAGCGGGCAGTTTTCGGCCCAGGCCAGTAATTTTTTATCGTGGGCAATGGCATAGCTGAAACTATGCTGGTCAATCTGTAATAACAAATTGTAATCAGCAGCTTCGCTAAGGTTCAGTTGCTCGTCGGTGTATTTGTAGTTGTGCTCGCTCATGCAGGGTTTAGCAAAAGTAATATTTTTTCGGCTTACTTAATTAAGATAGTTGAGAGCATTTTTTGGGCAGGAGGGCTGCCTGGCTGAAATAGAGTGGGAGGTTTTAAACGGATTTTTTTTGAGATAGCTGGCAGCGGCGCTGGCCGTAAACCCCCATTGGGACTAAGCACCCGAAGGGTAAACCCGATACAGGACGAGACGGGGCGTGGCATCGAAAGTGTTCCACTTTCATTAAAAAGCATTTTTTATTCTAAGTTTATAACTTATTAATAATAAGATAATTGTGTAGTTTATCTAAAGAGCTGGGGTGTTCCAAAGTGTTCCACAAAAAAACTGTAAAATGCTGACTATCAATTGTAATTAAAAAATAAGTGTTTAACATTTAAAGTGGAACACTTAAAAAAAAAACCGCGCTTGGCACCTGCTTTTACCGTTTCGTAACCTTACCTATTTTGGATATATTGGCAATCATAAAAACCTGCCCATGAAAGTCCTTTTCGCCTTGTTCTGTTCTCTGCTCTGCCTGCAAGCATCCGCGCAGCAAAAAAAATACAATTATATGTATCAATACGGTATTGCCGATGCTTTTTTGGCGGGGCTTTACCACGGAACCTTGCCCGTAAAAGAGATGCTGCCGCACGGCGATTTCGGCCTCGGCGCGCCGGACGTATTGGATGGCGAACTAATCATTTACAAGGGCAAAGCCTATCAAACCCGTGCCACCGGCGAAACTACCTTAATGGCTGATACCGCCCGGATACCACTGGTGCTTTCTACCAATTTTAAGCCAGATACGGCGTTCTACATCAACTCGCCTGCGGATAAGAAAACGGTATTCAGCCAGATAGACCAATATCTCCACAAAACCAATGGCCTGTACGCTATCCGCATCAGCGGAGATTTCAGCGTGATGAAAACGCGTGCTTTTCCAAAAGCTGATAAAGAACCTTTTTTGCCGCTGGCGAGTATTTTAGACCAGCAGCACTTCTTCACCATGCCCAACATCAGCGGGACGCTGATTGGTTTTAAGCTGCCCCAATACCTCAGCAGCGTAACCATTGCCGATTACCACTTCCATTTCCTATCTGCCGATTTGAAAAAAGGCGGCCACATGACAGATATGGCAGTCACTAAAGTGAAGGTAGAGATTGCCGTGCTGCAAGGCATCGATATACAGATTCCACAGGATAGTGACTTCATGAATTTCGACTTTAAAACCGTCAAAAAAGGCGATGCCCTGAAAGCCGAAACACAGATAAAACAATAGGCCTCATCCCAACCCTTCTCCAAAGGAGAAGGGCTTAAGAATGCAATGGTAAATATTCAAAGTCCTCTCCTTTGGAGAGGATTAGGTGAGGCTGAGTTACAATATATAAAATACTTTCTCTTCGGCACGTGCTGGCTTCAGGTGCGGTATGGTTTCTTTTTGGCTATCGTTCAGCATTTCTTTCAGGTCGCGCTCAATGGTTTGCGATATGGCCGTAGTAGGCGTATCGGTAGGCTTGTTTTCGAACGGGTCCTGCAGGTGGATGGCCATTTTCTCTACCAGTAAAAATGCAGCGGCTATGGCGATGATCAGCGGCACCTCGAATATGCCGAAGAACTCGATAAGCCCGAAAGGCAAAAGCGCAATAAACAGGTACAGGCAAAAATGGATGTACAGGCTGTAGGTAGATGGGAAGATGGTGTTCTTTATCCGCTCGCATTTCCCCATGGCATCGCACAGGCGGGTTAGGGTGCGGTCTATCTCTACCTGCTGGTAATCGTTCAGCCAGCCATTTTTATAGGCCAGTTGGGTATCCATGCCGTGCAGCTTAAGCAGGCTGTTGGGCACGTTGGTATAGCGTCGGCTGAATTTTACCTCCTCATCCACCAAAAAATCGATGCTGCGGATATAGCAGTTTTGCCCGCGTAAGGATTGGCTCAGCGCATAGCACCAGGCTATCTGCCTGCGCACGAAACGTGTCTTGAAATTCTCTTCCTCCTCGTTGCCGGCATCTAAAAAGGTTATCAGCTGCCGGGTAAGCGAGCGCGATTCGTTCACGATGGCACCCCACAGGCCCCGGGCTTCCCACCAGCGGTCGTAAGCCTGGTTAGAGCGGAAGGCCAGTAGCAGCGATATAATGGTAGCCAGTATGGCCGGCACCGCAATAGGTATGGATATACGGAACTGCGGGAAAAAGTAGTGGAAAGCCGCGATAGCCACGGCATAGGCCGCTATCAGCAGTAATTCGTTTTTTATTTTGCCTACCAGGTAGGTAACGGGGATATTATCTTTTAATAGCATAATGTTTTTTGTTAGATGATGTGTAAATGTTTGGACTGGCTTAAAACTCCTGCCATTCCAGCTCTTCAATGGTGTGCAGTGCCTTCACTTTGGCCAACTGCGGCGAAGGTGTAAACGGCTGCACGGTTAATACAGGATATTTGCTACGCTCCAGCAGTTGCGTGGGTTCGTAGCTGTTTGGCGTGAGCAGTGTGCAGCTATAATCTTTCAGTTTGGCTATCTGGTCAATCTCTCTTGCTTCCAGGTAATTCTTGAATACTGCTACCGTGTTGCCGTAAAAGAATTCGGTTTGCAGGCTATCTATTTGGTTGGGGTATTGAGCAGCCAGGCGGTTGCACTCGTCCATAAACTCTTGCGTAATGTGTTCGTGCTCGCGGCTGCGGCGCGATAGCATCAGCAAATCGGAGATGGAGTCAGACAGTCCCAGGAAATTCACCAGTAATATGTTGAACTTTTTGCCGGGCTGGTGCTGCATCAATGCGGGGATGACATTTAAAGATGTTAAGCTAAAATCGGTTGGGATTAGGATGTTTGTGGTTTTCATATCGATGTTTTTTATTGTTTGATACAATAGTCGGCACCGGGTATTAGAACCGTTTAAGAGGAGGATTAGAAACTGATTAGAGTTTTTAAAAAATAAATAATCGTCATTCTGAACTTGTTTCAGAACCCCATCATAAAAGTCTACGATTGCAAAGGCGTGATAGCAAGAGTCGCCACCTGCCGTGTGGGGTTCCGAAATAAATTCGGAATGACGTTTGGGGCTGGAAACTAAGCTACATGCACCGGCAACATCACCCTGATGGTGGTGCCTTTATCAACCTTGGAGGCGATGGCAATACTGCCTTTATGCAGGCGCACGATGTTGAGGGCCAGAGGAAGCCCCACACCATGCCCTTCGAACTTGCCGGTATTGGAGGCCCTAAAAAATGGCTCGAATATATGCTGCACGTCACCCTCGGGGATGCCGATACCCTCATCTTGTATGCTGAAAATAACGCTTTTGTTCTCTGCGCTTAGCTTCAGGCTTACCGGCTTGTTTTCGGAGTATTTGCAGGCATTAAGGGCAATATTGCTCAGGGCCAGCTTTAACAGGTTGGGGTTGCCCATCAACAGAAGGCGTTCTTCCTCGTCGGGTAAAGCAGATAAATCGATGCTGAGGTTATTATCGGGGATGATATGGTCCACAGCTTCTTTTATCAGCCAGATGAGCTCATCGGCACGTATCAGTTCCCAGTTTTGCTTCTTGCCGTCGAAACCGGTTTGGGCCAGGCCAAGCAGGCTGGTGATGATATCCTGCAGGCTTTGCGCCCCGGTGAGTATCGCACTTAGGGTGTTGCGGGTATCTGCTCCGGGTTTGTCCACGCTTTTCAGGGCAAGTTCGGCTTCGCCTTTTATCACGGCCAAGGGCGTACGTAACTCATGTGAAGCGTTGCTGACGAAGTTATTCTGCGTTTCAAAGGCGGTTTCCAGCCGGTCGAGCATATTGTTGAAGGTTTGCGTCAGTTCGGCTACCTCGTCCTTGCCGTCGTAATCTTCCAGCCGTAGGTGCAGGTTGCTGGCCGTAATGGTATTTACCCGTTTGATGATCTTGCGTACCGGCTGGAAGGTAAGGTAAGAGAAACGCTTACCAATAAGATAGGCCACAACAACCGATAACACGAAGCCTATTAGTAATACATGTTCCAGGTTGTTCAGCTCATTTAAGCCATAGGGGTCTGTCGCCGATACAATGATCATCACGTCCCCATCGGCAAATTTGAAGATGTTGCCCGCGTAAAAAACATTGTCGGTTTTGTAGCGGGTTTGGCCATCGCTGATGATGTTCTTCACCAGTTCGGCCGGCACCCCTTTTAACCCATGGCCGTTTGTATAATCGGCAGGTTTTAGCAGATAATGTTTTTCGGAGGTGAGTTTTTCCAGGTAACGTTGCCGTACTTCCTTATAAACGCCGATGCTGTCCTTATCGTTAAGGTGGTATATCTGCGCCGAGATGTTTACCCTCGCTTCCAACCGCTTGTAAAAATCCTCGAAGGTAAACTGGTGCACGAAGTAGAAGATAGCGCCGCTCAGTATAGATATGATAGCCACCGTAAGGGCCAGGAATAAAAGGGCAACTTTCCGTTGGATGCTCATTTACGTTATTTTAAGATATATCCCATGCCAACCACGGTATGTATCAGTTTAGGTTCATGATCCTTATCCACCTTTTTGCGCAGGTAATTGATGTACACATCTACCACGTTGGTACCCATGTTGAAATCGATGTTCCAAACGTTCTCCAGTATCTCAATGCGCGACAGCATGTGGTTGCGATTCTTCACCAAAAATTCCAGCAGGCGGTATTCGGTGGCCGTAAGTTCGATGGTTTTACCGGCGCGGGTTACCGAGCGTTCGTCGGTATTGATAATCAGGTCGGCCACCTGCAGTAGGTTGGGGGCGGGGGCGTTGCTGCCGTTACGGCGGGCAAGGGTGCGTATGCGAGCGTTAAGTTCGGCCAGGCTAAAGGGCTTTACCATGTAGTCGTCGGCGCCGCTATCCAGGCCAACTACGATGTTTTCGGTAGTGCCCAGCGCGGTTAGCATCAAAATAGCCGACTGCGTATTGGCCTGCCTAAGCTGCCGGCAAACTTCGATACCGTTGATACCTGGCAGCATAATATCAAGTATGATGAGCTGGAAATCGGCCATTAGCGCCATTTGAAGGCCGGTAGTGCCATCGAGTGCGACGCTCAGTTCATGCCCCTCGGCGCTTAAATCGCGTTGGATGATGGATACCAGCCTGGCCTCGTCTTCTATCAACAGTATCTTCATTGGGGCAAATATATAACCTTTCAAAAATAATCGTCATCTTGATTACTATGACATATGCAAATGTTTTTGCCATGATAGTTTATTTTTCATGAAGATTTCTTGATTAAACAGTGTGTCCGAATGAATGAGTTTGAATACAAGCTTTAGCAAGACGTTTTTTATCCGATTCAATATGGATAGGTGTTCGTATGGATAGGTGTTCG
>NZ_JBFUAP010000034.1:0-8362 GCF_056406215.1 Mucilaginibacter sp. P1_D10 | reverse complement strand
ATGTACAGCGCCATGTTTCGGATAGTTTTGGGCTTTGTTTTGTTGTGCAAACTCACCCACATGGAACTGCCTGATCTGCTTCCTGTTCGTCAGGCCAGAGATTTACCGCCAGCTTCCTTCAGATTCGCAGTCACCCACGACACCCTTGCYTTTGGTTAACGCTTCCCACTATCAAGGCGCGTTCGGGACTCTCACCCTATAGCTTGCGCCCGTGCCGGGCGCACACAAAAAAAGCGCTCCCTTCCCGGGGGCGCTCCTTTTTACCAAGAGTACCAAAACTGTGTATGATTATGATACGATTCCGCCTTGTGACAGCTGAAAGCCGGCCCTACGCTACCGCGAATTTATTAACGCGGCACCAGGGATTTTGTCTCAAATCTCATATCTAACATCTCAAACCTAATAACAAGCCTACCCAATATCCCTCAGTCCCTCGCCAACGGTAATGTGGCTCAGTTCGGGCTGGTTATCGTAATTGATGAGCGGGCGCAACCTGGTTTCGGCGGGCTGCTTGTAGGGTTTCTCTATCACCTCTTCATTATAAGCACCGGTTTCTCCGGGGCGGGCGTAGCTATAGCCGAGGCGTTTGTTTTCTTCTTCTATAAAGGTGAACAAATCGCCCAGGGCAGCGTGCACTGCCTGTAAAAATTTAAAGTTGGTTGAGGTGAGGCACTTGCCATTATCTTCAACCCCTTTACCGGGTTCGCAAAAGTTAAGCTTGGTGATAACGCCGTTAGTTAATTCAACATCAAACTTACCTTCATTGTGCCAGGTTAAGTTGTTTTTTATCTCTCTGTAGTGGTCCATTTTGTTTGGTAATTATTTTTCATAGGGGTATTTTGCACAGGGCATCGTACTAAATAACAAGCCCCTATCCATCCCGATGCAATGTGTATGCCACATAGCAAAAAAACAACTGCATATCAGCCGGTTAGCCACATTTATTTAAGGCACTTAATTAAATATTAAAAAAATTTAAGCTGTATTAATAATTCTGTAGAAAAATCAACAAAGCCAGCCTTTGTAAGCATCCCGCAATAAATTTATAGCTGATTAGCTGTACCAAATAAGCGGCATTGGCCGTTACTGTTCAAAAATGCATACACTTTTGGTTGTTTATTTATGCCCGATTTTTCTATAACTTGCTTAGTAGCCTCACCTAAACGGCGAAGCCCTCATGAAATAATCCTCTCCAAAGGAGAGGACTTTGAGCCCCTCTCCTTTGGAGAGGGGTTGGGGTGAGGCTAAGTAACGACCATTTTAAGTAAATGACATTGATTTGTTTATGCCCGATTTTTCTATAACTTGCTGTCAATTTAACCAATGGCCACCAAACAAAAATTAGGGAACCCGTTTTTCATCACCGCTGTGTTGGTGCTGATTATCAATGACTGGTACCTCAAAGCAAGCTTTCATAATGCCCTCACCGGCAAGTTATCTGATTTTGCAGGGCTTTTTTCTTTTGCTTATTTCCTGAGCGCACTTTGGCCGCGCAGGGTAATGCTGGTACATGTGGCCACGCTGGTATTATTTATGGCTTGGAAATCGCCCCTGGCGCAACCATTTATCGATGGCCTTAACGGCCTGGGCATTTCGGTCAATCGCGTGGTAGATTATTCAGACTTTACCGCCTTGCTTATCCTCCCGCTTTCTTATTACCTGTTTAACACATCCGGCAGCTATCGTTTGAAGCCGGTTTTGCAAAGCGGTGTTATTTGCTTGTCGTTGTTTTCCTTTGTGGCAACCAGCATGATAAAGGGAAAATACACCAAAATTACCGGCATCAATAAAACCTACAGCTTCAATTTCTCTAAGCGCGAACTGGTATCGCGCGTGAACTCCCTGCAACTGGAATATATAAAGGATTTAGATAAGTATGTACGCAGCCACAACAGCAGCAAAGGCCTGAAAATATCCCCCGATACCGCCCATATCGATTTCGACAGCAAGACCAGCACTTTTTACTACAGCAGCACTATAAGCAAAAAAGACACGATAGCGCAATTGCTGGATTATGAACGACTGCAGAATGCCGACACCATCCGCCTGCGCACTATGCATTCAGATATCAATATCTCCGGCGATGATAAGCATTCCGAACTAAAATTGCTCGGTGTGACGAACTTTGTAGAACTTAGGGACAAAAGTGACGCGCAGGCAAAAGCCGTAAGCCTCTTCGAAAAATGGGTAATTAAGGAGTTAACTAAGGGGTATGGGAAATAGGCTTTATAGATAAATTATCTGCTATTGCGAAACCAATACCAAAAAAGCGATAACATACTGCTACAATCGGGCAAATTACAAGCATTTACAGGGCAATAATCACATACATTTACTATCACGAATTTAGCCTTCGTACGTAATATGCAAACCAACAGTCGTAGTGCCTGCCGTTTATCCGTAGTCTTCTTTTTTATATTGACGCTCTTTGGCGTTTCGCCATCCCACGCGCAGGACCCGTGGAAGAACCTCGAGAAAAGGCCATCTACGCTGCATTTAGAAAAAGGGCTGCTAACTTTTAACACTCCGGCCTTCCGCCTAAAGCTGGTCAAAGCATCGCAAACCGTTGCCGCGCTCGAGCCCAATACCGAAAAAGATTTTGATTTTACCCCCTCCGCTCGCCTTGCCCAGCGCAGCAGCAATGGCATGTATCACCTGGGGGATATCAACCTGCGCCTGAAAAGCGAGGGCGACACGGCTTGGACCAGCTATTCCACTGCCGCTAACCGTGCGGATGTAATTCCATTTCAAACTGAAGACCCCCGCCTGCTCGAGGCTGCCGACCTTTCGCCTACGCTTCCGGCCAACATCCCGCTGCAAGTGCGACGTTACTGGCAAGTGGTAAAGGGCAACCTGGTGCTGTTATTCAAGTTGAAAAACAACAGTAAGCGCGCCGTGGAGATCGGCGCTTTGGGCATGCCTATGATATTCAATAATATTTTGCAGGGCGAAGAACTGGAACAGGCCCACGCCCGCAATGTATTTTACGACCCATACATTGGCCGCGATGCCGGTTATTTACAGGCAACCCGCCTTAGCGGCAAAGGCCCTGCACTGTTGGTGCTGCCTTATGGCAAATCGCCATTTGAGGCGTACAACCCGCTGCTTACCGACCCAACCCCGAAAGGCATCGACTTCGAAGGCTTTTACGAATGGATGGTACACAGCAAGGCCTACGCCGAAAACGAATGGAAAAAAGCCGAACCATGGAACAAGCCAACATCTATAATTGTAAAACCCGGCGAAACCGTTGAATATGGCGTTCAGTTTGTGTTGTCCCCAACTATCAAAGGCATCGAACAAACACTCATCGCGCAGCACCGCCCTGTAGCGGTAGGCATACCGGGGTATGTATTGCCGCAAGGTACCGATGCCAGGCTATTCTTAAACTACGGCAAAAAAGTAAAGGCATTAACCGCAGAGCCGGCAGGTGCGCTTAGCATTACGCCAACTACTGCCGAAAATAAAACGCTGCAAGCCTATAACGTAAAAGGCCTGCAATGGGGTCGCGCGCGTTTAACCATTACCTACACGGATGGGTTAAGCCAAACCATCAGCTATAAAGTAATAAAAGCGGAGAGCGAATTGGTAAAGGATTTCGGCCATTTCCTGACCACCGAACAATGGTTTAACAAGCCCGATACCTTCCACCGCAACCCATCAGTAATTACCTACGATTACGAAAAGAAGCAGCAGGTTACCCAGGATAGCCGTGTTTGGATTGCCGGCCTGAGCGATGAGGGCGGGGCCGGCAGTTGGCTGGGCGCCATGATGAAGCAACTGGTACAGCCCGATAAAGCCGAGATTGCCAAACTGCAGGATTTTGTGAACCACACCCTGTTCGGCAATATACAGCATGCCGATGGGCCGCAAAAATACGGGGTGAAGAAAAGCGTATTTTACTATCAGCCCGACAGTATCCCCAAAGGCACCTACAGCGACAGCCTCAACTGGAAAACATGGGCCGCCTGGAGCCATCAAGCTGCCAATGATGTGGGTCGCTCTTATAATTATCCGCACGTTACCGCCGCGCATTGGGTAATGTACCGGCTGGCGCGCAACTATACCGGACTTGTTACGCAGGGCGACTGGCAATTCTACCTCAACAACTCCTACGAAACCGCCATGGCCATGGTAAAGCAGGCTCCTTACTATGCGCAGTTCGGGCAGATGGAGGGAACGATATTTTATTTATTGCTGATGGATCTGAAAGCCGAAGGTTGGAGCGATAAGGCTCTCCCGCTGGAAACCGAAATGCGCAAACGCGCCGAGCACTGGCATACCCTGCAATACCCCTTCGGCAGCGAGATGCCCTGGGATAGCACCGGGCAGGAAGAAGTGTATAACTGGTCGGATTATTTTGGGTACACCGATAAAGCGGAGGTGACCATCAATGCCATTTTGGGCTATATGCCAACGGTACCACATTGGGGTTACAATGGTTCCGCGCGGCGGTATTGGGACTTTTTGTACGGCGGCAAGCTCTCTCGCATCGAGCGGCAGCTGCACCACTACGGCTCGGGATTGAATGCCATCCCGGTATTGAGTGAATACCGCAAACACCCCGCCGATTTATACCTGTTGCGAGTAGGTTATGGCGGCTTAATGGGTTCGGTGGCTAATATTGCGCAGGATGGTTTCGGTCCGGCGGCTTTCCACTCCTACCCATCTACTTTAAAAATCGACGGCCTTTCTGGCGATTACGGCCCCAATTTTTTTGGCTATGCCATAAACACCGCAACCTATATTACCCACGATTCTAACTTTGGCTGGCTGGCATTTGGTGGTAATCTTAGCCGCGCTAAGGGTATCATAAAGGTAGATATTACTACGGCCTCCGCATCGCGGGTGTTTATTGCGCCGGCAGGGCTTTGGCTTACATTGGATGCAGGGACGTTTAAAACCGTTAACTACAACCCGGCAACCGGCAGCATAACAGCTACCCTGAACGCAGCCGATGACCATACGCCTAAAGCTTACCTGCGCATACAGCAGGCACCTACGGGAAAGCAGTATAAATTAATACAAAAACCGGGGATGGAGCGAGGGGCTTATGTGATTCCGTTGGGTGGTAAGCAGGTGGAGGTAGGGTTGAGGAGGTAGGTGGATTTGAGCCTGGTTGCTATCGCTCGCATATTTGACTCACCCCGACTACGCTATCGCTGGTCGACCCTGCTTCGCAAAGAGGGTGAAGAAAATAGGAAAAATATAGCCCCAATGTCTCCCCTTCTTTGCGCAGCAAAGGGGGTTGGGGGTGAGTTAACTCCCGACGCGGACACAACTGCTTGCAGATTGGCTCAACAGCTCTACCCCCTACGTCGCATCATGAAAAATTACCCCCAGCGTATGCCGCTCGCCGCTGCGGAGTTCGCTTACGCCGTGGCGCATGTTGACGCGGTGATAGCCCTTTGCGCCCTGGGCCGGACGGTAATTGGTGGTGAAGATGAGCATATCGCCCTTGCCGGGATTCAATACGATGGCTTTTGATTGCATGCGCGGGCGTTGCTCTACCAGTACGAATTCGCCACCCTCGAAATCTTTGCCGGGTTGATTGAGACATACCACCGCCTGCATGGGGAAGAAAACTTCGCCGTACAAATCCTGGTGCAGTGCGTTGTAGCCGCCTTTACCGTATTTTAATATCAAGGGCGTAGGGCGTAACTGGCTTTGTTGATGGCAAAGTTCGGTAAGCTCGTTTAAAGTGCAGGGGAATGTTTTCTCTATCGCCAAGGCCTTCATCCAGTTATTGGCAACAGGGGCAATGTGGGGGTAAATTCCCTCGCGCAATTGCTGCACCACGCCGGGTAATGGATAAGCATAGTATTTATATTGCCCCATGCCATATCCGTGGTTTTCCATTTGAATGGTTTTGCGGTAGCGGGTATCATCACCGTATTGCGCCACCAGTGCATTGCACTCATCGGCGGATAAAATATCGGGGATAGTAGCGTAACCTTTGGCGTTCAGGCTTTCTGTTATGGCCGACCAATCGGCTTGGGCTATCCTTTGTTGCAGTTCCATATTTAAACGATGCTTAGATGGTTAGTTTTTGCGGCTTCCCAGCCGATGATGGCCGATTTGCGGTCGGCACCCCAATGGTATTGCCCAAATTCGCCGGTAGATTTGATGACCCGGTGGCAAGGTATCAAAAAAGCGACAGGGTTTGCACCGATGGCACTGCCCACCGCGCGGCTGGCTGTTGGCTGCTCCACCGCATGGGCAACCGTTTGATAAGTATTCAAACCGCCCATAGGTATCTTTAGTAGGGCCTCCCATACCTTCAACTGGAAGCTGGTGCCCTTTAGGTGCAGTTTGATGGACGAGAGCTGCGACCAATCCCTCGTGAAGATGTATAGCGCATTCTGCTGTGCCATATCTACCACCTGGTAGTAGCTGGCGTTGGGGAATTGGGCGTAAAGCTGGTTGAAGGCTTCGTCCTTATCATCGGCGAAGGCTATATAGCAGATGCCTTTCGGTGTCGATGCTACGATGATATTGCCGAAGGGTGTTTCGGCATAGCTGAAGTTGATGCTGAGTTCCTTACCACCGTTTTTGTATTCGGCGGGTGTCATGCCCTCAATGTTGATGAACAGATCGTGCAGGCGGCTGGTGCCGGAGAGGCCGGTTTCGTAAGCGGCGTCGAAGAGCGTGGCCTGTTGCTCTTTCAGGATACCTTTGGCGTAATCGAGGCTAAGATATTGCAGGAACTTTTTGGGACTGATGCCTGCCCAATCGGTAAACATGCGCTGAAAGTGGAAGGGACTGAGGCTCACCTTTTCGGCCACCTCATCCAGGCTCGGTTGTGTCTTGAAATTGAGCCTGATATAGCTTATCGCCTCGGCAATGCGTTGGAAGTTGATGTTGTTTTGTGTTTCCATGATATGAATTTATAACACAAATGTACCTTGGTGGCGCAGGCTAAAGAACCCGAAACTTGCGAGGTTTTCACCGATTGCACAGATTTTTTCGATTACACCGATAACCCCAACGTCAATTGCGAGCGATAGCGCGGCAACCATCGGTGAGCAGAGCGGCTTTGTGAATTCGTTTGTTCTATGAGATTGCCAGATCTCGCCCTCGCCATTCCCCTGCGGCGGCTGCTGCCCAAGGACATAACGCTCTATCAATTACATCGATTTCGCCCAATCCTCGTGCCCAGGAAAACCATAAAAATCATTAACAAGGCCTGTACGCTAGTTATCACTAAAGATACCATCGGCGATTCCCCATAAAAAAGGCCGGTGACCGGCGGAGACTCTGTGCTTTGTATTGTCGACGTTATCGAAGGTGTTGGTTTATCGGGCGGAAATTCGAAAGCCGATAAATTTACGGTTGTTCTTTGTAAGCTAAAGATAATCAATATGCAGCAAGTAGCGAGAATGTAAAGCGTGCTATTATTGCCGAACCTTGCAATAATAGCACGAACCGAAAAGACAATAAAAACCAACCTTACCCAAACCGAGAAAATAACGGTGGACATAGAAGGCCAGCCGCCAATATAATAAGTATCGTGCGCGTTGATATCGTCTATCATGAGTTTGTCGCGAACAAAAACGTAGATGCCGGCTACCAACACGAGGGCACCCAGCCAGTAGATTTCTTTTATGATGCTGCTTTTCATTTCGACGAATTAATGCGCATTAAAAAATCAAAGCCGCAATAGGTTCTTTAAACAAATATAGTATAGTGACGATTAGCCCTGTTATGATGTATGATTTCGCCCTGGCGAAATCTTTCTTCCTGATGTTCAGGCCTGTGAGTATGGCGATAATCAAGAGCGCTAGGATTAGTGTGCCGTATTGAAAGAGGAAAGCATTCAAAGGCTCTTCGGCGATACGATCGCCAACGGCCCCTTCGCCAAGTATGCTCCAGTAAATAAGTGGCACCACGAATATATAACCTAAGCCAACGCAAAAGCAAAACAGCACCAGCCTGATGAGCAGGTGCCAGTACAGCGTTTTGGCAGCGAATATGCTTTTTATGGTATTCATTGGATTTATTTTAACCACCACGTCATTGCGAGCGATAGCGCGGCAGAAAGTTACGAAGTTTAATCACCGATTTTACCGCTTATTTTGATTTCACCGATAGCCCCATCGTCATTGCGAGCGATAGCGCGGCAACCATCGGTGAGCAGAGCGGCTTTGTGAGTTCGTTTGTTCTATGAGATTGCCAGATCTCGCCCTCGCCATTCCCCGCGGCGGCTCCTCGCAAGAGTAATAGCCCATGAATAGACATTTTATCCAAATGATCTATTAATGAGCAGGTCGAAGTTCGATTTATTGGCTCTGTGGTTATATTTAAAAGTGAACTCATTTAAGTATGATTGAAGATGCTTGATAGACACTTTGTGATACTGGCC
>NZ_JBFUAP010000033.1:0-9203 GCF_056406215.1 Mucilaginibacter sp. P1_D10 | reverse complement strand
CGGGCCTTTTTCGATATTTTTAGTACTGTAAATGTGTGTTTTATTGGTATTTGCAGAAAATGTGCTCACATAATAGGTACCCTTATGGAAACGGATCGAACTTGCCCACGAACCCTCCCCATACATATTTTTGCCATTGGTGAGATTCGCTGCGTCAATATTTGCTAAAGTATCATAGGCATAACCCACCGTCTTCCAGGTCACCAGGTCGTTCGACTTCATGATTGGTACACCGGGACTCATGTGCATGGTTGTGCTGCTCATGTAGTAGCTATTGCCCACACGTTCTATTGATATGTCCGGTACGTCAGCATAAATGATGGGGTTGGTGGCTTTTTGCGCGTATAAACACGGCACTATTAGCATGGTAATTAAGGCCGTCGCCCATAACCGGTAAATCGTATTGCTCATATTGATATTTGAGTTTTTTGTCCCGGCAATAACTTTTTCATCATGAAAGTTTATATTACAAATTGTGTTTTTACACTTATTTTACTGGATCAATGGGGCATTCCCATTGAAAATTATTTTCGAGTTTATCGGCATTCCGGATAGCCTATATATCCGGTTCGCATATTTTCCATAAACTTCACACTACTTCTGAACTGAGTTTATTTAACCAGGATTTTTACTGTTTTTGAAATGTTGCGCGATGAATTGCCTAACTGGAGGATAAACTCGCCGGCTTCAACTTTCCAACCTTTTTTTGTTTCGTCGTAAAAAGCCAGGTCCTCCACCCTTACATCCAGCTCGACTGTTTTAGTTTCGCCCGGTTGCAGAAAAACTTTTTTAAAAGCCTTCAATTCTTTTTCAGGACGCAAAACCGAACTAACCGGATCGCTTACATACAATTGCACAACCTCGGCGCCGTAGCTGCTGCCTGTATTTTTAATGGTGAATTTTGCACGGATGGTTCCGTTTTTCCCGTAGCTTAATTTATCAGTCGAGAAGCGGTTTATGGCAAAATCAGTATAGGAAAGCCCATAACCGAATGGGTATTGCGGCTGGATTTTCTTGGTGTCATACCAGCGGTATCCAACCAGTATGCCTTCTTTATATTCTGCCGTTGCGCCTTTACCCGGGTAAGTATTTAATGCTGCAGCAGGTGAGTCTCCTAACGATACGGGGAAAGTAAATGGCAATTTGCCGGACGGGTTCACCACGCCTTTTAAAACATCCGCCAGCGCATTGCCAGCCTCCGAGCCGTTGAACCAGGACCAAACAATTGTATGATTTGACTTTTTGATCTCGCTCAGATCGTACGGGGCGCCGGCCATGATCACAATAATAGTATTAGGGTTAGCTGCGGTAACCGCGTTAACCAATGCCTGCTCTCCAAAAGGCAGCGCCAGATCTTTACGGTCATGGGCTTCGCTTTCATATTCACGGTTTGAGCCGATACACAAAATGGCAACGTCGCTGGTTTTTGCAAGCGCCACGGCCTGATCAATCAGTTTTTGGTCGGGCTGGTCATAGCCACTATTTTGCGCATCAGTATTGTTTGCTAAATAGTTGGCCCTGTAGCCCTGGGCAAAACTGATCCTGGCTGTTTTGCCGAATCTTGATTTTATGCCGTCCAATGCCGTTATCTCGTATTTCGCTTTTACGCCCGCGCCAAACCCTCCTAAGGCGAATGTACGGGTGGCATTATCCCCTATTACAGCAATACTTTTAATGTTAGCCGCTTTCAAAGGCAATAAATGGTTGTCGTTTTTCAACAGGACGATGGATTCTGAGGCAATATCATATGCGGTTTGGGTATGCGCCGGTGTAGCAATTGATCCTTTAGGGTGCTTGGCACTCATGGAGGTATGGTATATCACCCACAAAATCCGGCGCACTTTATCGTCAATTGTTTTTACCGAAACCCGGCCTTCCTTAACTGCTTTAAGCAATGGTTGGGCAAAATACCATTGATCATACGGCCCGCTTGATCCCATTTCAATATCCAGTCCGTTGTTGGCCGCCGCAACGGTATGGTGCGTTCCTGCCCAGTCCGAGATAACAGCTCCTTTAAAGCCCCATTCGTTTTTTAATACTTTATTAAGTAAAAATTCATTTTCTGAGCACCAATAACCGTTCAGCTTATTGTAGGCCGACATAACCGTATAAGCATTCCCTTGCTGTACGGCTGCTTTAAATGCCGGGAAATAGATTTCGCGTAAGGCCCTTTCATCAACTATAGTATTTACGCTATCGCGGTTAAGTTCCTGGTTATTTGCGGCAAAATGTTTTATACAGGCTGCTACGTGCTTGCTTTGGATCCCTTTTACAGATTGAACAGCCAACAGGCTGTTCAAATAAGGATCTTCGGAATAATATTCATAGGTACGGCCGCAAAGCGGCATCCTGCAGATATTAAATGCGGGTGAAAGCATTACAATCTTTTTACGGGCATTGGCTTCCTCGCCTAATACTACGCCATACCTGTTGGCCATTACCGGGTTCCAGGTAGCGGCAATTGCCGAACCATTTGGTAAAAATGTGGCGGAATCGGTTGTCCAGTTGGCCGAAGCCCAATCGAAGCGCTTTATTTCTTCGCGTACACCCAACGGGCCATCATCGCATGTTAGCTCCGGGATGCCTAAACGCGGCACGCCGCCCGAAGAAAATAACGCGTTGCCGTGAAGCATTTCTATTTTTTCTTCCAGCGTCATTTTGCTGACGATGCTGTTGATCTTTGCTTTAAGCGCAACCTCGCTTTTGTTTTGCGCTGAAACTCCGCCGGCCACTAAAAATGCCATAAAACAGGCAATGGTATATTTCATAATATATTATTTCTTTTCTTTTGTAGGTGTTATTTACCTGCGACAGTTATTTCAACAGCAGATGCTTTAACGCCAGCCAGGCGAGCCATTTTCTTCTTTTAAGTTTTCAACTTGTTGCGTGGGCATACCCATATCCACATAGCGTATTGTTGAAATCTTATTTTCAAGATACCTCATCCCATAATGCTCTAAACATTTTTGAGTGAAGTTTTTAATAAGTACCAGGCCCTCGTTAAATATTTTTCTCGATTCAGGCGATATGATAGGGTTCCTGAAGAAAGCAGGGTGCTCCTTCAGCAAAATACCGATCGTTTCAAAATTCTCTATCAAAGCTTTAATTTCACTTTCATCTAATTCAGGCGCTTTTGAAATCATTTGATTTTCCATATTCTCTTTTTTAACCAGTATCATTCGCTGCGGATATCGTCATGCGTTCAAACATATCCTTGTTAAAAATTCCGTAATCCATAAGGATCACGGAATTTTTTAAAGTTTAGCTTACCGGAAAACGGTACTGTACAATCTGTTCACGGTACCGCTATTCCGGCAAAAGCTTTAACCCACCATTACTTTTTACTTGTATCCCGCCTTAAGGGCATCATACATAGGCTGGTCCTTTACCACATTGTTTTTTCTGTCGAACATAAAACCTATCTCCCAATGGAATGACATAAGGCCATTGGCTCTCATAGTTTTGGTGGCAAAAGTTGTCCAGTAATCCACAGACTTGTTGTGCATAGCCAGATCCTTAGGAAGATAATTACTGTTGGTGGCGGCAGTCCTCCTCCAAACAGCATATTCACCCAGTATTACAGGGATACCTTTATCAACAAACTTCGCTTTCAACGGTTGGAGTTCAGCAATGATCCCATCCTCTTCTCCAAAGGTGGCGTTACGGTCCGGCTCAATAGTAGAATGATTCCCGGCCCCCCAGTAATAAACCATTTTGCCCCAACTTACATCTCCATCTGTTAGTATCGTAAATACAGAAGGCGTGTAGTCATGCACTTCTACCATCAACTTGTTAGGAATGTTGTCTGTTGGAAGCGTAGTCATCAAAGTAGCAGTTTTATTAGGGTCAGTGGTCGGCCCCTGCACCACCAGCACCCGGTAACTGTTCCTGCCTCCGGTAGAGCGAACCGCCCTGATGAATGTTTCGTGATAACTATTAAGTATGGCCATCTCCGCGGCATTATTAGCTGAAGGTTCATTCAAGCCGGCAAAAATAAGGTGCTCATCAAAATCGCGCATGGTTGTAGCAATCTGCTCCCAAATCGCCTTTTGCATCGCATTAATAGAATCTTGCTTTATGGCATTGCCAGTGGGACTATCGTGAGAATTCAGTATCACATACATATCATTAGCCACACACCATCCAACCACTTGTTTCACCCGCGCAAGCCATGCCGGGTCAATTGTTGCCTTGCTACGGTCGCTTAAATGAGTCCAAACCCAGTTACAAGGAAGCCGTACAGCAGTGAAACCTGATTGTTTCATAAACTTCACATACGACTCGGTCAACTTACTATTCTGCCAATCACCTTCGTTTGGGGATTCCATAGTATTGCCAAAATTTATTCCCATTCCCGTACTCATTTTCGCCGCCAGTTGCACGGCATTACTACTCATTCCGGTCATATCAGGCGCTATGGGCGATGTATTATAACTTTGGTATATGGTGGGTGCCTGGGAAACCTTCACCCTCCTGGCCTGGCCGTTGGACGCACTTAGGTATAAAGTACCAGAGCGGGTTGCCCCGGTAGCATTTTCTGACAAGGTTGTTACATGAATAACCGTGCTGCCACTGTTGCCCGATGTTGTGCTTAATTGCAGCCACGAATAAACAGGGTTGCTGATGGTCCAATCGCTACTAGAGGTAAAAGATAAATCTTGCGTGCCGCCTTCGGGCGTAAATGCGATGGCAGATTGAGTAACTGTTAGTTCAGGGTCTGCGTTTTTTGTCTTTTTACAGGAGAATAAAGATATAACTGCAATAAGAGCTATCAATATTGTAAAAGAATACTTGATTTTCATTTTGTCTTAATTTTAATTATTAAAAAAGCCCCACAGCGATATGCCGCCGTGGGGCTGTAGGCTATTTGTTTTTCACACACCTAATATTGTCAATGGCGGCATAAAAACCAGTCGCAGTTGGCGAACCCCCGAAATTTTTAAGGGTCATATTATAACTATTCGCACCGGTAGGCCCTAATAAATCGCTTATGCGAGTAACTGATAAACCATCCCCTAATTCGTTAACTTTTGATCTGAACTCAGATAAAGGGATAGTTACGGTTTGCCAACCTTTCGTTTTAAAAGCTTTGGTAACATTTGAATTAGGGATTTTCCATGGCTCATAACGCGCAACGTAAGTGTCACCTGCAAATTCAGTTCTAATATAAAGCGTACCTCCATTCCATGGCTGAGGCACACTTATTTCAAATTGAAGAGCCCAGTGTGAAACAGTATCTGTAAGATTTGCCACAGCCATCCAGTAATTAGCAGGACGAGAAGTTTTATTAGAATTACCCAATGGGGCGTACTTACTGGCACCGCCAGCTAAAACAGGAGAATTAAAATACACCATCTGGCTATTATTGGTTCCCATCGAACCATTAAAATCGGCCTTGTTACTAGTTAAAGTAATATCTCCCCACCAGGAATAACCGAACCAATCACCCCACTCAAAATTTGCTAAAAGGCCTTCAGTAACGCCATTTTGAGTATTTACTTTATAAGGAGTAGAAACCGTTCCATAACTGGTAACAATGGTCACTGGCCCACTAGCGTAGCTGTTAGAAGCCGGAGCCAGGAACTTCACATAAGCACCACGTGGAGCTTCTGTGAAATTTGTAATAGTAGCACCGCCAAAAGAAATTGACTGGACCGTCTTAAGGTAAGTACCATAAACATAAACCGAATCGCCACCGTTGGCATTAGCGTTGGAAATGGCGGCAATGATTGGCTTTGCATTTATGGTATCCCGGGCAATACCCGATTTAGTGGTTACCGTAATGAATTTGGTAGGCGTTAATGCCGGCATCAAAAAGCCAAGGGAGTCCCCATGAAGGCTCGATTTAAATTTGGAGATATCGGTGCCCCCATATACCAGGTGTTCAACCAATACTAAATTTGCACCAAAAAGATAAACCGAATCGCCCGGGTTGGCAAACACATCAGATATAGCATAAATAGTTGGCTTGGGTGGTCCTAATTTAAAGGCGAACGTTGTTGTGCCTGCTGCCGTAGCATATTCTACCGTATAAAGTTTAGTGGTATCAATTTTTCCAAACTCTATAGGAGGTATTTGCACCACCGCGCTGTTAGGCGCAAATAATGCGGAATTGAACGAGGCCGGTACCCCATCAAAATTTATTTTAGTTGCATTTTGCAAATTCTGCCCTGTTATTACTACCCATTGGCCCTTTGCCACAGCACTATTCAAAACCGTGTCGTTTGGCGAGGCTACATAACTCTTGATGCTTGCAATAACAGGAGGGGCACTGTTGGTTGCAGCATCTTTTTTACAAGCCGGCAGGAAAGCCACCAGCAGCAGGAGAAGCGGCAGATAACATAATTGTAAATATGATTTATTTTTCATAACAATATATTTAAGTTTTTTTTGATTAATAATATGGTACCGGTGGTTGAGCCAATTTAGGGTCGCTGGTAATCTCAGATGAAGGGATCGGCAACGTAAATGAACCGATAGTTGCCGGAAGCGTAGATGGCGGGGCAATAGTATCCCTTGTAGCAATACGCGTTTTAGGGTCGTAAGTAAACGAAATCCGGCCATGCGTGGCATCCTGGTCATTCAGGAACTTCACCGCATTGCTCGGATCATAATAAGAATACCTAACCAGGTCTATCCAATATTGCCCTTCAAAAGCAAGTTCAACCCTTCTCTCCGTACGCATCGAAGCCGGGGTTATCGAAGTCACAATATCCACGCCGGCCCTTGCCCGCACTCTATTAAAATAAAGTAGGGCTTCACCATCGCCCGTGCTCGCATTATTGCCCAAAATAGCTTCGGCATATACCAAATACACATCGGCCAGCCTAAGAATCGCGTTGTGTTCGATGGATGTCCATTCATCCATTGTTGGCGCATTGTTGTCTTTTTCGTTGCCAATAATGTGTTTCTTCAGCCCGGTGCCTGTCGCTTTATAACCACCGGAGGCTTGAAGCAATTCGGGATAAACATCTCCGTTAAGCATAATAGTGGCTTTGCGCCTTACCGTATCCTTAGCCGAATACATCCGGTATAAATCATACGTTGGCTGTATGGGTTGCCATCCGCCTTGTTTGTTGGGAAGGAGAGTGTTTGATGGCGAAAAATAAAGTTGTATGTTGTTGCCAGCTCCGTAACCTACGCCTGGCGCCCATTGAAGGGAAAACAATGATTCCTGGTTATCGTTGTATTGTGCCTTAAAAAGGTCGGCATAATTGGGGAGCAATGTCAACCCGCTATTTTTGCACACGTTGCCCGCATACTTTTTAGCACTGTCAAGCAAGGCCTGGTCGCGGCTGCCGCCGCTTTTGCCTACGCCCGCCATGGTCAAATATACTTTGCCCAGCATCCCCTGCGCCGACCAGGTAGTTACCCGGCCCTTTTCGTCTGTTTTGGGCAGATTATTTGCTGCATAAGTAAGGTCGTTGGCAGCGAATTTATAAACGTCTGTAATAATATTACGCGGAAGCAGCGGATCTTTGATCAGCTTGCTGTTGTCTTCTATAATGGGCACTGCGCCCCAATATACCGCCAAATGGTAATAAGCCACGGCACGGACAAATTTTGCCTCGGCTATGGCCGCATTTTTGTCTGCTGCAGAAATGGACGGATCCGCCTGTTTCTCTATGGCATTGATAACGCCATTGCATTGCCCTATAACATTGTACAGTCCAACCCAGCCATTTGTTACCAGGCCGTTTTGCGCGGTAATGGTGCGCGTAAAAAGCTGTACTATATCGTTGCTGTACCTAAAGCTGCCGGTGCCGCTCAATACGTCGCCAAGCGGTATCAAGGCGCCATTGTTCCATTGCCACCACGCCGAACCAGCGTACAGGCTTGCCGTAGCCAACCGTAGATCGGACCTGGTTTTGTAGAAATTAGTAGAACTTATCTGCGAATTGGACGGGCGGTCCAAAAAGCTCTTTTTACATCCCGCCACTGCTGCCGTGCATAGCAGGATGATGATGATTTTGTGAATTGATTTCATAAACATATATTTTAAATCGGTGATCGTTTTATTATTTCAAGGTTATGTTTGCACCAATGGTAAATACCCTTGGCTGCGGATAATAACCGCCGTCCCAACCTGCCTGGAGCGGGTTCCACGAACCAACTTCAGGATCCATGCCTTTATATTTTGTAATGATAAATGCATTGGATACGTTGGCATATACCCTGACAGAACGCACAGATATTTTTGACAAAAGACTTTCTGATATCCGGTAACCTAAGGTGATGTTTTTGCACCGCAGGAATGAACCATCCTCGATCATCAAGCTGTTAGGACGGTTATTGCTGTTGGTATTGTCGTTCCTCACCCCTACAATCGTAGTATTTGGGTTGGTAACATATACATTGTCAACATCGGTTGCAGAGCCGGCAGGATTTACAAGAGCCAGTTGCGCATAGTTTAGTACCGATGTGAAAAAGACATAACTGTTTCCCGGACTGCTTTGCTGTATAGCCATTTGGTTAAACACTTTGTTGCCATAGCTGCCGCTGAAGAAAATATTCAGATCGAAGTTTTTGTAGTTGAATGTATTATTGATACCGTACTGGAATTTAGGGATCGGGGAGCCCAAAAAGGTCTGGTCCTTCGAGTCGATAACGCCATCGCCATTCAAATCCTTGAACATACGGTCGCCGTACCAGATACCACCACCCGCTGCAGAAACCGGGTAAGGGTTACCGTTTGCATCGGCAGGCCGGGCATGGTTTTGCAAATCACCTGGCGTTGCAAATATTCCATCAAATACATAGCCGTAAAATTCGCCAATGGGCTGGCCCACTACCGTTTTTTCAATTATATCGTTAATTACATAAGATTTCTGGCTTAAGTTGGCCTGGTCTCCACCTGCACCTAAACTGGTCACTTTGTTAATATTCCGCGATATGGTAAAGCCGGTTTTCCAGGTGAAATTTTTAGAATTGATATTGGTGGTATTGATCTGCAAGTCGGCCCCTTTGTTGCTTAGCGAGCCCACATTGGCAAAAGGCGCTTGCATAGATCCCGGGCCCCAGCCCGCTACAGTACCGGAGTATGCCGGGAGCGGCACCTGCAGCAAAAGGCCGTGTGTTTCGCGGTCGTAAACGTCTAAGGAGAAACTTAAGCGCCCGTTTAAAAACGTTCCGTCAAGCCCCGCGCTGTAATAATTTGTCTTTTCCCACTTCACGTCCGGGTTGGCCAAATTGTTCTGGAACTG
>NZ_JBFUAP010000032.1:0-12569 GCF_056406215.1 Mucilaginibacter sp. P1_D10 | reverse complement strand
GCCAGGTGTATTGCAGAGTAGCTACGTTGGGAATAGATAAGCGCTGAAAGCATCTAAGTGCGAAACTAGCCACAAGATGAGACTTCCATTGAGGATCGTAGCAGACTACTACGTTGATAGGTTACAGGTATAAAGGTGGTGACATCAAAGCCGAGTAATACTAATCATCCGAAGCTTTCTCATAGCAGGTAATTAAAGGGTCGATAGCTAATAGTCGATAGTCCATAGCAATATGGGCCAATCGATCTCATATCTAACATCTCAAATCTAAAAGCCTTCAGGTGCCTATATCGGCGGTGTCCACCTCTTCCCATTCCGAACAGAGAAGTTAAGCCCGCCAGAGCCGATGGTACTGCAGTAAAATGTGGGAGAGTAGGTCGGTGCCAAATCTTAATGCCAATTGGCCTTAACAAGAACCCTTTCATCTAACGATGAAGGGGTTTCTTCGTTTATAAGGTTTTTTCGTGGCGGGTGGTTAATCGTAGCCGGAACCTAACGGTGAGAAAAAGGCGGGAAGCACTTGTAATCCCTCGACAGTCGAGGCTAGTACTTCCAAGTGGTAACGGCACGAGTAACTCTCCCACACGCCAGTCCGGCATACTCACGCCAGAACGGACCTAAAAGTATTACCAGATGCCCATGCGTACGGCACTGTCTAATTTGTTGCCTGATTTTTCACAAACGTTGATGAAATTATATAAATCGATATCTTTTAGCCATAGCGAGGTTTTATCATTAAGCGCGGTAATGGCATGCTCCCATTCCTGATAGTTAGCATATTGGAACACGACCTTTTGAAATGTCATTGCTCGTTTTAGTGCGGTGTCTCCAGTAATAAGGTTGCTTTCTGTATTCCACTGAATAGCCCTTACAAGTTGAGGCCAACGAATCATAAAGATAATCCACTGGCCGATATGAACACTTGATACCTCTTGTAATTTGCTATTGCGATTTGTCAGTTGTAAAAACTTGTAAAATCTATAAAGATTTATAAATCGCTTAATGGCGCGCGGAGAACTGCCCACAAATTCAGCCAATTCATCAATTAAATTAAAAACTTCCGGGTCGTTGTCATCGTATTCATTTGCAGCTTTTTCAATAATTTGTTCTTGTAGCTGAACAGCACGAATTGGGTCGGAAAGTTTTAGGCCTTCTTCAAGTTTCATTAATTCTGGGGTTAAAAGATCCTTGATGCTTGTAGCCTGCTCTATCCGGGTTGAAATTTCATTAGCTTGCTCTTCTATGTCTTTTTGGTGCGCTTCATCTGTGACGCTTGCCTTTGTATTAAAAAAGCTTTTAAAAAAGGCTTTTGAGAGATCGTCGTTAATAATGGGGATGCAAAATTGCAATTGGACAAATTTCTCCATAAAATGCCACCCTAAAGAGCCTTGTTCCCGATAAATATGGGAGGACTTATCACTGATTTTATCATAGGCTACATCCAAGGATGCGGCAACCATTTGTGCATCCTGGCCCAGAATAAAATAGCACTTTGGAAAATCGCCACTGATAAATAAGTTTATAGCCTCAACAATTTCTGCAACAGTATTAGGTGAACACCGATCAAGATCATCAATGAAAAGTACAGCGGGGCAATCATCTGAAATCAACAAATTCATTACATCTCTGAGGTCTTCTTCCACCTCATTGAAGTACCCTCGTTTACTTGCATAATCAGGCTGCTTTATATATTTAGTAATATCAAAATCAACTTTTTCATTGTCCGCTTTCGCCTTAAGTTTTAAATATGCAAATGTTGAAATCAAAAGCAATGGGCCACACGTAAATAAACTGGTGAATATCGGAAAATGCCAAATTAAACTTGAAATGAAAGTAATTGCTGTTATCCCAAAACCCAATAAGGCATTGAATATTTTATTAATTCCTTTAAATCTAAGGGTATTTTTAAGTTTTTCCTGGTCTATTCTTTTTAAGTTCAATCGCAACCAAAATTCTTCTTTGGCTAAAGTAGTTGGCAATTGATTAACTAATTGATGGATTATCTCATATGCGAAGCCTGCCCAAATTTGTTCGTTTTTTTGAAACTTCCAGGCGTTAAACCATACCGTGGGATACTGCAACGATTTTGCGTAATTGAATCGCTCTTTTGCCCTGTCTATCCATTGCTTAAATAGAAAAAATGTAGCAGTTTTTACGTTACCTTTTGGGGAATCTGGAACATTATCATCTGGTTCTTTTAAGATAGGCTTTATAGCTTGTAATTTCTTTTGTATAAAGCGCATCAAGCTTGTTTTGCCTTTTCCCCAAGGCGCCATTATGCCAATAGTAAGCGGAGGGGCGGTGTTTTTATGGTTAATAAATGCAACAATTGCACTGGCATATAGTTCATAATTCAAAAGATCTTTATCGGCGTAATAGTCAGTTAAAAAGGTTGACTCTATTGAACGCCCTCTACTTTCTCCATCTGTTTCAGCAATTAATGTAGGGTTGCTTGAAATATCATTCTGGTCTTTGGGGGTATCGCCGAACAATTCATTTTTAAATAACTCCCAATCTACAATAGATCCTAAGATATCTTTAATGGCTGGGTCGTTGATTTTGGCAACGGTACTCCTATATGAACCCCTGCCGCCTATATCATATTGAACATTTTTTACTCTCCAATCTATATTTAAGAGAAGGCCTGAACCAGGATTGGAAACTACAACGCCCGCTCCTTTAATTCTTAAGTAGTTTTTGGAACCGACGGCAAAGGTCGATTTTAGAAATAAGACACTTCCTACCGGGATGTCTTTGACTAATTGAATATATTTATCGTCCCGGCCATTTTCCCATATTCCATTTTTAAAAAAACGAGATGATTGGTCCTTTGCGCCACTCCAGATTGATCCGACCAAATAACATTGATAAGTGGCCAAATAATCTAGAAATAGGTTTTTACGGGTGCTTTCATCCAATGAATCAATCTGCGCGTCAACAGGTTGCGGAGATGATGATTCCTCCAACTTTATTAATGTAGTAAAAGCCAGGTCATCTATGATAAATACGTCCAAGACGCAGTCTTCTCGGGAATATTCTATAAAAGCATTTTTAATTACTATAAAAGCTTCTTTATAATCCAGTCCTCCGGCGCCCGTCCCTAAAAGTGTTGTCGCAACATTTTTTACACCTGAGTTTGTTTTTGTAAACTCCCCAATTTCTCTTATGATATTCGTAATAGCTTCGTAAGTGCTAAAATTAGTACCTACCGAAACCGCATAAATGATATAAGAGAAAGGCTTAAGCGTAAAGGATTGAATGGTTGGCAAATTATAAGTCGTAATTTCTATCGACCCTAACGTCTTGTATTCAAGTTTTGGCAAGGCCCTGTTAAACGCTTGCTCAAATTGCCGCCCCACACCTTCGCTTACAGTGCCAACCGTTGAGCGGGGAATAATTATCGCCTCGGCAGAAGATGAAAAAACACTATCATTAATAACGTTGACTTTATTTGAAGACATAGTTTGACTTGAGATAGTGAAATTACAATAGTTATTTGAGCATCGGTTTAGGTGATTAAATTAAGCGTTTTTTACGGATATTAATAAAAAACCTTTTATCTTAATTTAGAACGAGGAGACTATGTCTCGCGTAGGTAGTGAGACTTGCAAATGGCACATCTTATGCTAAGCACTCCCTTTTATGGGCAATGCGCTGATGGTTGGCGTTATAGAGAAAGTAGGCAGCAATTGCTGCGCCCAATAGAGATATAGTAAGGAAAGAGCCTGCGAAGGGTAGCCGCGCATCTGGCTACGCTCCGCAGGCCTGATGTTCTACAACAGGTAAATCTTAAAGAACTTCTTGCCGTATTCGCCCCAGTCTTTCATTACCGTGGTTAGGGTGTTGAAGAGGCTTTTATAGTCTACGGGTTTGCCTTTTACAGGTGCTTTTATGGTGGCATCGGCAACGGGCACATCGGTTACTTTGGTGGCGAACCAGGTGACGTTCTCATGCGGGAGGGCAAGGCCTAATATCATGCCGGGCAGGCCGCTGAACGATTCGGGACCCCCGGATACCGGTATCTCGTCTGAATAGAACGCCACTACATAAATGGAATCCATCACGATGGCGTTGGCGCGGCGGCAGGTATAGCCTGCAATTTCGCGGGTTTCGTCGGTTATCTTCCAGTTTATTTTGCGGGTGGTGTCCTTTACCAGGAAGGCTTCGTCGAAGACCTTCTTATTGGTGATGCTGAAGTTGGTGTTCAGGTCGGTATAAATGGTGTTTATCTGTTGCGCAAGGGGCATATCACTAAACCAGCTGTTGCTCGGCGGGTCGTCAGACTCTATGGGCGTGTACAGCGTTTTGTTGTTGCCGAAGGTCATCTTGCTCAGGAGCGTTTTAAACTGCGGGTTGTTTTTCTTGTACGATTCGAACGCCGGGGTGTACCAGCTTTCGTTATCCTTATTAATTACTTTTTTGATAACCGCGTACATATTTACTTTCTTCTCGTACTCTATAGTGCCCGATGTGGTAAAATGCGCGTTCTGTGCCGATAGTATGCCGCTGCTGAGCAGGCAGGCCAATAATACAAACAGTTGCTTTTTCATATGTATGATATCTTGATATGTTAATGCCTTATTTCTTTGGTTGCGTGCCGCCGCCCATGCCGCTAAAATCCCATACTACCGATAACATAAAATACCTGCGTATGGTAGTGTATTTTGATTGTGTATAGTTCCCGCCAAATGAATTGCGGCTGAAGCCCGAATTCTGGTTCAACAAGTCTCTCCCTTGCAGGCTGAGTTTTAAGGCTTCTGATTTCAAGAACGATTTTGTTAAGCTGGCATTAACAATCGTTTGCGAAAAATCTTCAGGAATTGATTGCGTAGCCGCTTTATACTGGTATTGCGCGTCGGTACCTATCTTGAATTTAAGCGGCAGGTAAACCTCGATATAATAACTGGCGTTAAAACCACGGGCGTTGTTGTTCCTGTTGGGTTGCACAGATGATTGCCCTACAGAGTAATCGGGGCCGGCATCGATATATACCTGGTATTTTTTCTCTTTATATTTAGATAGGGTTATCTGCCCCGAGTAGGTGTTTGAATTTGTGCGGTTAAGTTGTGCAGGCGTATTACTGGTAGTTACCATGTTATAGTAAATATTGCCGTTTGCGCTTAACCTTGCGCCAACATTCATCCCTATTGCCGTAACTTTTTTACCAAGGTCTATGCTAAGGTTAAAGTTCGACTGGCGCTGGTTGGATAAATTTATGGCTTGTATGGTGCTTTTACCGGTTGAATCAGTAAACACGCTGTTCACGATAGGGTTGGTAGTAACGTTATAGCTTCCGTTTAGCCATATCGATTGCTCGCTAAGAACTTTGTACATATTGTACCACATGCTAACGCGATGGGTAAATGATGGCGTTAGGCCGGGGTTACCAATTACCACGTTAAGCGGGTCGGTGTTTACGCGGATTGGCTGCAACTGATCTAGCGTTGGCTGGGTTTGGCTGCCGTAATAGTTTAGGCTGATACCGCCGTAAGTAGATATTTTATATTGATAATTGGCCGTAGGGTTCCAGTTGATGAAACTCCGTTTTGCAGAAGTGCCCAAAATTTGATTTTTTTGGTTGAAGGTAACATCAGCAAGGCGTGTACCGAACCGCAGGGTGCTTTTTCCTTTTTTGTAGTTGAAGTTAAGCCCGCCCTGGTTAGATACCTGGTTAAAGATATAATGGTTGCTCAACGAATCGTTCAGCAGGTTGTAATTGCCCGGGGCCGATTGATCGTATGAGCGGCGGTCGGCATCGCTGTTATTGAAGTTGATGCCATAGCTCAGTATCATAGATAGGTACTTAGAGAAGGGCTCGGTGTAAGTAACATTAGTACCGAATTTTGAGGTTTTGGTGTTATCGATTTTCTGCTGATCTATTATCTGGCTGCTATACAATTGGCCTTGTTCGTCATACAAGCCCAGGTTCGATTTCAGGAAACCATCTGCCTTATTATCGGTAAAGCCGGTGTTTACGTTAACAGATAATGTGCGGCCCTTTTTCTTCAATTTTTTGGTGTACAATACCGTTGCGTTGAAGAGTTGCTGGTCTACGTCGTTATTAACCGAACGGTCGTTCTGGTTCAGCAAGCTGTTATCGGCACGGGTACGGGTGCTCTGGTTGCCGGTGCGGGCAGTGCTGTTCTTAAGCGTTCCGTCTACTGAGAATTTCAGCGTAGCGGTACTATCCAACTTAACCGAGTAGGTGGCATCCAGCTTTTGCCTGAACATGTAATTGTTGAATGTTTGGTTGGTTACGCTGTTGATGATGCTGGTATTGCTGTTGCTGGCATCGGGTAGGTTTTGCTGCGTTATGGTATTGCGCATCCCATCTACCGAAAGCGAACCTATTTTGTAATTGGTATTAAGGCTGTATTTATCTGCCTTCCATTTATCGTCGTAGTGTACACCGCCGGTACGCGCTACCGGGATACCTTCGCCCTCATAATTCCCGCTGAACGAATCGAGGCCATTGTCGCTGCTGCTGCCATCGAAGTATGCGCCGCCGTCGTCGCCGAACGTCAGGCCGCCACCCGTGCCCAGCTTGTTGTTATCCTCCCAGCCCAAACCGGTTTTGCCGGTGTTACCCAGGGTGCCATAGGCCGAAAATTTCTTTTTCCCTTTGAATTTATTGAACAGTGCCTGCCCCTGGTAAAAACCATCGGTGCCCACGCCTGCATCTATTTTGCCGAAGTAGCCGTTCTTTTTATCTTCTTTTAATTTGATGTTGATGGTTTTGGTTTTGTCGCCATCATCTATGCCGGTAAAGGCTGCCTGGTCGCTGGTTTTATCGTACAGCTGTACTTTATCTACCATATCGCCGCGGATGTTTTTGGTAACCAGCGTTGGGTCGTCGCCAAAAAATTCTTCGCCATCAACCAGTACTTTTTTTACAGTTTGGCCCTGCGCGGTTATCTTGCCATCCTTATCTACCTGTATGCCGGGGAGCTGTTTCAGCAAATCTTCCACCTTAGAGTTTGGCTGAATAACGAATGCTTTGGCATTGTATTCGGTGGTATCGCCTTTTATTTTTACGGCGGCCACGGTGCCTTTGATAAGCACTTCTTTCAATAATCTCGATTTTAGCGACATGTTGATGTTGCCGAAGTTGTGGTCGGTATGTACCGAATCGAGCGTGAATTTTTCTACATAATCGGCATAATCGGGGTAGGTAACCAACAGGATGAAGCTGCCTTTGCCCAGGCCCGATAAGTTGAACGCGCCGCTGCTATTGGCCCGCACAAATTTGCGCAGGGTAGAGTCTTTAGCGTTCAGCACGCTTACCGAACTGTTGAACAGCCCAACATTGGCCACAGAATCGCGCAGGGTGCCTTTCACCGAGTACGTTTTTTGTGCCATGGCCGAAAATGTGCAAATACAAAAGAAGAATAGTACTGTAAATGTGATTTTCATAGTTTAGAGTTAGTGCACGCAAGATATAACTAAAATCTTAGTAGAAGAAACTCAACTTGTTAAAATGTGTTAAAAACAGCCACTGAAGTGTTAAATAGCAATATTGTTACTAAAGCTTAACTATTTTGCCTTTGTAAAGCACGCTGCCATTAAATGAGATGATGCAGGCATATACACCGGGATTTATGCGCAGCGGTATTTCATTTTGCAGCCCGTTGAAGGTTTTGCTGAACCGTAAAATGCCCATGGTATCGTACAATTTTAGGTCGTAGTCCTTAATGTCGCCGCTTAGGATGTTTAGCTGCGTGGTAACCGGGTTAGGGTATAGGGTAAATTGCGCCGCTTGCAAAAGGATGGCGCTTGCATTATCCGAGTATGTAATTTTGCCATCGGTAGTGCTTAGTTTTGCCCGGTAGTAGTTGATGCCTTTTTTGGGTGTGGTATCTGTAAACTGGTAAATGAGTGCATTTGCAGCAATGGCAGTAGTGCCTATTGGTTGGTATTTATCTGTGCCGATAAGTTTTTCCCAGGTAATATCTTTCAGGTTTACTACGCTGCCAACCGATAGCGTTAGTTGTATTTTACTGTCCGTGGTTATGTTGGCCAACAGGGTTTTTACGTAGCAGCCCACGCCTTGTGTTGTAGCATCAATAGTATAACTTTTTATCCCCTCGAAGCCATTGCCCATGGCGCTTACAGCAAAATAATTTGATGTTTGCATCGCCGCAGGGATAGTAATTGTAGTATCGGTGCTTGTAGTTAGCGGCTGTAAAATATTATTTTTAATGCTGTAGATAGTATATCCCGTTGCGCCGGGCTGAGGGCTCCAGTGTAAAAGCGTTCCGTCGGTACAGTTGTAGCCCACGTTAAGGACCAGTGGCCTGGAGATCGTAAACTCCGGGCTGATATGATCCCCGCCATTGATGGTTAACCGTAGCATAGCCTGTGTAAATGTATCCGGCGGAGCCCATTTATAAAAACCATCAGCAAGGTTAACATTGGTAACAGGTTGCCAGGTAGTGCCATGGTTGTAGCTTACACTTAACTGGCCGCTTGCGTTGCTGTAGGTATTTTGCCAGTGCAGGTAATTATCTTGGCCGGCGAATACTTGGTTATTGCTCAGCGGGAATACCCACTCGAAATGGTTGGCCGCTATGGCCGAGTAAGTTATATAAAAGGGCTGCGTACCTGTTACTATGCGGCTGCCTTTTACACTGATGGTATAAACGCCCGCTTCGGGCGTTTGCAGGGTTATTTGCTCGGCATTATTAAGTGTATCACGCCGGCGTGTTGCAGGTTTCGTAAGCGAATCTGCCGAGGGGTAGTTGCTGAGCACCCATGGCAATAAGGTTTGGCCCGAGGGTGTGGTAACGCTTAGGTCGAGGTCGTTTACCAATGCCGATGGCGCATTCAGCGTGGCCGGGGCATCATTCCAGGCTAATGATATTTTAAGCATGCCGCTGTTGGGTGGCACCGTAATTTGGTAACTGCTTTGCCCGTTGTTGCTTAAGGTTCCGGCTTTAAAGCGCGCCTCGTTTAATATCCTCGCGGCTTCTAAAGCGTTTAGTTTGCCGTAGCCGGTTTTAAAATCTACTGCGGGCTGGCCGATATCATCGGCAGCTGTAATCAATGCGCTTTTTATTAATGCGGCCGGGGGGAGACGTTGATATTGTTTTTTATAGGCCTGCTGTAACAAAGCAACTGTACCCGATACCAGCGCCGCTGCGCCGGAGGTACCGTCTTCGCCATCGGCAACCAGTTCGGGCTTTACGCGCCCATCATAGGCCGGGCCCGACGAACTTAAGGCCTCGGGTATATTGGTGTGGCCGGTTCCGCCTACTACCAGTACATTTTTTGCTTGTTTAAAAGTGCCTGAGAGGTTGGCTAAATTGCTTATACCGTTGTAAATGCCTGTTTCGGGTGCCGTGGTACCGATATTGCCCGACGAGAACACGTGCACCAGGGTATCCTGTTCATAAAGTTGTGCATCGTAGGCCGCAGCTTCTATCCCGTAAAAATTTTCGATGCCCACCCCGTATGAGTGGTTTTGAATGCTGATGTGGTAATTTTTGAAATATGGGGTGCTATCGGGCGAAAGCCGGGCAAAATCCGACGAAGTAAATTTTACTGCCGGCGCAGCACCAAGCCCTTTTATATACGAATTGCCATTGCCGCCAATTAAAGTTGCCATGACGTTGGCATGCCCCGAAATATTTGGTGATGCCGGGGCAGCAATAAACGAACGCCCAATCAGGTCGATATCGGTTTCGTCGTAGTTTTCTTCTTTCAGGCTTACATTAATGCCGCTGCCGTTTATGCCGGGATAGTTACCGGTTATAGCGGCGATGTTATTTACGTCAAGGTCGATGTTGTCTATCGCCAGTTCTTCGTGCGCTTTACGCACCAGGCCCGCAAAGGTGATATTGCCATCGGCTAATATATTGCTAAGCTGTTTTAAAGGAGTTTTTATGATGATAGCGTTGCCGCTTGTGCTGATAATTGTAGTTGCCCGGCTTAGTTTTGCAAGGCTGCTCTCATCGGCCTGTTTTAGTACAAGCGTTATCAGTTTTGTGCTGTTGGGGTGTTCTGCGGTTAATTTGGCCAGCCTGTCATCCGCTTTCCAAAGCGGGTTTGCGGCGGCAACAATTGCCATATTGCTATCGGCAATTAGCTTTTGAGTAGAGGAAACCACATAGTAATTATAAGACACCCTTTTTACGGGGCGGACTTTCTGTGTGGCAAACTTTGCAGGGTTTTTAATATTTACAAGGTAATAATAAAGGCTATCGGGCTGCTTTTCTGCGCTCATTTTATCAGCCGAATATATGGCACTGATACTTTTATCGGCACGGGTAGTTTGGGCTTCACAAAATATAAAGCTTGCAAGTAAGTATAAAAGGCAGGCCCCTTTTTTTAACATAGGCGTATAACAACATAAAGGGGAGCATATACTCCCCTTTATGTAAAACTAACACTTAATTTTTAATTAATTTAACTTAGTATAAATAGTTAAGCGCAACTTTATCGTTGGCGTTGAAAGTGCGGTCGCCGCCATTAGAGCAGGCAAGCATCCATGAGTTTGCATCAGCAGTTGATGGCGTACCCGGGATAAGTATAGCGCCAATGTTTGAAGCGCCCTCGTTTGTTGGCGTACCACCGCAGCTATATGCGCGGTTAAAGTAATCGGTATGGCGGAAACCAATGCAATGGCCCATTTCGTGCTGTAAAACCGAAGTAAGGTAGTTTACATCGGGGTTTGTGCCATAAGCCTGTGCGTTGGTGTTCATCTGGATTTGGCCGTAAGGGTTACCTTTTCTGGTTGGGAAGCCCGATGAACCTAAAGTAATATAACCACCGCTTGGGCCCTGGTTAAAGCCAACTACCTGTATTTGACCGCCGCTTGCCACAAACTGAAACTGAAGGGTTAAGTTAAGCGCATTGTAGCGTGCAATGGCGTTTTGGGTAGCGGTACCGTAAACGGCAGGCAGGTTTGATATGGACACCGTAACCGTACGCGGTAAGTTTTTTACCAGGTTGGTGGTTCGGTACTGTTCAGATTCGGCAATCCGTAATACGGGGCCGGATGTGCCTTCGGAAAGGTTTTCATCGGTTAAAAGGATATCGCCTTCTACGAGGTAACCGCCGTCTACTTTATGCGCATCAACCGTGCTGAAACCCATGCCGGCAATGCTTTGCTTTACCTGGGCAGATAATTCTGTTGACGAAGCAGGGGGCGTAACGGGAGTTTTTGCATTTTTTTGGCAAGCGAAAAGCACGGTTGATAGTACCGCAGCCGCCAGGCCGGTTTTAAATAAAAAATTAGTTTTCATGTAAATGTAGTTAAGTGAGGTAAGTGGGTTAAGTGAGTTAAATGTTAGTTATTTGTTAAGTACACATATTTACGAAAAAGATGACACAAAAGTTACTTTTGAGTTAATATTTTGATAATGTGTTGATAACTTTTAACAGCCGCTTCACCAAGCCCGTGCATTTAAAACATTTAGGAATAAATTAGCAGGTAGCACCAGAACAAAAAACGCAAACTTAATTGCAGAGCGTTTTGTTTTTTTAAAGGGTGACTTTATTAAATATTGAACGGGCTTTGCCAATCTTTAAAAGCAGGCAGCACCTGGTCTTTGGCAGATACTACAGCGTCGGTCTCTGCAAGGCCCCAGCCAATGGCCAGTTCGGGGTCGTTCCATAGCACGCCCGTTTCTGATGCTTTATCGTAGTAGTTGGTTACTTTGTAAGCGAAGATGGTGTTATCCTCCAGCGTTACAAAGCCGTGCAGGCAGCCGGGCGGTACCCACAGCTGCAGGTTGTTGGTAGCGCTTAGTTCCACGGCAACATGCCTGCCATAGGTTGGCGAGCCAAGGCGCGCGTCTACCGCTWCATCCATTACGCTGCCCTGTAAAACGCGCACCAGTTTGCCCTGCGCAAAAGGATGCGCCTGTGCATGCAGGCCCCTAACTGTGCCTTTTTGCGACATGGATTGGTTATCCTGCACAAAGTCAGCCTCAATGCCTACCTCGGCAAGGGTGCGTTTGCTATAGCTTTCGTAGAAGTACCCGCGGTCGTCGGTAAATATGCGGGGCTCTAATATTATTACGCCGGGGACAATGGTTTGGGTAGCGGTCATATTATGGTTAGTCTACGGTTTTCATAACGGTATTGAACAATACAAAGCGCTCGGCAAATTGTTGCTGGTGCCCATCCTGAAAACGGAACAGATGGCCGCTGTAATACTCCTGAAACTGCTCGATGGTATCGGCCATGTATTGCACGCAGTAAGTAATGCCCTCGTTAGGCGAATCGATAATGGTAAGTATCTGATGAGATGAGAAGTAACCTGTAGCCATAATGGCGGGTATCTGCACCTCTTTCATCCAGGCCAGCCATTCCTGCTCAACCGTATCTTCGAGGATAAACGTTTCGTTGTAAATAATCATGGGGGCAAAAGTACATTTTTTTGATTACACCGATTCTTTTTTGAGATTACACCGATTAGGGGATGATTACACCGATTAACACTGATTTTTTTCGATTTTATTTAAAACACAATCCCACATTCAAAATTCTTATCAATGACCCAATGACCCAATGACCCAATGACCCAATGACCCAATGACCCAATGACCCAATGACCCCCAATGACC
>NZ_JBFUAP010000031.1:0-12369 GCF_056406215.1 Mucilaginibacter sp. P1_D10 | reverse complement strand
CCTAATACTACGCCATACCTGTTGGCCATTACCGGGTTCCAGGTAGCCGCAATTGCCGAGCCATTTGGTAAAAACGTGGCGGAATCGGTTGTCCAGTTGGCCGACGCCCAGTCAAAGCGCTTTATTTCTTCGCGTACACCCAACGGGCCGTCATCGCAGGTTAGTTCCGGGATACCTAAACGCGGCACGCCGCCCGATGAAAATAACGCGTTGCCGTGAAGCATTTCTATTTTTTCTTCCAGCGTCATTTTCCTGACGATGCTATTGATCTTTGCTTTAAGCGCAACCTCGTTTTTGTTTTGCGCTGAAACTCCGCCGGAAAGAAAAAGTGCAATAAAACAGGTTATTGTATATTTCATAATATCATTCTGATTTTGTTTGACGTTTGTCTGGGTTAAGCCCGCATCGGTATTGACAATTACCCGGATATTGGCCTTGTGTAATGGTGTAGCCACCACTTTTAATTTACTCGATTTTGAAAGGTGTTTAATCCGTAATGCTTTAAACATTTTTGTGTGAAGTTCTTAATGAGTACCAAGCCTTCGTTAAATATTTTTCTCGATTCAGGCGATATAAGAGGATTCCTGAAGAAAGCAGGGTGCGCCTTCAGCAAAATACCAATCGTTTCAAAATCCTCTATCAATCCTTTAATTTCAGTCTCGTCTAATTCCGGCTCTTTTGAAATAATTTGACTTTCCATATTCCTTTTTTTAATCCTATTTAGAGCTACTTGAACATATCAATTTAAACTTGCGGAAAACTGCCGGTATCACGAATAAACCTATATTCGTGACACCGACAGTTTTGGTGTAATTATCCTGGATAATTTGAGGATTGTTGAATCAACGTTCATTTGCCCAATCGGCAGCAACAGCCCGTTTTAATTGAACATCTACTTATAAGCAGCATCAATAAACCAACAACCGGACTTAATAAAATTTCCATTCATCAAACAAAAACCCCTCTCCATTAAATACAAAATAGATATTCCCTGTTCCTTTAGGTATGTTCAAGGCTATTTGCTTTGAGAGCGTGGTCCAGTCCTTCGCATCGCATATAAGGGAAACAAGAGCCGGGCCTTTAAGATTATTTACATAAACATCAATCCTGCCTTTTCCTTTCACACGGGCTTCGAATTTGACAGGAACCTGTTGGCTAAAATCAGCTCCCCGTACCATAAGACATTGTTTATCTATCGTTCCTTTGGCAACCATATTACCCACACTGCCACCATCTTCGAACTGTACTTGCCCCGAAGTGCCGGCAGTGGTTTCTGCTTGCTGCACAACGAATGGATTTAATAGGTTAAGTTGTGACGGGCCTTTAAAAGTTGCATTGACCATGGGGATAGTCACATCATTTGCTTCATCCATCTGCATTGGCTCGATACCCACATTACGAAAACCACCCTTAGTGCCAAAATAATCCTGTAGATACATAGCATGGTAAGCAAGATAATATTTCCCTTTAAACTTGAAAAAGTGACTATGATTGTTTGTAAAAGGACCTACGTTAACGTCGCCGGTATTCTTAAAGTAATTATCGCGATACTTCCAACTATCCTTATCTAAGGGTGTCTTACTCGTCATATAAGATATGTTGCATGCGGTTGGTTTAGCAATATTGGTATATGGCCATTCAGTGCGTTCATCCCAACTCGTACAATAGCTATAAACCCAGGTTCCATTGATAAAGTTAAGGTCGCTGGCCTCATTGAAATAAGGAGCAGGTATCTTAGAAATACTGCTGGCTAAACTGATCATATCTGTTCCTAATTTGACGATTCGGGCATTATCCGGCATATATTTTGTTTTAGGCGTTCCGGCTCCAAAACTCAGCCAGCCTGTGCCCTGGTCGTCAATCACCACTCCTGGATCGAATGGAGCACCGACATCCACACCGGGGACGGTACGGTCGACTATGTTCTTTCCTAATGGGTCTTTCCAGGGGCCAACGGGGGAAGTGGAAGTAAGCACGGCTGAGCCACCACCGCCATTGGAGTAATACAAATAGAAGTGCGTTTTGCCGTCTGCTTCCAGCCTGGCTGTAATGGAAGGTGCCCAGGAATTCTGACTCCATGGTGCCAGCTTTGCTGTATTTATGAGGCCATGATAAGTCCAGTTGACCATGTCATCAGAAGACATCATGACCAGTGAACGGATACGCTCGTATGAATTTTTCCCATCCTTTCCTACATGCTCATACTGTTCATGATCATTGGTGGCATACACATAAATTCTTCCGTTGTATTCTACAGCTGTTGGGTCGGCCGTAAACATAAAATCTATTAAAGGATTCGCATTATTGGTGAAAAGTTTCGGCGAAACTTTTGCCCATTTCACTTCCAGATCTTCATTAATTGTCTGAGTAATTTGAATTCGCCTGGCATTACCATTCGAAGCTGTGATAGTCACTATCGCCCCGCGGGTAGCCCCGGTGTTGTTAGCGTTCGCGGTTAATTTAAGCGTAACATTTCCCGGGCCTCCCGATGACTGACCTATCGTTAACCATGGCAGTGAGGTGTTGGCTGTCGCGGTCCACTTAACATTGCTGGCGATAGAAACATCAGAACTGCTTCCTTCGGGTTCAAAAACAACTTGCGAGGAAGAAACCGTGAATTGAGTCTCAACCTCTTTCTTCTTACAGGCAAAAGAAGGCAACGTGACCAGGAACAGTAAACCTAAAAATACCCTCTGAATTCTGCTTTTCATATTTATAATATTGTTCATATATGTTAGTTTAACTTTAAATTCACCGGAAAGCGGTACTGTGTAAATCTGTTCACAGTACCGTCGTTCCAGCAAAAGCTTTATTCTAACATTAATTTTACTTATATCCTTCCTTAAGGGCATCATACATGGCCTGGTCCTTTATCACATTATTTTTTCTGTCTAACATAAAACCTATCTCCCAAAAGAATGGCATAAGACCATTCGCTTTCATAGTTTTGGTCGTAAAAGTTGTCCAGTAATCTACCGACTTGTTGTGCATAGCCAGATCCTTAGGAAGATAGTTGCTGTTGGTGGCAGCAGTCCTTCTCCAGGTTGCATATTCACCCATTATCACGGGGATACCTTTATCAACAAACTTTTTTAACTTTCCTAGTTCAGTAACTACCACATCCTCTTCTCCAAAGGTGGCGTTGCGCTCCGGCTCAATAGTAGAATGGTTCCCGGCCCCCCAGTAGTAAACCATCTTGCCCCAACTTGCGTCTCCATCCGTTAGTAGCGTAAATACAGAAGGCGTGTAGTCATGCACCTCGAGCATCAACTTGTTGGGAATATTGTCTGTTGGCATAGTATTCATCCAATCAGCAGTTTTATTAGGGTCTGTGCTCGGCCCCTGCACAACCAGCACGCGGTAACTGTTCCTGCCCCCGGTAGAGCGAACTGCCTTGATGAATGTTTCGTGGTAACCATTAAGTATGGCCATATCCGCGGCATTATTAACTGCAGGTTCATTCGCACCGGCAAATAAAAGGTGCTCATCAAAATCGCGCATGGTCGTAGCAATCTGCTCCCAAATTGCCTTTTGCATTGCATTAACAGAATCTCGCTTTATGGCATTGACATTATTTTCCAGCCATCCACTATCCCCGTGAGCATTCAGCATCACATACACATCATTAGCCACACACCATCCAACCACTTCTTTCACCCGGGCAAGCCATGCAGGGTCAATTGTTGCTTTTTTCCGGTCGCTTAAATGGCTCCAAACCCAGTTACAGGGAAGCCGTATGGCAGTGAAACCTGATTGTTTTATAAATTTTATATACGATTCGGTAACTTTACTATTCACCCAGTCGGCCTCGTTTGGCGATTCCATGGTATTGCCAAAATTTATTCCCATTCCCGTACTCATTTTCGCCGCCAGTTGTACAGCATTGCTGCTCATTCCGGTCGCATCAGGCGCTATCGGCGATGTATTATAACTTTTGTATATGGTAGGGGCCTGGGTAACCGTCACCCTCCTGGCCTGGCCATTGGAAGCACTTAGGTATAAAATACCAGAGCGGCTTGCTCCTGTACTATTTTCCGACAAGGTTGTTACATGAATAACGGTGCTGCCGCTGTTACCTGATGTTGCGCTTAATTGCAGCCACGAATAAACAGGGTTACTAATGTCCCAATCGCTACTAGAGGTAAAAGATAAATCTTGTGTTCCGCCTTCAGGCGTAAATGCGATGGCAGACTGGGTAACCGTTAGTTCCGGGGCTGCGTTTTTTGTCTTTTTACAGGAGAATAAAGATATAACTGTAATAAGAGATATAAATATTTTAAAAGAATACTTGATTTTCATTTTGTCTTGATTTACTTAAAAGTGTCCTCTGAACAACACTGTTCAGAGGACCTTTTTTAACACCCACACTAGTCGTATTGACGAAACGGTTTATATCAACTAGATCTGCCTATCTAAAGCGATGCATCTGTTTTCGCGAAATATTGCTCTTTACTTATATCCTGCCTTAATGGCATCATACAAAGCCTGGTCCTTTATCACATTATTTTTTCTGTCTAAAGTAAAACCTATCTCCCACCAAAATGGCATAAGGCCATTGGCTCTCATAGTTTTGGTGGCAAACGTTGCCCAATAATCTACAGACTTGTTGTGCATAGCCAGATCCATAGGAAGAGGCTTGCCGACGTTGGCGGCAGTCCGCCTCCAGGATGCATATTCACCCAGTATTACAGGGATACCTTGATCAACAAACTTTTTCATCTTTCCGTATTCAGCAATCAGCGCATCCTCTTCTCCAAAGGTGGCGTTGCGATCCGGCTCAATAGTAGAATGATTCCCGGCCCCCCAGTAAAAAGCCATCCTGCCCCAACTTACATCCCCATCGATTAGGAGATTAAATGTAGAAGGCGAGTAGCTATGTACCTCAAGCATCATACGATTAGGTGTCGGGTCGTGAGGCATAGTAGTCATCAGATCAGAAGTTAAATAACTATCCGTTGTGGGTCCCTGCACAACCAGCACCCGATTAGCGTTCCTGCCCCCGGTAGAGCGGACTGCATTGATAAATGTTTCGTGGTAAGTATTGAGTATAGCCATTTGTGCGGCATTATTAGCTGAAGGTTCATTTGCGCCGGCAAATAAAAGGTGCTCATCAAAATCGCGCATCGTTGTAGCAATCTGCTCCCAAATTGCTTTTTGCATCGCATTAACAGAATCTTGCTTTATGGCATTGACATTATTTTCCAGCCAGCCACTATCACCGTGAGCATTCAGTATTACATACACATCATTAGCCACACACCATCCAACCACTTCTTTCACCCGCGCAAGCCATGCAGGGTCAATTGTTGCCTTTTTCCGGTCGCTTAAATGGCTCCAAACCCAGTTACAAGGAAGCCGCACGGAAGTGAAACCTATACTTTTTATAAATTTTATATACGACTCGGTAACTTTGCTATTCACCCAGTCGGCTTCGTTTGGCGATTCCATGGTATTGCCAATATTTATTCCCATCCCCGTACGCATTTTTGCCGCCAGTTGCACTGCATTACTGGCCATTCCGGTCATATCCGGCGCAATTGGCGATGTATTATAACTTTTATATATGGTGGGGGCCTGAGAAACCGTCACCCTCCTGGCCTGGCCGTTGGAAGCACTTAGGTATAAAATACCCGAGCGGGTTGCACCGGTAGCGTTTACTGACAAGGTTGTTACATGGATAACCGTGCTACCGCTGTTGCCTGATGTTGCGCTTAATTGCAACCACGAATAAACAGGGTTGCTAATGGTCCAATCGCTACTACAGGTAAAAGATAAATCTTGTGTTCCGCCTTCGGGCGTAAATGCTATGGCAGATTGAGTAACCGTTAGTTCCGGAGCTGCGTTTTTTGTCTTTTTACAGGAGAATAAAGATATAACTGTAATAGCAGTTATCAATATTGTAAAACAATACTTAATTTTCATTTTGTCTTAATTTTAATTATTAAAAAAGCCCCACAACGATATACTGCTGTGGGGCTGTAGGCTATTTGATTTTCACACACCTAATATTGTCAATAGCGGCATAAAAACCAGTCGCAGTTGGCGAACTACTGAAATTTTTGAGGGTCATATTATAACTATTTGCACCGGTAGACCCTAATAGATCGCTTATGCGAGTAACTGATACACCATCCCCTAATTCGTCAACTTTTGACCTGAACTCAGATAAAGGAATAGTTACGGTTTGCCAACCTTTCGTTTTAAAAGCTTTGGTAACATTTGAATTAGGAATTTTCCATGGCTCATAACGCGCAACATAACTGTCACCTGCCAATTCAGTTCTGATATAAAGCGTACCTCCATTCCATGGCTGAACCACACTTATTTCAAATTGAAGAGCCCAGCTTGAAGGAGGATCTGTAATATTTGCCACAGGTACCCAGTGATTACCCGTATTAGAATTACCCAATGGGGCGTACTTACTGGCACCGCCAGCTAAAACAGGAGAATCAAAATAGATATACATCGTATTATTTGTTCCCATCGAACCATTATAATCGGCTATAGGGCCGAAAGCCAATTTTTCATCTCCCCACCAGGCATAGCCAAAATTATCACCCCACTCAAAATTTGCTAAAAGGCCTTCAGTAACGCCATTTTGAGTATTTACTTTATAAACAGTAGAAACCGTTCCATAACTGGTAACAATGGCCACTGGCCCACTAGCGTAGCTGTACTTACCCGGAGCCGCAAACTTAACATAAGCGCCATGTGGGCCTTCTGTGAAATTTGTAATAGTAGCACCGCCAAAAGAAATTGACTGAACAGTCTTAAGGTAAGCACCATAAACATAAACCGAATCACCAAGGTCGGGATTACCGTTGGAAATGGCGGCAATGATTGGCTTTGCATTTATGGTATCCAGGGCAATACCACCTTTAGTGGTTACCGTAATGAATTTGGTAGGCGTTAATGCCGGCATCAAAAAGCCAAGAGAGTCCCCATGAAGGCTCGATTTAAATTTGGGGATATTGGTGCCTCCATATACCAGGCTTTGAACCAATACTAAATTTGCACCAAAAAGATAAACCGAATCGCCCGGGTTGGCAAACACATCAGATATAGCATAAACAGTTGGCGCAGGCGGGCCTAATTTAAAGGCGAACGTTGTTGTGCCTGCTGGCGTAGCATATTCTACTGTATAAAGTTTAGTGGTATCAATTTTTGCAAACTCTATGTTAGGGATTTGCACCACGGCACTGTTAGGCGCAAATAATGTGGAATTGAATGAGGCCGGTACCCCATCGAAATTTATTTTAGTTGCATTTTGCAAATTCTGCCCGGTTATTACCACCCATTGGCCCTTTGCCACAGCACTATTCAAAACCGTGTCGTTTGGCGAGGCAACATAACTCTTGATGCTTGCAATAACAGGAGGGGCACTGTTGGTTGCAGCGTCTTTTTTACAAGCCGGCAGGAAAGCCACCAGCAGCAGGAGAAGCGGCAAATAACATAATTGTAAAAATGATTTATTTTTCATAACAATATATTTAAGTTTTTTTTGATTAATAATATGGTACCGGTGGCTGAGCCAATTTAGGGTCGCTGGTAATCTCTGATGAGGGGATCGGCAACGTAAAGGAATTGATAGTTGCCGGAAGCGTAGATGGCGGGGCAATAGTATCCCTTGTAGCCTTTTTAGTTACCGGGTCATAAGTAAACGAGATCCGGCCATGCGTGGCATCCTGGTCATTCAGGAACTTCACCGCATTACTCGGATCGTAATAAGAATACCTAACCAGGTCTATCCAGTATTGCCCTTCAAAAGCAAGCTCAACCCTTCTTTCCGTACGCATCGAAGCCGGGGTTATCGAAGTCACAATATCCACACCGGCCCTTATCCGCACTCTATTAAAATAAGTTAGGGCGTCGCCATCGCTCGTGCTCGCATTATTGCCCAAAATAGCTTCGGCATATACCAAATACACATCGGCCAACCTAAGGATCGCATTATGCTCGATGGATGACCATATATCCATTGTTGGCGAATTGTTGTCTTTTTCGTTGCCAATAATGTGTTTCTTCAGCCCGGTGCCTGTCGCCTTAAAACCACCGGAGGCTTGAAGCAATTCGGGATAAATATCCCCGTTCAGCATGATAGTGGCTTTGCGCCTTACCGTATCCTTAGCCGAATACATCCGGTATAGATCATACGTTGGTTGTAAGGCTTGCCATCCGCCTTGCTTTTGAGGAAGTACCTCCGCGCTTGGTGAAAAATAAGTTTGTAAAGTATTGCCATTTCCATAACCTACGCCCGCGGCCCATTGAATGGAAAATAAAGACTCCTGGTTATCGTTGTTTTGCGCCTTGAAAAGGTCGTAATAGCTGGGCAATAAATTTATATTGCTATTTTTACACACATTGCCCGCGTACTTTTTAGCACTGTCGAGCAAAGCCTGGTCGCGGCTGCCGCTTTTGCCTACGCCTGCCATGGTCAAATATACTTTGCCCAGCATCCCCTGCGCCGACCAGGTAGTTACCCGGCCCTTTTCGTCTGTTTTGGGCAGATTGTTTGCTGCATAAGTAAGGTCGTTGGCAGCGAATTTATAAACGTCTGTAATAATATTACGCGGAAGCAGCGGATCTTTGATCAGTTTGCTGTTGTCTTCTATAATGGGTACTGCGCCCCAATACACCGCCAAATGGTAATAAGCTATGGCACGGATAAATTTTGCCTCGCCTATGGCCGCGTTTTTGTCTGCAGCAGAAATGGACGGGTCCGCCTGTTTCTCTATGGCATTGATAACGCCATTGCATTGCCCTATAACATTGTACAGCCCAACCCAGCCATTTGTTACCAGGCCATTTTGCGCGGTAATGGTGCGTGTAAAAAGCTGTACCAGATCGTTGCTGTACTGAAAGCTGCCGGTGCCGCTTAATACGTCGCCCAGCGGTATCAGGGCGCCATTGCTCCATTGAAACCACAGCGCACCGCCGTAAAGGCTTGCCGTAGCCAACCGTAGATCGGACCTGGTTTTGTAGAAATTGGTAGAACTTATCTGCGAATTGGACGGGCGGTCCAAAAAGCTCTTTTTACATCCCGCCACTGCTGCCGTGCATAGCAGGATGATGATGATTTTGTGAATTGATTTCATAAACATATATTTTTAATCGGTGATCGTTTTATTATTTCAAGGTTATGTTTGCACCAATGGTAAATACTCTTGGCTGCGGATAATAACCGCCGTCCCAACCTGCCTGGAGCGGGTTCCACGAACCAACTTCAGGGTCCATGCCTTTATATTTTGTAATGATAAATGCATTGGATACGTTGGCATATACCCTAACAGAACGCACAGATATTTTTGACAAAAGACTTTCTGATATCCGGTAACCTAAGGTGATATTTTTGCATCGCAGGAATGAACCATCCTCAATCATCAAGCTGTTAGGGCGGTTGTTGCTGTTGGTATTGTCATTTCTCACCCCTACTACTGTTGTTGTTGGGTTGATAACATATACATTGTCAACATCGGTTGCAGAGCCGGCAGGATTTACCAGGGCCAGTTGCGCATAGTTTAGTACCGATGTAAAAAAAGTGGCATGATTTCCCGGATCGGTTTGCTGTATAGCCATTTGATTGAACACCTTGTTGCCATAGCTGCCACTGAAGAAAATATTCAGATCGAAGTTCTTGTAGTTGAATGTATTATTGATGCCGTACTGGAATTTAGGGATCGGGGAGCCCAAAAAGGTCTGGTCCTTCGAGTCGATAACGCCATCGCCATTCAAATCCTTGAACATACGGTCGCCGTACCAGATACCACCGCCCGCTGCAGAAACCGGGTAAGGGTTACCGTTTGCGTCGGCAGGCCGGGCATGGTTTTGCAGATCACTTGGCGTTGCAAATATCCCATCAAATACATAGCCGTAAAATTCGCCAATGGGCTGGCCCACTACCGTTTTTTCAATTATATCGTTAATTACGTACGATTTCTGGCTTAAGTTGGCCTGGTCTCCACCTGCACCTAAACTGGTTACTTTGTTAATATTCCGCGATATGGTAAAACCGGTTTTCCAGGTGAAATTTTTAGAATTGATATTGGTGGTATTGATCTGGAGGTCGGCCCCTTTGTTGCTTAGCGAGCCCACATTGGCAAAAGGCGCTTGCATGGATCCCGGGCCCCAGCCCCCTACAGTACCGGAGTATGCCGGAAGCGGCACCTGCAGTAAAAGGCCGTGTGTTTCGCGGTCGTAAACGTCTAAGGAGAAACTTAGCCGCCCGTTTAAAAACGTTCCGTCAAGCCCCGCGCTGTAATAATTTGTCTTTTCCCACTTCACGTCCGGGTTGGCCAAATTGTTCTGGAACTGYGCTGTGCCTGATAAGCCATTTGAAACCGTTGCAAGCTGGGTTACATAAGTATTGCCCGGTATGCCCTGGTTGTTGGTTAATCCATAACCAACCCTCAGCTTCAGTTCGTCTATCGATTTTACATCTCTTAAAAACGCCTCTTTATTAATTTTCCAGGCAAAYCCRCCCGAATAGGTAGTAACCCAACGGCTGCCAGCCGGGAAATTTGCAGARCCATCGGCACGTATATTGCCGGTGAGCAGGTACTTATCGTCCCATGAGAAATTGGCRCGGCCGAAATAGGATTCCTGCGCACCGCCGCCCGTAGGGTTCGATTGTGAATTATCGCCCGAGTTTGTGGCTGTGGTAGCGTCGCCTGCATTAATCGCCTGTACATTGTCTGACGCGAAATTCCTTCGCCCGGCGCCAACATTTTCAAAAGTGCTCTCCTGGGCTTCGTGCCCTGCTAATGCATTGAAATGGAGTTTTTTGAAATTATGGTTATAATTCAGGAAGTTGCGTATTACGATATAAAAATTCTGGCCGGCGGAAGAGGAACCTCTGTTAGGGCTGGCAGTGCCTTTGCCAAAAGAATAGACCGGCGAAAAATAGTCTGCTGTATTAAAATCGAAATTACCGGATACCTCGTTCCGCAACGACAGGTCGTTAGTAAATTGTATTTCGGCATATAGGTTGCCAAATACCTGGTTCCTCCTTTTTTGGTCTTTGATAATTTTCGCCAATGCCACCGGGTTGGCAACAGGCGTTACCCAACCGGCGGGGTCGGTAACACCACCAAAGGAGCCGTCAGAGTTGGTTACCGGGACATCAGGGCTAATGCTGAGCGCGGTGCCAATTACACTATTGCCGGTTGCACTTACATTTTCATCAACGTGCGCCAATTGAAGGCTGGTGCCTATTTTTAGCCAGTTAGTGGTTTTATTGTCCAGGTTCAATCGTACCGAGTATCTGGTAAAATCAGACCCAAGGGCTATCCCCTGCTGGTTAAAATACGAGGTTGACAGCAAATATTGGGTCCTGGCATCCCCGCCACTTACCGTAATGGTGTGATTCATCATCGGAGCCTTCCGGAATAGTTCTTTCTGCCAGTCGGTACCAAGGCCCAGGTATTGAGGGTTGGCAAATTGGGGCCTGACATCAAAGCCCCAGGCAGCAGCCCTGGCGTTAATGATAGTGGCAAACTGTTGCAGGTTTACGGTAGGGAGCCGCTTCATTATTTCCTGGTAGCCCGAATAGACATCATAAGTTATCTGCGGTGCCCCCGATTTGCCCCTTTTTGTAGTAATAACAACCACGCCGTTAGTTGCCTGCGAACCGTATATGGCTGTTGCCGAAGCATCTTTCAATACATCTATCGATTCAATTTCGGCGGGGTTGATGCTATTCAATGGGTTGGAACCTTTCCCGGGATCACCAACCGGCGGGATAATAATACCATCGATAACGTACAGCGGGGAGTTAGATCCGCTTATTGACGATACGCCACGTATTTGAATAGATACGCCGCCACCGGGCTGGCCCGATACCTGTTGAACCACAACGCCGGCAACCTTGCCCTGCAGGGCCTGGTCAAAGGTAGTGGGTTGGGTTTGGCGCAGGTCGTTCCCGGATATTGAACTTATCGCACCGGTAAGGTCCTTCCTTTTGGTGCGGGCATAACCGGTAACCACCACTTCATTTAAGTTGCTGGAGGTAGAGCTTAGCTTAACATTTATTGCACCGGTTAGTTTAACGTTTATCTCCTGGGTAGAGAAACCTAAAAAGCTAAAAACCAGGATGTTTCCTGGTGCCGCCGCTATGGAATAGTTGCCGTCTACACCCGTTACGGATCCGATAGTTGTCCCTTTGATCCTAACGTTTACGCCCGGCATGGGCTCGCCACTCTCGGCACTTGTTACTTTTCCGGTAATATTTAAGGTTTGTGCATGGGCCGAAATAAAAAGAAACATGCCCATAATAATTAATGAAATTCGGTATTTCACTCTCTTTTGTAAATTTTTATCCATCTTATAAAAGGATTTTAAGGTTTTTTAATTGGTTCATTGTTGGTTGGTTGG
>NZ_JBFUAP010000030.1:0-12682 GCF_056406215.1 Mucilaginibacter sp. P1_D10 | reverse complement strand
AAACGAAATTATCCATAATGAAGGTGAAACTATCGTCACACAGCTGCGGTCAAATAAAAAGCCGGTGGTTCTTTTGGTTGAGGATAATGATGACTTTCGTTTTTATCTGAAAGACAATTTAAAGGATATATATAAATTAGTCGAGGCTGCAAATGGAAAAGATGGCTGGCAGAAAGCGCTGTCCCAGCATCCGGATCTTATTGTAAGTGATATCAGCATGCCCGAAATGACGGGTATTGATCTTTGCAGAAAACTAAAGAATGACAGGCGCACTTCGCATATTCCGGTTATTTTGTTAACCGCGCTAACCGGCGAAAGCGAACAATTGAAGGGGCTTGAAATTGGAGCCAATGATTACATAACAAAGCCTTTCAATTTTGAGATACTTCTTTCGAAGATCAAAAACATCCTCGTACTTAAGGATGTCTACAAGCGGACATACAAAAAGCAAATGGACGTTCAATTACAGGAAACTCCTTTACAAAACGAAGATGAAATACTGTTAAAGAATATAGTTGAGTACATAGAACTTAATATCTTAAACGACAACCTTTCAGTAGATGAACTAGGTCGTCAGATGGGCATCAGCCGGGGATCGCTTTATAACAAAGTTTTGATGCTCACCAACAAATCGCCTGGTGAATTTATCCGTTCCATAAGGTTAAAAAAAGCAGCGTATTTGCTCGAGAATAGTCAGATGACCATTAGCCAGATCTGCTACGAGGTAGGCTTTAATACTCCCAAACATTTTACGAAAATATTCAAGGAAGAATATAACATACTACCTTCTGCGTATGTAAATTCCATTCGTCAGAAAAAAAGTAATTCAGACGCTGAAAGTAAAGAATAATGATCTCCATGCTGTTTGTTTGCTGTAAATGCGAACGAATGAGCGACAAGTAGCCGTGCAAGAACATGCATTCAAAACGGCGTTGCAAATATATGTATGCCTTTTACCGTTCGGTAAGCCCCAGAAAGAAATAGCATTTATACAGTAAGCGGATAGGCTTGGATGCGCCAATTATTGTTTATTTCAAATTTACGTGTCATAACAAAGGCGAAGCAGTTGTCAGCCTTTGTTTTGGCCGATCAGTAACCATTGGTTATTTGCATTTTAAAAACGGTTCGTTCTGCCGCAAATTACGATTTTCGTTCGGTATTTATTGTAAAATAGGTTAGTTTTAATAGGTAACTATCTTATTTGTAGATAATTATGAAGTTTGGATTTTTGGTCTATACTTTTGGCTAAAACTACCCTTTCCCTTTTTTTAAGTTACCATAGCTTCATCCCCCGGAATATGAGTTCAAAGTAATGTACTTAAGAGCTTGCCTTGAAACTATGTCCCACCAATTATAGATAGAACCAAAAGTTATTTTTTTTTGAGTTAAAGGTGTCTGGCTGTACCTGTAAGTTTTACCGATCATCAGGGTAGCCGCATGCAAATAAACTAACAGTTAAGCCGCTTCAAATGATCGTTTTGGAGTACTGGTTTATCTGAAAAAAAATAGGTGAATGAAAACAATTATGAATGAAATAAAACCAAGTTAAGTACCAATTCAGAAAACAATGAACCAATTATCAAACCTTAAAATCCCTTTATAAGATGGATAAAAATTTACAAAACAGAGTGAAATACCGAATTTCATTAATTATTATGGGCATGTTCCTTTTTATTTCGGCCCATGCACAAACCTTAAATATCACCGGAAAAGTAACAAGTGCCGAGAGTGGCGAGCCCATGCCGGGAGTAAACGTGAGGATTAAAGGGACAACTATCGGATCTGTAACCGGTGTAGACGGTAACTATTCCATAACAGCCGCGCCTGGAAACATCCTCGTTTTTAGTTTTTTAGGCTACGCCTCTCAGGACGTAAACGTAAAGCTAACCGGGGTAATAAATGTTAAGTTAAGCTCTACTTCCAGCAACTTAAACGAAGTGGTTGTTGTTGGATACGGTAAGCGGGCGAGAAAAGATGTTACCGGCTCAATTAGTTCAATATCAGGGAACGACCTGCGCCAAACCCAGCCAGTTACTTTTGACCAGGCACTGCAGGGTAAAGTTGCCGGCGTTGTGGTTCAGCAGGTATCTGGCCAACCCGGTGGCGGCGTATCTGTTCAAATACGTGGTTTGTCGTCAATAAGCGGCTCCAATTCGCCACTGTATGTTATCGACGGGGTTATTATTCCCCCGGTGGGTGACCCCGGGAAAGGTTCAAACCCGTTAAATGCGATCAACCCTGCCGAAATTGAATCAATAGATGTATTGAAAGATGCTTCGGCAACAGCCATATACGGTTCGCAGGCAACCAATGGCGTAATTGTTATTACAACAAAAAGGGGCAAAGCCGGGGCGCCGCAGATATCGTATGACCTTTATGGCGGTTACCAGGAAATACAAAAGCGCTTGCCTGCAATGAATTTGCAACAATTTGCCACTTTAATTAATGCCCGGGCCGTTGTCTGGGGCTTCGATACCAGGCCCGCATTTGAAAACCCCAGTTACTTAGGTATGGGTACCGACTGGCAAAAAGAATTATTCCGGAAGGCTCCGCAAACGAATCATACAATTACAGTAAGCGGCGGGGACGCAAGAACCCAATATTTACTGTCAACCTCGTATTTTAACCAGGAAGGGATAGCCCTTGGCTCCGATTTTAAAAGATACTCGGTACGGCTGAATTTAGATAATAAAACCACCAATTGGCTAAAAATAGGCACCAGCCTGCAATTGGCGCATGTTGATGAAAATGTAGCTGCAACCGGCAATAGTGTGATCAACACCGCACTAAACATTACCCCCGATATTCCGGTAACCAACGCTGATGGCTCCTATGGTGGTGTTACCGATCCCGGCGGGGTAGTGCAACCTGTTGCCAACCCGGTGGCACTAGCCAGACTTATAAAAGACCAAAGAAAGAGGAATCAAATATTCGGTAATGTGTATGCCGAAATACAATTTACTAAAGATTTTTCATTGCGAAATGAAGTGTCGGGTAATTTCGATTTTAATACAGCAGACAGGTTTGAGCCAACTTATACTTTTGGTAAACTCCTTCAAAGTACCAGCACTGGTACATCTGAGGCCAACCAATATTTTTATACTACGATACGCAATTTCCTGAATTACAATCATAATTTCAATAAACTTCATATCGACGCCTTAGCAGGGCACGAAGCACAGGAAAGTACCTTCGCAAGGCTTTGGGGCCAGCGAAACAATTTTCCTTCAAACAATGTGCAAGGGCTTAGTGCGGGGGATGCTATCACAGCCAAAAACTCGGGCGATAATACATATTCAAACCCTCCGGGGGGCTCTGCACAGGAATCCTGGTTCGGTCGCGTCAATTTTTCATGGGATGACAGATACCTGCTCACCGGGAATATACGGAACGATGGTTCTTCAAATTTTCCAGCCGGTCATCGTTGGGTTACTACCTATTCGGGTGGATTTGCCTGGAAAATTAATAAAGAGGCGTTTTTAAGGGATGTAAAAGCGATAGATGAATTGAAGTTGAGGGTTGGTTATGGATTAACCAACAACCAGGGCATACCCGGCAATACCTTTGTAACACAACTTGCAGCGGTATCAAACAGCCTGTCGGGTACAGCACAGTTTCAAAACAATTTGGCAAATCCGAGCGTCGAGTGGGAAAAAACAAATTATTATAGTGCAGGAATTGACGGAACGTTTTTGAATGGGCGGTTAAGTTTTACACTTGATGTTTACGACCGCGAAACAAACGGCCTTTTATTACAGGTGCCGCTTCCGGAATACTCTGGCACTGTAGCTGGTTGGGGGCCGGGCGCCATGCAAGCCCCTTATGCCAACGTGGGTTCGTTAAGCAACAAAGGGGCCGACTTGCAGATCAACTCTACCAATATTGCTTCTAAAAATTTCACCTGGAGATCCAGCTTTACCCTATCGCGGAACATTAATAAAGTGACCAGTTTAGGTGCCGGTGGAGACCAGGCTAACTTAAGCAAGAAATCTAATCTGGATATAATTAATGATGTAATTGAAAAAACGGTTGTGGGCCAGCCCATCGGCGAATTTTACGGCTACGTATTTGATGGGATATTTGCAACGCCATCTGATTTTCAAAACCATGCCCGGCCTGCCGACGCAAACGGCAACCCCTATCCGGTTTCTCTGGCGGGTGGCGGTATCTGGTATGGCGACCGTATGTTTAAAGACTTGAATGGTGATGGTATTATCGACTCAAGGGACGAAACCTTTTTGGGTTCCCCTCTCCCCAAATTCCAGTTCGGTATCAATAACTCATTTAACTACAAAAATTTTGATCTGAATATTTTCTTTAGCGGCAGCTATGGCAACAAGGTATTTAATGAATTGGCAGTATACCCAAGCTTTCCGGGAAGTCATACCGCTTTTTTTACATCGGCGTTAAACTATGCGCAGCTGGCTTTGGTAGATCCCAACGGCTCTGCATCCGATGTTGACAATGTTTATGTTACCAACCCAAAAACAACCACTGTAGGGTTGAGAAATGACCCTACCAATAATAATTACCGTCCTAATAGTCTGATGATAGAGGATGGTTCATTCATACGATGCAAAAATATCACCTTAGGTTACCGGTTTTCAGACAACCTTTTGAAAAAAATAGCTGTCCATTCAGTTAGAGTGTACGCCACTGTGGCCAATGCCTTTGTAATTACAAAATATAAAGGCATGGATCCCGAGATCGGTTCGTGGAACCCGCTTCAGGCAGGTTGGGACCAGGGTTATTATCCGCAGCCAAAGGTATTTACCATAGGTGCAAACATAACCTTGAAATAATAAAACGATCACCGATTAAAAATATATGTTTATGAAATCAATTCACAAAATCATCATCATCCTGCTATGCACGGCAGCAGTGGCGGGATGTAAAAAGAGTTTTTTGGACCGTCCGTCCAATTCGCAGATCAGTTCTACTAATTTTTACAAAACCACGGGCGACCTGCGGCTGGCTACAGCAAGCCTGTACGCCGGTGGGGAGTGGTGGCAATGGAACAATAATTCCTGGTTACAACTTGGCGACATATTAAGCGGCACCGGCAGCGTGCTGTACAATGGTGATTTAGTACAACTCTTTACCCGTACTGTTACCGGGCAAAATGGTAATGTGACCAGCGGTTGGGTCGGCTTGTACAATGTTGTCGGGCAATGTAATGGCGTTATTAATGCCATAGAGAAACAGGCGGATCCGTCTATTTCCGCGGCAGACAAAAATGCTGCCATAGCCGAGGCAAAGTTTGTTCGTGCCGTAGCTTATTACTATCTGGCGGCGTACTGGGGTTCTGTGCCAATTGTTGAAGACAATAGCAAACTTATAAAAGATCCGCTGCTTCCACGTAATATTGTTTCGGATGTTTATAAATTCGTCGCTAACGACCTGACTTATGCAGCAAATTATCTTCCAAAAACAGGCGACAAAGGCCGGCTAACTACCTGGTCGGCGCAGGGGATGCTGGGCAAGGTGTATTTAACAATGGCAGGTTTAGGCCAAAGTGGCGGGCAGCGCGACCAGAAATTGCTTGACAGTGCAAAAAAGTATGCAGGCAACGTGTGTCATAGCAGCTTAGTGTTGTTTGGGCAGAGTGATCCGAACCACCAGGGTTATTATGACCTTTTCAAGGCGCAAAACAATGATAGCCCTGAATCATTATTTGCCCTTCAATGGGCTCCTGGCGTGGGTTATGGAAATGGCAACGCTAATCAACTCTTTTTTTCGCCAAGCAACACCATTCTTCCTCAAAAAGCAGGGGGATGGATACCCATCCAGCCAACCTACGATCTGTACCGGATGTATTCTGATAATGATACCGTGAGGCGCAAAGCTACTATTATGCTCACCGGGGATCTTTATCCTGAATTGGATCAAGCCCACGGTGGTTATAAGGCGACCATGGTCGGCCTTAAAAAGCACATTGTTGGCAACGAAAAAGATAACAATTCGCCAACAATGGAGCCTTGGTCATCACCTGTCCACAACATGATTCTTAGGTTGGCCGATGTGTACCTGGTATATGCGGAGGCTATTCTCGGGAATAATGGTTCTACATCCGATGGGGAAGCGCTTAAATATTTTAACCTCGTGCGGACAAGGGCCGGCGTAGATCCTGTTGTTTCGCTGAGCGCCGCAACACTGCGCAAGGAGAGAAGGGTTGAACTTGCTTTTGAAGGGCAATACTGGATAGACCTGGTTAGGTATTCTTATTACGATCCGGCTAATGCCGTGCAGTTCCTTAATAATCAGGATGCCAGTCACGGCCGGATCTCGTTTACGTATGATCCTGCAACGAGAAAAGCTACAAGGGATACTGTTGCTCCGCCACTTACGCTTCCGGCAACTATCAATTCATTTACGCTGCCAATTCCGGCATCCGAGTTAACCAGCGACCCTAAATTGCTGGATCCACCGGTACCTTATTATTAATTATAATTATTGGTTTTAGCATTTAAAAATATATTAACATGAAAAAAAAATTAGACATCCGCTTGTATTTATTGCCGCTATTCCTGATGGTAGTGGCTTTATTACCGGCTTGTAAGAAAAATAATGAGGGTTCTTCTATCCCCCCTGTTATTACAAGCGTAAGAATGTATCATCTGTCGCCTAAGGATACGCTTTTAAGTACCGGCGATCCTAAAACTGATCCCAGCTGGTCCGGAGGAACAGGACGATATGTGGTGATCATAGGGCAGAACTTGCAAAACGCAACATCAATTGAATTTGATGGCGTTCCCACCTCTTTTAATGCTGCTTTATTTGCGCCGAACAGCGCGGTAGTGCAGATACCAGATATTATGTATTCAAAAATCGATACTACTAAGCTCTATACCTTACACTATAGAACACCTGGTGGCTCAACAACGTTCTCTTTTAAATTAGGCCCGCCTGCACCAACTATTAATGCCATATCCGATGTGTTTGCCAACCCGGGCGATTCGGTTTATCTTTTTGGTGCCAATTTAATTTTCGTTCAACAGTTTACATATGGCGGAACCCCAATAACAAAGTTTAACACAACCCTTCATGGGGATTCCCTAGGCTTTTTGATGCCGGCAACGACATCCAATAAACTAATAACAGTAACTACGAAGTCCGGTACGGTTATAGATACCATAAATGCGAAGCCGATCATTTACGGCATTTCCTACGTTAATCCCAAACTTGGTGATTCGGTTTATGTTTATGGTGCTTACCTTAAGACTATCCAGTCATTTTCTTTTGGCGGTGCTACAATTACAAATTTCACCGAAGGCCCACGTGGCGCTTATGTTAAGTTTGCGGCTCCGGATGAGAACAGCTACTCAAGTGGACCAGTGACCATTGTTACCAGTTATGGAACGGTTTCTATTGTTAATAAAGTAAATACTCAAAATAACGATAAAGTAGGTCTTTTAGCAGATTTTGAGTGGGGTGATAATTTTGGTTATCCCTGGTGGGGAGATGAAAAATTGGCTTTCGGCCCTGTGGCCGATTTTAATGGTTCGATGGGAACAAATACTACGATGCATATCTATTTTGATTCTCCTGTTTTAGCTGGCGGTGCCAGTTTGTACGCCCCATTGGGTAATTCTAATACGGGCAATCACTGGGTACCTGCGGCAAATGTTACAGATCCTCCTTCAAGCTGGGCTCTTCAATTTGACATAAGTGTGGCTAAGCCATGGAAAGGAGGTACGCTTTATATTAGAACTGAATTTGCAGGCGACACTTATGTAGCGCGTTATGAGCCATGGAAAATCCCTAATTCAAATAATACCAAAGCTTTTATAACGAAAGGTTGGCAAACCGTAATTATTCCTTTAACTAACTTCAGATCAAAAGTTGACGAATTAGGGGATGGTGTATCAATTACTCAAATAAGCCAATTATTGGGGCCTACTGGTGCGAATAGTTATAATATGACCCTTAAAAATTTCGCGGGTTCGCCAACTGCAACTGGTTGTTATGCCGCTATTGACAATATTAGGTGTGTGAAGATCAAATAGCCTACAGCCCCACGGCAGCATATCGTTGTGGGGCTTTTTTAACTCACTAAAAATTAAGACAAAATGAAAATTAAGTATTGTTTTACAATATTGATAGCTCTTGTTACAGTTATATTTTTTCTCTCCTGTAAAAAGACAAAAAATGCAGCCCCGGAACTAACGGTTACCCAGTCTGCCATAGCATTTACGCCCGAAGGCGGAACGCAAGATTTATCTTTTACCTGTAGTAGCGATTGGACCATCAGCAATCCTGTTTATTCGTGGTTGCAATTAAGCGCAACATCCGGTAACAGCGGCAGCACTGTTATTCATGTAACAACCTTGTCAGACAATACTACCGGGGCAACCCGCTCTGGTGTTTTATATATAAATGCTTCCAACGGGCAGTCCAGAAGGGTGACGGTTACCCAAGCCCCTACCATATACCCAGGTTATAATACGTCGGCCATAGCGCCGGATATGACCGGAATGAGCAGCAATGCCGTGCAGTTGGCGGCAAAAATGCGTACAGGAATGGGAATAAATTTTGGCAATACCATGGAATCATACCCAGACGAAGGTGTTTGGGTGAGTAGTAAAATCACCGAATCGTATGTGAAATATATAAAAAGTTTAGGTTTCAACTCTGTACGAATTCCGTGTAGCTGGGTTTGGGCTCATTTAAGCGACCGTAGTAAGGCAAAAATTGACCCTGCATGGCTTGCGCGGGTGAAACAAGTGGTTGGATGGTGTGTGGCTAATGATATGTATGTGATGCTCAATGCTCACGGTGATAATGGCTGGCTGGAGCGTAGTGTAAACGTGATGAAGAAAGATTCCATTAATGCGATGCAAAAGGCGATTTGGGAGCAGATTGCTACAACCATGCGCGACTTTGATGAGCACGTTATGTTTGCCGGCACGAATGAACCTGCGGTTGACAATGCCGGGCAAATGGCCATACTTAATGGTTATCACGAAACATTCATCAAGGCAGTTCGCGCTACCGGAGGCAGAAACGCCTACCGGGTGCTGGTTGTGCAGGGGCCTTCAACTGACTGTACTAAAACTTCTCAGCTGATGACTACTATGCCTCACGACCTGGTACCTAATCGTATGATGCTTGAGGTACATTTCTACGGGCCTTGGCATTTTAATATGGTAAGGGATGGCGATAATGGTCCGAACACCAAAGCGAGTTACTACTGGGGGAAAGGGAATCTTTCTACTATTGAGCCAGAGCGCAACGCCCCCGATGGAGAAGAGGATGAGCTTGCGGCAGAACTCGGAAAGATGAAAAAGTTTGTTGATAATGGTATCCCTGTGATACTGGGTGAATATGCAACCTTTAGGCGGACTCCCGAATTCAACGCTGGTACCCCTAAGGATACGCTGATGCACAACAGGTCTGTGGATGCCTGGACAACTTTTGTTACCAAAACGATGAAAGCGAATGGTTTTCTGCCATTCTGGTGGGAGATAGGTTTTGGTTTAGACAGATCTAATAATGTGGTAAAGGACCAGCGTATGTTAAATGCCCTTAAGGAGGGGTATAAGTAAAAAGCAATGTTTGCCGATAAGGGAATGCCATTGATTATAGACGAATATGGTACCGAATATCACGCTTGTAAATTAAAAGGATATCCGGCCGGTTCGTTTTATTGCCGGTAAATTCTCAGAGGCATTTTTTAAGTCATTTAACAAAAGCAAATAATGTGCTGCCGGTTTTATCGCCAGCAGCCATTTGGACTGCAACTAATACTAGCAAGTCAGCAAGCATTGTATTTCACTGAAAACAGATGCAGGGCTTTAACCAGGCAGATTTAGTTAATATAAACCGTTTCGTTAATACGCCTGTTGTGGGTGTTAAAAAAGATCCTCTGAACAGCATTGTTCAGAGGATTCTTTTAAGTAAAAATCAGGAGAAAATGAAAAAACAGTTTTTTTTTAAGTTATTAATACCAATTGCGATTATATTTTTATTCTCCTGCAAAAAGACAAAGGATGCAGCGCCGGAACTAACAGTTAATCAATCTGCCATAGCATTTACGCCTGAAGGCGGTGCACAAGATTTATCTGTTACCAGTAATGCCGACTGGACCATCAGCAACCCTGTTTATTCATGGTTGCAATTAAGCACAACATCGGGTAACAGTGGCAGCACTGTTATTCATATAACAACCTTGTCGGAAAATGCTACAGGGGCAACCCGTTCTGGTGTTTTATACATAAGTGCTTCTAACGGCCAGGCAAGAAAGGTGACGGTTTCTCAGGCCCCCACCATATACAAAAGTTATAATACATCGCCAATTGCGCCAGACATGACCGGAATGGCAAGTAATGCTGTGCAACTGGCGGCCAAAATGCATTTGGGAATAAATTTTGGCAACACCATGGAATCCCAAACCGAAGGTGAGTGGGTGGGCAGTAAAATGACCGAATCGTATGTGAAATTTGTAAAACAAACAGGTTTTAATGCTGTACGAATTCCTTGTGCCTGGAATTACGGGCATTTAAGCGATAGGAAAGCGGCAACAATTGACCCTGCATGGCTTGCGCGGGTGAAAGAAGTGGTCGGATGGTGTGTGGCTAATGATATGTATGTGATACTGAATATACATTGGGACAACGGCTGGCTGGATGCCAATATCAATAAGGCAATGAAAGATTCCGTTAATGCGAAGCAAAAAGCGCTTTGGGAGCAGATTGCTACAACCATGCGCGATTTTGACGAACACCTTATGTTTGCCAGTGCGAATGAACCTCCGGCTGATGATGCCGAAGAGATGGCCATACTTAATAGTTATCACGAAACATTCATTAAGGCGGTTCGCTCTACCGGAGGCAGGAACAGTTACCGGGTATTGGTTGTGCAGGGACCTAATACCAGCGCTGATTTATCTTATACTTTGATGAATACCCTTCCTCACGACCCGGAACCTAACCGTTTGATGGTTGAGGTACATGACTACACGCCTTCTCAGTTTACGATATTATTGGATGGGGATGCAAGTTGGGGTAAAATGGTTTACTACTGGGGAGCAGGGAATCATTCTACTATTGAGCCAGACCGCAACGCCACCTGGGGAGAAGAGGATGCGATTATTGCTGAATTCAAAAAGATGAAAGAGAAGTTTGTTGACAAAGGTATCCCTGTGATACTGGGTGAATACGCAACCTTTAGGCGGATTGCCGGCCTGGGCAAGCCTGTTCCTAAGGATATGGATATGCATAACAAGTCTGTGGATTACTGGACAACTTATGTAACCAAACAGGCTAAAGCACATGGCCTTCTGCCATTCTATTGGGAGCAAGGTAGTACTTTAGACAGAGGTAAGAATGTGGTTAAAGACCAGCGTATGATAGATGCCCTTATTGAAGGATATAAGTAAAAATTAACGTTTGCCGATAAGGCAAAGCTGATTCAACAATCTTCAAATTATCCGGGATAATTACACTAAAACTGCCGGTGTCGCAAATAAGAGGTTAGTCGTGATACCGGCATATTTCGGCAGGTTTAAAATGATAGGTTCAATTAGTTCTAAATAGTATTCAAAAAAAGGAATATGGAAGGTCAAATTATTTCAAAGGAGCCCGAATTAGACGAGACCGAAATTAAAGGATTGATAGAGGATTTTGAAACGATTGGTATTTTACTTGAGGGTCATCTCACAATCTTTAGTAGCCCTGTATTGACACCGAAATCCAAAAAAATGTGCGATGAGGGATTGGCCCTTATTAAAAACTTCACTCAAAAATGTTTAAAGCATTACGGGTTAAATCACCTTTCAAAATAAGATTTCAACTATACGCTAAGTGAATATGGTCAGGCCCAAGCTATTAAAGAAGGCTCGCCTGCGACAAAACAACAAATTGAAATAAAACCCAATTCTGTGTCCCCCCGCGAATTTGATATCCGTGGCAAATGATACTGGTTAAAAAAACAGGAATATGAAAGATCAAATTATTTCAAAAGCGCCGGAACTAGATGAAAGCGAAATTAAAGCTTTGATAGAGAATTTTGAAACGATCGGTATTTTGCTGAAGGAGCACCCTGCTTTCTTCAGGAACCCTATCATATCGCCTGAATCGAGAAAAATATTTAACGAGGGCCTGGTACTTATTAAGAACTTCACTCAAAAATGTTTAGAGCATTATGGGATGAGGTATCTTGAAAATAAGATTTCAACAATACGCTATGTGGATATGGGTAGGCCCACGCAACAAGTTGAAAACTTAAAAGAAGAAAATGGCTCGCCTGGCTGGCGTTAAAGCATCTGCTGTTGAAATAACTGTCGCAGGTAAATAACACCTACAAAAGAAAAGAAATAATATTTTATGAAATATACCCTTGCCTGTTTTATGGCATTTTTAGTGGCCGGCGGAGTTTCAGCGCAAAACAAAAGCGAGGTTGCGCTTAAAGCAAAGATCAATAGCATCGTCAGGAAAATGACGCTGGAAGAAAAAATAGACATGCTTCATGGCAACGCACTGTTTTCTTCGGGCGGCGTAAGCCGTTTAGGCATCCCGGAGCTAACATGCGATGATGGCCCGTTGGGTGTACGCGAAGAAATAAAGCGCTTTGACTGGGCGTCGGCCAACTGGACAACCGATTCCGCCACGTTTTTACCAAATGGCTCGGCAATTGCGGCTACCTGGAACCCGGTAATGGCCAACAGGTATGGCGTAGTATTAGG
>NZ_JBFUAP010000029.1:0-22506 GCF_056406215.1 Mucilaginibacter sp. P1_D10 | reverse complement strand
GCATTACCGAAACCGTATTTGAGTCCTAATTTAACTGAAGTCGTCCCGCCTGCAAAGTATTCCTTTATTGCTGACGCTTTTTTCTCTGAATATTCCATGTTCACACTATTTTTGTGTCAACCTATATCAGGACAAGACAGTTCAGACAATCAGCGCAATCAACGTAAAAATCTGAACCATGATTATTTGGATTAAAAGATTGCCATGAATACTTGCATCAGGTAATCCGGCAATCAGGAAAACGGCGAAGGCTTCTTAAGCTCCCCTTAAAATAAATAATCCGCGAAAAATCATGGTTCAGACAATCAGCGAAATCACCGTAAAAATCTGAACCATGATTATTTGGATTAAAAGATTACCATGAAAATAACAATGCGACTTCTTGGGTATGCAAATCAAAATCCGGAAAATCGTAGAAATCCGTTTAATCCCGGTTCTGACTATTGCTCATAATAACACTTCTCGGTTACGAAAGTGTAAGAAAGGGTAAAGCCGAAGAAGGCATAGATGTCTTTGCTGCGTAAATCGCCGCGTTGGCTGCCGGGGCTGCCGATGTAGGTGCCGGTGCGTTCGCCGCTACGGTCGGCCAGGGCAAGGGAAAGCTGACCGGGGGGTAGCTGGTTATGCGGCGCGTAATAGCCGCTTACGTCGTCTAAAAAGTCGCTGCGGGTGTAACGGTAGCCCAGTTCGGCCGCTACGGTCCATTTGCCGCTAAAGTTGTATTTAAAACCGGCGCCATAAGGTATCACAATGGTGCTTTTTTTGTATTCGGCGGTTTGGCCCTCGGTACGTAAGGCGCGCAACTCTACGTCGCTGCCTTTGTAAACCGCCATGGGGTTAAAAGAGGTGGTACCTATGCCGAAATAAATATAAGGGGTGTACTTGTTTTTGCCGGCGTCGGGTATGTACTTCATAAAATTGAACTCGGCCATCAGACCAAGTTCTGTAAGGCCGTCGGTAAAGCTCAGGTTGCGTTGACGCTGCTGTACGCTGCCGGAGGTGCTATCCGCGCCTGCTATTTTACCATACTGGTAGTTGAACCTGGCCGAAAGGTAGCCGTTGAAATTACGTTTGATGAAGAATCCTACAGAGCCGCCGCTGGGCTTAAACGGACTGGCGTTTAAATCGCCGATGTAGCCGGCACCACCAAGGGCGCCGCCGATTTCCCAGGTGCCCTGGGAGTGAGCGGTATAGCTTATCAGTAATAGAAACAGGGCAACGAGGAATTTAGGCATCCGTTATGTTTAGTAGTTACGGGCATCTAAACCCCACAACAATTTAGTCCTTAACGTATGTAAATAGCTTTCATTACTCAGGCGTATCAAATTTAGCTTGAAGCCGGCTTTATAAACCCTGAATTTCATGGTTTTATCGATAACGATGGTGCGGCTATCGCAGGATACGATGTAGTTGGTACCCCGGCATTCCACCTCGAAGGATAGGTTGCTGGTATCGGGCAAAATAACCGGTCTTACGTTCAAATTATGCGGTGCTACGGGCGTAAGGGCGATACAATTAGATTGCGGGAAGATGATAGGGCCGCCGCAACTAAGCGAATAAGCCGTTGAGCCGGTAGATGTGGATATGATGATGCCATCGCCCCAGTACGAGTTCAGGAACTCGTCGTTGAGGGATACATGCGTGGTGATCATGGCCGAGTCGTCGCGTTTGTGGATGGTGACGTCGTTCAAAGCAAAGTTATCGTCGCCGAATAATTTCGCGTCGGAATCTATCACCAACATTTCGCGGTTATCCAGCGTATATTCTTTATTTACCACGGCGTGCATGGCGGCTGCGATATCGTTTTTGTTGATGCTGGCCAAAAAGCCCAGCCTACCGAAGTTGATGCCGATGACGGGTACGCCGCTATCGCGTATGAGGGTCACCATATCCAGCAGGGTACCGTCGCCGCCTATGGTGATAAAAGTATCTATAAAGTCTTTGATCGCATCGCCGGGCTGCAGCACCTTGTAGGCCGAAGTATCTACATTACCCTGCAGATGGGTGTTGAACTGGTGATGTACATACACCTCTACCTGGTGCAGCACAAGGCTATCAAATACCTGCCGTATGTACGGGAATACCTGCGGATCGTTAAACTGACGGCCGTAAACTGCTATTCTCATTTCCTAAAAAACACGAATATCGAACTTTGGATTTAAAAACGGGCTTAATGTTTTAAAAAGTTGGCGCGCGGAGCTTTTGCCCGCGGTAATCAAGCTGGAATTTCCTGGAAAGTCATAGCTAAAATCCGCGCAAAAGCTGGAAAAAGCTGGAAAAAGCTGGAATTTTTTTTTGGCCCGCAAACGCCGAATTTAGCTAAAAACGGCCATTCTATGCAAATAGGGCCATTTTTGTTATTTATGGTAAAAGCCCGAAAAACACCCGAAAAGTTAAGAAAAACGCCGATTTTTGAAGGTGTTTTGGCAAATTTAAGCAAGTATCAGGAGCAAAAAAACACAATATTGGCCGTTTTCAGGCGGCTCTATTTTATCGGTTTTGTCCGGATTTTCTATAAAATAAAACTGGACAAACCTAACACGCCAAAAAACCTATTTACCGTACGCACCCAGGAAATACCGGTTACTTCGGTTTACTTTTATCGAATGTTGAGGTACGGAATGCGTTGAGTAGCTCCTCTCCTCTTTTCCTGTCTACAAACAACATCACAACCGAAAACTCCTGTTTACCAAACAGCCTGCTGAACATGTACGTGGTCAGTACATTATCGTTGGGTAAATAGATGTTCAGTTTAAATACCCTGAACTTCAGCTTATCCACAATTTCCGATGTGTAAGCGCTATCCATTTTTACATCGCCCAACTGCTTCAAAAAAGTATTATAAAGCACATCGCCCACTGCTTTGCAACTTGCCGAATGGCTGCCGTCAATCTTAACGTCAAACGGCTGGTAGTTCGATTCAAAATAATGCATCTGGTCGCTTTTGAACACAAAGATTGGCTTAGAACGGTTTATTATCTTGTCGTTATAAGTGTCTTCGATAGCGGCTGTCCCTTTTTGCTGCATACGGGCATAATCTTGCGGGCTCATATTGTTAAAGCCTTCGGGGATGGTTATATGCCATTTAAACATAGCATTATAAAGCTTTTTTGCAGGAATACTGTCCTGTCCACGGCAATTGCTAATCGATAAAACAGTTGCAATTATGAATAGTGAAATATATTTCATGTCGGCATTTAATCCTGTAAAATCCTTCTATTGCTCAATCGTGTCCTATTTAGCCAGCTCATCCATCGTAACCTCGTTACTCAGCAAAGTACCGAAGAGTTCCCAACGTTTTACCGGGTCTTTTGCAGTACCGCCGTGTTTCTCGATGTGGTTTTTCACAAGATCTAACCCGTAGTTATAATTGATAACATAGGCCCGGTATTTTTTGATGAACTTTACCGATTTATCGGCAGTTTCATCGTTCATCAGGCAGTATTTTTTGAGGTAAGTACGGGCCTTGCTCTGGCTCCAGTTATCGTCCATCAGGCCGCGGGCGGCTTCGTTGCGGGCGTAGTTGAGGTTGCCTTTGATGGCCAATGCCCTGAAATAGGTATCCGCCCCTGCGGTATCCAGCCCGGCTAAAGGCAACAATACGTTTTTGGCAAACTTTATCTTCTCATCGCCGGGGAAGGCCATCTCTATACCGTAATTAGCGCTGCCCTCTGCAATAAGCGATTGCGGACTGAACAACGGATACATTGAAAGTTCTACATATCCCCTATCGTGGTACAGGTTTTTCTCCAGCAGCATATTATACACATGGTGGCCGGGGTAGCTTTCGTGGCTGCCTACATCTATGGCGCGGTCTATGAAAATCTTCAGGTCGGTGTTTATCTGCACTAGGCTTTGGTATTTGCCTTTGTACCAGTTATAGCCGTTCCAGGGTTTATCGGTAACAAATTCCAGCGCGAAGGATTCGCCGGCAGGCAGCTTATAATGAGCCAGTGTACGCTTACGCGATTCGGCAATGGCGGCTTTGATAACCGCATCCAGTTTATCCTTCGGGATGATGAATTTATTAGCCAGTTTTTGGAAACGATCATTCACGTTGCCCTTGCCCGGCAGCAGGCTATCAAGCAGTGCTAGTTGCGCTTTGAAATAATCCTCGGTATTTACCGGAGCGGCAACGCCAAAGAGCTGCTTAGATTCCTGATCGAAGGTGCTGTACTCGCCCGAGAATATCTTGATGCGCCCACTGAATGAAGCCAACTGATCGTACAGCCAGTTGGCGCGCATTTTATTGGAATCAACTTCGGCCGAGGTAGCTAACAGCTTGATATCGTTCATCAGGCTGTTTACCGATGCCAGCAGGCTATCCCTCGGGAACTCGTCGCCAACAACCTCCTTCGGCTTCAACGAATCGGGACCGTAATAAGCATCCACGAAATCCTTATCGTACTGCCCAATGGTTAAGCCCAGCCTCACATATTCCGCAGCATATTTATTGAGGAGCTTGGTTTCGGGCTTATCGGCATTTTTAGTACAAGAAAGGGCTACGATGGAAATTATAAGCAGGAAAAAACGATTTTTCATGAGGCAGTAGTAATAGTAGGGGCTGCAAAGCTAATAAAATACGTTTGGCAGGGGCGAAAAGTTTGCTTTTTTTAGAAGAAGCGCTCTCAACTAATCCCACTTTTCAACGAGGGAGGTAACCGCCTGCTTAAATGGCCGCCACTGCACTTAAAAGCTGCCCGCGTTATCCGGGGTGCTCTCCACCCGCCCTACCCGAATATATCAAAGAAAAAGGGGCCGGTTTCAATATTGAAAACAGCCCCTTTTAATAAATATCCGCTTTTTCAGCGCCCTCCTTTGCCAGCATGGAGACTGGACACAAAAACCCTGGTTTATCGGTGGCAGGCTTGTGAGGTGAGTTACTATGATACTTTGATACTATACAACGAACGCGGGGTTAATTAATCGAGTTTATCCACTTTTACCAGGTTGGAAGTCCAGGCAAGTGGTTGTCCGCCATTTCGCCCGTCAACCACCCCACTTATCTTCATTGTTTTTTTATCACTACCTAAAGTGTAATAATTTGCATATTGCCTACCTTTCAGGTCGTATGTAGCATTAGGTCTGGCATCAGAGATAGTCACCACATAAATGTTATCAGATAAAATTTTAAATGTGCCACTGTGCGTCACAATCTGCACACCATTTTCTTTAAAAATATTATAAAAACTCCCATCTGATTTGAATACTACTTTACTTCCCGGGTTGGTAGTGTCGTTCCAAATACCCACAAACGGCTTAATTTCTTTCAGATTCGCCTGCTGTACCGTTTTACACGAAAAAAGCATTAGCGCAGCAATAAAAATTACGAAAGTTTTAAGAGATTTCATCGAGATGTGAGTTTGGTTTGAATAGTAGCTAAACTATTAAGTTTTTTATAATTATCCTAATTGTTATTTATAACATCAACACAGCAATGTTATTAGTAATGGGCTTCTTGCCCTTACTTAAAACAGAATGGCCCTGTACTTTTCGGGCAGCGTATTTTTTGATGGGTAAATTACAATCAGCGTATCTACAAATTTAAATAATTCATAAACGAATCGAACCTGTCTTTGGCGTTATCGTTATGATCGGTGAAGTTGAAGGTGGCTTTAACATCGTACCCATAGCGCAGGAAGGTGGCCAGGATGTTGGAGATATCCTGCTTGTTTACTTTCAGCGTAACTTCCATACGGGTACTATCCGGGAAAGTGCGGGTGTAGGAGCTTAGTATCTGTGCATTGTCTGACTCCACCACTTGCGACATGTGGGCCAGCGAGTTGTTCTTATTGCTTATCTCCAGCACAATAATGCCGCCCGGCTCGCTTACTGCGGTAAGCTTGGCGAAGTACCCGTTCATAGTGTTGATAGAGATGAGCCCTACATAATCTTTCTTGATATCCAGCACGGGCACTACGCTCAGGTCGCGCTCGTAAAACAGGCGGATAACATCGTATATATGCTGTTCTTCCAGCACGTAGGGGTTCACCAGCGATAGGGCAAGCGCACCTATAGGCGTATTGTAATCAGGCTCCTCAATCAGGTCATCTTCAGATACCAGGCCCAAAAACTGCTCTTCGTTTACAATCGGCAGGTGGCGCACGCGGAACTCCGCCATACGGTCGAACACCTTCTGAATGGTATCAGAGGTATGCACCGGGGGAATCGCGTCAGCAACAAGCTCAATTGCAAGCATATTTTATTGTTTTAACTTATCTAAAAACACCTTAAGGTGCTTATTGAATTCCTCCGGGTGCTCCATCATGGGTGCGTGTCCGCATTTATCTATCCAGTATAAGTGCGAGTTTGGCAGCAGCTCGTTAAACTCAAGGGCAACCTCGGGCGGCGTAATCTTATCGTCTCTACCCCATATTAACGCAACAGGCATCGTTATCTTGCGTAGGTCGTCTTTCATATTATGGCGGATGGCAGATTTTGCCATGGCCAGTATGCGTATAACCTTGGCACGATCGTTAATGTTGGCGTAAACCTCGTCAACCATTTCCTTTGAGGCTACGGCAGGGTCATAAAAAGTGTATTCTACTTTACCTTTCACAAACTCATAATTCTCGCGGCGCGGGAACGAACCGCCGAAAGCATTCTCGTACAAACCCGAGCTACCGGTTAAAACCAGTGCCTTTACATATCCGGGGTGCGATAAAACGTATATCAAACCAACGTGCCCGCCAAGGGAATTACCAAGCATGGTTATCCTCGTGAGTTTTTTGAACTTAATAAATTTATGTACGAATTTAGAAAGCGCTTTTACGCCGGTGGTTAAAATCGGCATATCGTAAATAGGCAAAATAGGGATGATAACCTTGTAATGCGGGCTAAACTCCTCAATCACCTTTTCCCAATTGCTCAACGCGCCCATAAGGCCGTGCAATAGTAAGAGAGGTTCGCCCTGGCCTTCTTCTACGTATGTAAATCCCTTTTCTTCTTTCAGTACAAAATCCATAGTTCCTGCTTAAAATGTGGTTTTAAACCAGTGCAGACTGTTTTTAATTTTAGTCTGAAAAGGTGTAAATACCACCGTAAATTTAGTTTATTAGGGTTTACCTGCAACAATTTTAACAATTAAATTATCCCAGCAGCTGTTTAACCACTTCAGATACGGTTTTACCATCGGCCTGGCCGGCAAGCTCTTTATTAGCAACGCCCATTACGCGGCCCATATCCTTTACAGAAGTTACCCCAAGGCGGCCGATTACCTCCTGTATGTAGCCTTCAATCTCGAAACGGGTCATCTGTTGTGGCAAATAGGGCTCAATTACGTACATTTCTGCCATTTCCACTTCGTACAGGTCCTCGCGGTTTTGGGCTTTATATATGTCTGCCGATTCTTTACGCTGTTTGATCAGCTTTTGAAGCACTTTTATCTCGGCTTCTTTGGTTAATTCTTCTGCAGCGCCTTTTTCTGTCTTAGCCAGCAGTAAAGCCGATTTAATGGCCCGCAGCCCCCGCAAACGGTCGGGTTGTTTGGATAACATGGCTTGTTTGATATCCTGGTCTATTTGTGTAATGAGTGACATTCTATTTGTGATTTTAGATTTACGATTTTAGATTCTTTATTTCGAATTTCGGATTTTCAATTTCGGATTTACTTTCTGTCATTTGCACCCCGAAACTTCGGGACACATTTGAAATTTGCACATCCATTTTCAATCTGCACATTTACCCTATCCCCTATATATATTTGTTGCCGTTGCCTGCGCGGTTGGCATGATAACGATATCGTTTATGTTTACGTGCGCCGGGCGCGATGCCACGAACCAGATGGTTTCGGCAATATCCTCGGCCACCAGCGGCTCAAAGCCATCGTACACTTTTTTGGCGCGTGCTTTATCTCCTTTAAAACGCACTTCGCTAAACTCGGTTTCTACTGCGCCGGGGTGCACCGCCGTTACCTTAATGCCGTGGTTCAATAAATCCAGCCGCATACCTTTGTTCAGCGCATCTACTGCATGCTTGGTAGCGCAATATACGTTGCCATTGAGGTAAACCTCTTTACCAGCTATCGAACCCAGGTTTATAATATGCCCAAAGCCGTTATCAATCATCCAGTTGCTAACCACACGGCTCACGTATAGCAGGCCCTTAATATTGGTATCAATCATGGTTTCCCAATCATCATAGTCGCCTTTGTCTATTGGGTCCAGCCCCTGGCTAAGGCCGGCGTTGTTCACCAATACATCTACCTGTTTCCATTCTTCGGGCAGGCCCTGCAGGTTTTCTATTACCTGCGCTTTACTGCGTACATCGAAGCAGGAGATTGCCACCTCTACGTTATATTTCTCGTTCAGCAAAAGGGCCAAACGTTCCAAACGCTGCATGCGGCGGCCTGTAAGTATCAGATTATAGCCCTCGCGGGCAAATGTGTGGGCGCAGGCCTCGCCTATCCCGGCGGTAGCCCCTGTTATTAATGCGATCTTAGCCATAGATTACGTAACTATCAGCAGCGAAATTATGTTTTATTTGGGGAACGTTATAATGTTGAAAGGTTGTAATGTTGGAAAGTTGCAATGTTGTGGTGGAAGAACCTCTTTTAATTGGACGCTGTCCGTCGGTTGGAAACCGACGGCAATGAAGGTGTGACGTGGTTATGGGTTTTCATAATGCAGGGAAATCAACGAAATCCCGAATTCATTAAAATCAAGGTTCAGAAAAAATCGGTGTTAATCGGTGAAATCAATCCTCAATCGGTGTAATCCCAAAAATTACTCGAAATACAAACTAAACATTATGGTATGCAGCGATAGCTTGCTGATGGGGGCCGAAAACGGGTGGTTCTCGGGCACCAGCAGGTTGCCGAAGGTGTTGGTCACTTTTATCTCGGGCGATAGCTTGAAATATTCGAAGTAAATATCGAACCCGAAACCTGCCTCGTACGAAGAATAGCTTTTGGTGTTCCTCACGATGCGCTCAATCGGAGCGGTATTATCGCCGTCTTTTTTGCCACCTATGGAGCTCGAAAACTTTACGCCGCCAAGCAGGTAAGCGCGCAGGTTGCCCACCCTATCAGATTTCAGTTTGAGCGACAGCGGAAAATCGACCGTGGTGGTTTGGATGGGTTTATCTATAGGGTCGGTGGTATTCTTAAAGGTGTAGCGCAGCTTACGGTCGGCAAATATGAGGCCCGGCGTGCTGCGTATCTCCAGGTGATCGGTAATACGGTAACGGGCAATAAAGCCCACGGCAAAACCCGGCGTTGTTTTAGAACTGATGCTGGTGAGCGAATCGGTAACGTAGGCATGGGCATCCGCATCATAAAAAGGCGCACGCCAGTTGGGTTGCTTTACTATCTTAAAATCGCTGCCTACGTACGAAAAACTGAACCCCGCGCTAAAATCGTTTTGATCGGCCCCGCCACCCCATGCCGGCGAAAACTGTTGCGCACGCAGCAAGCTGCTATAACACAAAAGTACCAGTAAGGCGGTTAGGTAGCGTTTTATCATTTAATACCCGTGTAGATGGAACAGATACCAAACGCCAAAGGCCGGCATTTGGTATTTTTGAACCCTGCTTTTACCATCATATCTGTAAAGGCCTTGCCATCGGGGAAAGCGGCTACAGATTCGGGCAGGTAGGTATAAGCACGGGCATCCTTGCTGAAAAGCTTGCCTATGCCCGGTGTAATGTAGTTAAAATAAAACGCGTACAGTTGCTTGATGGGGAATGCTTTGGGCTTAGAAAATTCCAGCACTACAGCTTTGCCGCCCGGTTTAAGCACCCGGTGAATATCGGCCAGGCCATCGCCCAGGTTTTCGAAATTGCGTACGCCATAAGCTACGGTAACCGCATCAAACTCATTTGCCTCGAAGGGTAGTTTTTCCGAATCGCCTAACTTCACCTCGAATTTATCAGACAGGTTACGTTTCAGTATTTTTTGGTCAGCAATATCCAGCATACCGCGCGAAATATCCACGCCGATAATTTTCTTAGGCTTAAGGATAGAAAGAGCCTCGAACGCAAAATCGCCGGTACCGGTGGCTACATCCAAAATCAGCTGCGGGTTATCGGCTTTAAGTTCGTTAATAGCCTTTTTGCGCCAGATGATATCTATCCCCAACGACATGAAGTGGTTAAGGAAATCGTAGGTTTTAGAGATGTTGTTGAACATATCGGCCACCTGCTCTTTCTTGGTGCCCTGCGTATCGTGGTACGGAGTTACTGTTTTGCTCATACTTTATAGCGGGCAAAGATAGGTGTTTGGGTTCATGGTTCATAGATGTTAGATCATGGCAAAGCAATCATTCCATATCAAGCCGAAGCTACCATGAACTATGAACCATCATCGATGAACTAACGCCTATTTTATAACAATCTTTAATACAAAACCAACAGCAAATGCTATAAAAATACTTAGCAGCGTTCCAATAAGCAGGTACTCGGTTTTCGCTTCTTCGTGCGTGCTATTGTATCTTAAAATGCTTTTTCCCGTAATCAGTAATCCTATGGCTTCGTACTGCCCCTGGTACACCAATATGCAGATAATCAACCTTTCGATTATACCGATATATTTCCCGGCGTTCTTCAGCCCGGGAGGCACAGCCCAATGTTTGGTGGCGTAAGCTATTATGATAGATGTTGGGATAGTGAGGAAAAATGCGGCAGCTGCAAACACCCAAAACTTACTGTTTTCATAAAAATTGACCAGCGTTTGCATATCGGGCCTGTGCTGCCCGAAAACAATCATCCAACTTGCCAAAATCACCAGCAAATGCAATAGCTGATCTATTATAAAATAGGTGAAATTCGCCCTGGTGTAAGATTTAGCAAGATCTATAGCGCCATGGAGGATGGTGATAAACAAAACCACCTTCCAATAATTAAACCCAACAAATAAAATTGCGGTTGCGCCGGTAACCAGGATATGTAGATAGAGATACTTAGATTTTATTTTTCGTTGTGCCCGGTCCTGTACCCATTTTGATGGTTGCCACCAAAAATCGCTTATCAAATGCGCCAGCAACAATTTAACGAGCCATATGATGCTAATTTCCATTTCGCAGCTGATTGGTGAATAATTCAAATTTGTTAAGCATGCTCCTTAGCTCTTCATAACGGCCCGCTTTTACCTGTTTACTTACCGTTGCGGTTGATAACTGTAAAGCAGCTGCGGTTTCTACCTGCGATTTGCCCGACAGCAGTTGATAAATTATTTTTGCCTGTTTTGCGGTTATCCTTGTCATCAGGCTATCTGCGTACTCCGCCATAATTTCGTAGGTAAAGTCTTTTTCCTTTTCGCCACAGCTAATATACAACCGCCGTGATGTGCCCTGCAATTTAGCGAAGCTTCGCCCCGAAGCAACCAAAAGTTCGTCCATGCTCGACCTCAAGTCGATCTCATCAGACTGCAAATGCCCTATATTTATACTAACCCGTATATCTATAGCATGATTTTCTGCATATTTTATAGCCAGTAGCCTGCTTTTTATACATTTCATCAAAGCATTTTCCGGGCGGGTAATAAGCACTCTGAAGCTATCCCCATTAAAAAAATCGGTTTTTTCTTCGCCGAAAAACTGCTTTAAATCATTTATCAAACAATCAAATTCGGTTGTTAGCAATGATGAATTAACAATATCAGCGGTAAGTATCGCTCGCATGGTGGCTACTTTAAAACTTAGTGAAGCAAATATTAGCATAAAAAGGCTAATATCAAACAAATTAGCCTAAAAAGGCTAATTATATATTTATTAGCCTTTTTAGGCTAATATCAAACAAACTAGTCGCCTATAATAGCTTTAAAACTATTTAAATAAATTTCTATCTTTCCCTCTCCGTATCTCAAACCACAAAACCATTATTTATCGTTTCAACCATGAAAGAAAATAACGAAGCATCGCGCAGAGGGTTCCTTAAAAAACTGGCCACTACCGCAGCGGCGGCCACTGTTGGCAGCAATTTAATAGCAGCCGAAAACATTGGTAGCTTTCATTACCTAAAACAGCAATACAACCGCATTGGCGCTAACGATCAGGTGAATATCGCCCTCATAGGTGCCGGCGGCATGGGCACTTCTGATACCCAAACGGCCCTTCAGGTGCCCGGCGTAAAGCTGGTTGCCGTGTGCGACCTGTACGATGGTCGCCTTGCCGATGCTAAAAAGAAATGGGGTGCTGATATCTTCACCACCAAAATTTACAAGGAGATTTTGAACCGCAAAGATGTGGATGCTGTTATAGTTGCCACGCCAGATCATTGGCACCAACAAATTTCCGTAGATGCCATGCACGCCGGTAAACACGTGTATTGCGAGAAACCGATGGTACACTCGGTAATGGAGGGCCCGGCCGTTATAAAAGCCCAGCAGGAAACCGGTAAGGTGTTCCAAGTGGGTAGCCAGGGGGTATCCTCGCTTGGTAACGAGAAAGCAAAAGAGCTATTAAAAAGCGGCGCCATTGGCGAACTAAATTACGCCGAAGGCTTTTGGGCACGCCGCGGTGCAGTAGAAGTTTGGCAATACCCTATCCCCGATGATGCGTCTACCCAGACCGTTGATTGGGAAACTTATGTAAGCAACACCCAAAAACGCCCGTTCGATAGCAAAAGGTTCTTCCGCTGGAGGAATTATACCGATTATGGCACGGGCATGGCGGGCGATTTGTTCGTGCACCTGTTCAGCAGCCTGCACTTCATCACCGGCTCTATGGGGCCAAACAAAATCTATGCATCGGGCGGCTTGCGCTACTGGAACGATGGCCGCGAAGTGCCTGACGTATTGTTAGGCACGTTCGATTATGCCAAGGCAGCGGCCCACCCGGCATTCAACCTATCGTTACGCTGCAACTTTGTGGATGGCACCAGCGGCACCACTTACCTTAAGCTGGTAGGCAGCGAAGGATCGATGGATATTACCTGGGATAGTGTCACCCTGAAACGCAACAAAACCATTGATAACACCGACCCATTCTACATCGAAAAAATGAAGGCCATGGGCCAAACCAATAGCGGCCGTAAAATGATGCTCCCGCCCGAGCAAATTACTTACGATGCCGAAAAAGGCTACCTGGGCGGCCCTTACGATCATATGAATAATTTCATTACCGCTATACGTACCAACGGCAAAGTTACCGAAGATGCCATATTTGGTTACCGCGCCGCCGCCCCTGCCCTGCTTTGTAACGACAGTTATTTTAAGAATGCCCCTATGTTTTGGGACCCGGAGAAGATGAAAATGATAAAGGCATAATCAACACCGAATGAAACACCCGATAACCATGCTCAGCATTGCCGCCGCCGTTACCTGTGCAATAGGCGCGCAAACCTATGCATCAAAAATTGGCGACCCGAAACCGGTAAAGAAAGCCCTTGCCAGGAAAACTGCCTGGGTAAGCCTGTTCAACGGCAAAGACCTTAGCGGCTGGCACAGCTTCAACAAAACTAAGCCTGTACAAAACTGGGAGATAGAAGATGGCGCACTGGTTTGCCTGGGCAGCGTAAAAGGCACAGATACCGGCGGCGATATCGTTAGCGATAAACAATACGCCAATTTTGAGCTGGCCTGGGAATGGAAGATAGACAAGGGCAGCAACAGCGGTGTGCTGTACCACGTGGTAGAAGCCCCAAAGTACACCGCCACCTATGTTACCGGCCCCGAGTACCAGATTATAGATGATATAAACTGGGTGCCCGACAAGTTGGAAGAATGGCAAAAAACAGGTGCCGATTACGCCATGACCATACCCAACGGCAGCAAAAAACTGATGCCGGTTGGCCAATGGAACACCAGCCGCATCGTTTTTAATAATGGCCATGTAGAGCATTGGCTAAACGGCAAAAAAATCTTAGAATTTACCGCCTGTAGCCCCGAATGGGAAAAGAAAAAAGCCGAAGGTAAATGGAAGGACCATCCCGAATACGGGGTGGCTAAACTTGGCCACATTGCTTTGCAGGACCATGGGCATAAAGCTTATTTCAAGAATATTAGGATAAAGGAGTTGTAATTGCGCAGTTGCCTAACCATTGCGTCCTTGCGAGGAACGAAGCAATCCTCGGCAAGCAGGTCAAACTTGCATGGCAACCCTGCCTGCCGATGATTGCCGCGCTATCGCTCGCAAAGACGATAGTATTGTAAGGGCCGCCGTTTCGGCAGCCCTTATTGTTTAATAAAACTTCGGTGGCGGGATCAGATTCGTATCCTGCCGTTGGTGCCAGTAAGGGTATATCGGCGTGAGCTCGCTGGCGGCATCAAGTTTCTTAACTTGCTCGATAGTAAGGTTCCAGCCTACTGCGGCAAGGTTTTGTTTCAGCTGCTCCTCGTTGCGGGCACCTATGATGATGTTTGCCACCGTTGGGCGCTGCAACAGCCAGTTAATGGCCACTTGTGCAACTGATTTGCCAACTTCTTCGGCTACTTCATCCAGCGCATCAACAATATTGTAAAGGCGTTCAAAATCGGTTTCGGGGCCGTGGCTTCCGCCCTGGCTGCGGCGATTATCTGCCGGGATTGGCTGCCCACGCCTGAATTTACCACCCAACTGGCCCGAAGCCAATGGGCTCCAAACAATGGTGCCTACATTTTGGTCGATACCGAGCGGCATCAATTCCCATTCAAATTCGCGGTCTAATACCGAGTAATAGGCCTGCTGGGCTACGTATTTGGCCCAGCCATAACGTTCAGACACCGAAAGCGATTTCATCAGATGCCAGCCCGAAAAGTTGGAGCAGGCGATATAGCGGATCTTGCCGCTGCTTATAAGGTCATCCAGCGCGTGGAGGGTTTCTTCAACCGGCGTGTTGCCGTCGAAACCGTGCATATGGTAAATATCAATATGGTCGGTTTGTAAGCGGCGAAGGCTGTTTTCTACCGAGCGGATGAGGTGGTAGCGCGACGAGCCGTAGTTGGGGTCGTCGCCCATTTTAAAGGTTGCCTTGGTAGATAGCAGCACTTCGCTGCGGATGCCCACGAGGGCTTTACCCAAAATTTCTTCTGCAACACCGCCAGAATATATATCGGCAGTATCAAAAAAGTTTACGCCCGCATCCATGCAGAGGTGTACCAGTTTCTTTGCATCGTCGAGTTGAGTATCGCCCCATGCCTTAAAAAATTCCCCGGCGCCGCCAAAGGTAGCGGTACCAAAACTAAGCACGGGAACTTTAAGTCCCGAGCCGCCTAATTGTCTGTATTCCATAGTAAACGTAAATTTTTATGACACATGCAGAAATGCTTCTGCTAAATTTCAAATCTCGGTGATATGGTTTTAAGTTTATATCACTGTAATAACATAAAAAACAAAAATTTTACATAGCCCGCCGGTTGCTGGTAAAACAGCCTAGTTAACGTCGGATGGAAATAACACATCAAGCATAAACGCGCATATAAATAATAATGCAACGGTAATTACAGTTCCGATAAGCGCTATAACGATGGTACGGCTCCAATTATAAGTTTGCCCACCGCTGTTAAAATGCTCCTTTATTTGCGGGCCCTGGTAGTGAGTTACCAATATAGAGGTTAACCACGAATACGCCAGCGGGATAACTACGTTCGGTATATGCACGTTTTCGGGCAGTAAAAATATTAGGGCAAACATTGCAATTGAAAAGACAATGGCAATCATCCAAACGCGTCTTCCTTTATCGTACTCGTCAAAAGCCTTATAATTTTCTGCTATCAAATAACCCGCTACTAGTGGGCCGCCAAGAAAAGTAGCCCCCCTTATCTGGTTTACACTATAAATTTTTGCGTTTATGGTTATGTCGTCGTCTATTTGCGCCGCGCTTAATGTCTCTTCAAAATCGCTCATGATGTAAGGTTTAATAGCCACAATATAGCTTTTAGTCCTTAATAAAACACTTCGCAACAATAAAAATTCACATAGGAGCCAACCAGCCCTATTTACCGGCGGATAATAAATAATTGCTTCATTTTAAAATAGCATGCCCTGCATAAAGGTTGCATCATGTGGCTTACCCGGCCCATACAGGCAATAACAAACCTACGCATACCCGTTTCGGTATATACGTTCAACTGTACCACAATAACAGCCAGCATAAGCATCACCAGCGAATAAAACGCTAAATTTTGTAACGCATTGCCAACGCTTAAGTGTTGGAATTGGAACACTTGCAACCTGGAAAACATGACGATAGATGTATATAACTGGTTTTGCAAGACCGGCAAGCGGCCCGATAATTCAAATCTAAAACAAATCTAATTAAGCAAAAGTTAATTTACAACTTTTAGGAATATTTTGCGCAGCCTTTTAAGTATCGCTTAAAAAACAAGCGGTGCATTGTTTTGTCGAGTTACGAAAAGTGCTTCTTGTTAAAGCTATGCGCGCTTAGCTTAGCCCAGCTTTTTCTCCAGGCAAACAAAGCGCATGCCCGGCCTGAAAGCAAGGCCTATTTCGCCGGCAAATACATATCCGAGTTTTATGAAGAGTTTTTGCGCGGCTTTGTTCTCCTTGTTCGTATCTATACGCAGCAGGGGGATATGCTGGCGACCGGCCTCGTATTCGGCTTCCATTAGCAGGGCTTCGGCAATCCCCTGCCCGCGGTAATGTGGACTCACCACCAGGCGATGGGTTACGATGGCTGGTTGGCTAATGTCTAACCCGGCTTGTTCATACTCAGCGTACTGCTCGGTAGTAATGGCCGATGCACCGGCTACCCGGCCGTCAATTTCTGCAACCCACAACTGGTTCAATGCTATATCATCCGCAAAAGCCTGGGGGTTTGGGTAGGTATCGTTCCATTGAAAGTTGCCTGCGGCCTGCATTAAGGGCACGGCTTCTTTCACAATGGACATGATGGCGGGGATATCGGCAAGAGTAGCGCGACGGATCTTCATCGGTAGTTAAAATCAAAAAGTTAAATAAAAGGTACGGTTTAGCTATTAAACGCTAAAGCAATAATGGTGACAAAAATAACTACGGCGTGCATGATTAGCGAAACTAAATAAGCTCTGCCGCTCGTTATCAATCGTATGCCATTGGTCACCAAAAGCACTATCGAAAATAGGAATGCAAGCACAGGCAACAGAAAGTCCAGGTTTGGTGTGCACGGCCCGCTTTTAAATTCTGGCAGTCTGTTCACCAACACAATAACGGTAATTACTATTGCGTAATAAAGAAGTGTCTTATATGCTGGGTTTGGCATTAGCCGGCTACGTTTGTTTTCTTCTATTTCCTCCATCTGCACATCTGTAATCTGCACATCAACTAGTGGTTATGCTTTTTATGGATATCCTTCACCAAACAAAGCTTTTTTATCTCATCCAGCCGGATGGGGAAGGGTGCATACTTCAGGCGGTTGCCTATCATCTCGGTAGTGTTATCCGAGTGGGCTATCACCTCTTCGGGGTTATCACTGGCCAACAGGCGCTTGTACATTCGGTAATCGCCCCATTCTATGTAGTACACCTCGCCCGGTAGTATCTTGCGGTCGCTTATTATTTTTAGGGCTACCCAGCAGCCGTTCTCCAGGTACGGGTACATCGAATGGCCCCAAACCGGCAATGCAAAATCGCATTCCTCAATACCAGGGAAGTTCATCCTCCCCACAGGCAACGCATCGTTTATATCATTGTAAACCTCTACGCCCGATGCTGTGGCTATGATATCATACATAGGGATACCCTCGCCGGTACGCACATATACAGGTTTATCCGTAGTTTTTGTACCTCCTAATAAATCTCTGTATTTTTCTTTAAATATCTTTAATTTTTCCGGGTCGATATTCTGTCGGCTCTTGATTATCTCGGTAATGCTGCTGGCGTTGTTAAAGCCGAGGACTTCGGCAAGCTCGCTGTTATTGTTGAAGGCCTTACCCCGTAACTGATTATACAGGATAATAAACTCCAGCGTTTCGGGCCGTACGGTTTTTATCTTACCAGGTTTTGCTTGCTCTTCCATATCGAAAAATATTTTTTATTTATTTCTTGATTTAAATAAAGATTATTCTTTATATTTGTAACGTTCTTATTCAATAAAGGTACTCATAAAATCCTCCTGAACAAAATTAAAATCAAGAATATACAGAAACAACCCAATCTTATGCACATAGCCCATAGCGCCCTCCGCAACACAATTAAAACCGGCCAGCCCCAATTGAGCAACCCCGAAATGCAACACCGCATAGCAGCCTACCAGGCCGCCTGCAACAAGTACAGGCAAGAGATTGCCGACATACAAAAGTATCTCCCTGGCTGGATGCCTGCTTTTGACGCAACAGTAAGCCGATAACAGACAATGAACTAATGGACCATTGAACTAATAAAACAACAAAATGAAACTAACGCAAAAACTAAAAGACGAACTGTGGTGGATGATTATATCCGTAGATTATAATTATAGCCGCATCAGCATCGCCGACCACGACCTGAGCGACGAAGTGTTAACCCTGTGGCTGGAAGACAAGCACGATTTCAAAAATAGCCTGGATGAGTGCCTACAGTTGGACGTACCCCTAAAGCAATTCGCCAAGGTGATAAAGGCCGAAAACCTCAATAGCTATGAGGGCAGCCGCCTGCACCCCAACAAGCAATACGTTTACAAAACCCGCATAGAGATAAACGCGCCGATAAAATGGTACCGCGAAGATGCAGCCCCAATTGAACAAACCTGGGCCCGCGAAGCCATGCTGAAAAGCATACTCACCCAGCTGGTAGAAACCGAAACCGTTGGTGAAAACTTATAAGAATTATGCCAATTAGCATAAAATACATATTGATTATACTGGCATTGATTGTTGCCACATACAACCGAGGGAACGGCGGCGGCCCGATAATCCAAGGCACAAATAAGCCCGGCAAACAGGGTAAGCGGATTAGATTATTACAGTAATAATCCGATCACGTTAGCATCGCGTTGGCGAACAAACAAAGCCCCAAAAAAAGCAGGAATAGCAAGATAAATGATTTCATAAGCATAGTATAGATTGATAATACAAAGCTTGTGAAACATGCGCAGCAGGGCAACCGTGTTTTAACGGTAATTGAGCCAGAAATAAACGGAGGCTGGATGTGCAGATTCCGGCCGTGATTTAGTGCTCAGGGTTTAGCAAGGGAAATGCCCCGCGTTAATTTCCCCTCTTTTCGGGTGCAGCCATGGGTGCAACCTCTACCAGTTCCTCTGTTTCGGCAATGGTTTCTTCGGGTTTGCTTTGGTAGTTGAGTTTACGGAAGCGCCACAGCGCAAATGCGGGTTCTTGAAAGCGGTTTATCAGCTTAAAAAATTTGGGGAAGTTGTGCACTTCATCTAGCAACAGGCCCGGTACGATACCGTTGTTATCGAGTATCTCGCGGATTGTGTATTCTTTGCCTTTGGTAATCCAGATTTCGAAATCGCGACGGATTTCTTCGTTCTTATCAGCGTCTATCTTATCGTCAATGCAAATTACTTTATCACCCGGGTTCATGCTGCAAAGTTATTGATTTTTTATGATTGCACAGATTATGGGTTGATTTCACCGACTGCAAGAAGATCTCTCGCGTGTTGTTGTTTTTATTATGGAGCCCCTGAGAGCTTCGCCGTTTCACCGATTATCACAGATTGCTCAACTGCGAACTGACAACTGCGAACTGGCCACTGCCTATTGCCTACTGCAAACTGATTAATTCCCCGCCGGCATGGCAATATAAAAAGCCGTTCCTTCGCCGGGGGTGCTTTCCAGCCAAATACGCCCGCCTTGCAATTCGGTAAACTCTTTGCATAAGAGTAACCCCAGGCCCACGCCCTTTTCGTTATTAGTGCCAAACGTGGCGCCAGCCTGTAACGAAAAGAGTTCCGACTGCTTCTCCGGCGTAATGCCGATACCATTATCGCGAACAATGAGCCAGCACTCGCCGCCAATCTGTTTCGCTTTAAAGGTTATCTCACCGCCGGTGTGGGTAAATTTAATGGCGTTATTGATAAGGTTGCGTATTACCAGCTGCAACATATCGTTATCCGCTACTATTTTGATGTCCCAATCCAAATCGGCAGTAAGGGTAATACCTTTTTTCAGAGCTATAGAGCGCTCCAACTCGAGGGTGTTGAACAAGGCACTGCGCAGGGAAACATAGCCCAGCTTTACGGTTACGCCGTCCATCTGGCCCTTACTCCATAACAAAAGCTTGCCCAGCATATCAATGGTGCGGCGGGTAACCTTCAGCAGGTCGCCCTCTACCATGCGGCGTTCTTCGGTATCCAGTTCGTACTCGGTAATCAGTTCCAGGTAATTCTGAATATTGCTCAGCGGCGAGCGCAGGTCATGCGCAATGATAGACATCAGCTTATTGCGTTCCTGGTTAATGCGTTCCAGGTCGTGGTTTTGTTGCGTTATCTGCTGGTTCTTGCGCTCGATAGCGTTTGTCTTTTCGGAAGCTGAGCGTTTTTCATGGTCGTAATTACGGCGGAGGTAAGTAATGGTGTAAAATACCACTATAACCACAACTACATAACCAGACGTGATATCGAGAAACCTGCTGCTGCGGCTGTCATAAGTCTCGGGGACCCATTCCGGGTGGTAGTATTCTATTCCATGTAGCACCAGCATAATACCCGCATTTATAGCAACCCAAAGCTTGTGTTGTTGCTTGGGTACAATGCATAACAGCAGCAAGATGCATAGGCCCATAAACAGATCGCTCGGCCCCCGGGTACCCGAGTTATACAAAAAATTAGCTGCAAACAAAACATTGCTGGTAATAGCAAAAACGATGATAGCTTGTTTTGTTTTCCCCTTGTAGCGCGAGAGGTAATATAGATATGAACATATTAGCAAAGTGCCGAGGCTAATTATGGCGATTTCCGGCAGCCCGATAAGAAAATTAAATGGCACATTGTAACCGAGGGAAGCAATGCTTAATATACAAACAGAATGAAATATCCGTGCTTCCAGCGGAAACTCTGCGGTTGACCCGGTAACCCTGATCCACAGCTTGTTCATATTTCCAAAGAGGCTCAAATTTATTAACGTTTAGGTAACGCAAGGTTACTAATTAAAATTAAAGGGGGCAAATGCGGCCAATGCGGCCAATGCGCCAGCACGTAAATATAAACTAAGCAACCAACACTTACACTATTTATAAAACCGGTGCTTTTGCCATTAAAAATCTGGCTGTTTACAAATTTGCACTAATCTAATTTACGCAATGAATTGCCGGTTATCATAGCTAAACGGAAAATTATATATTTAATTGGTATTTAGTGCTGCGCCCACCGGCAGCTCCAAATGGCACCATCGCGCCGTGCACTAACATACTTTGCAAATCCCTTGTGGCGGTTGCTTTTGCAACTTTTGTTAATGAGCCGTACTTACCTGCGCTCATCCCGCCCTCAAACCCTTTTGGCCCTTCCTCCAGCATTCGGCGTACTACCTTTAACTGGCGTTCGGTTAATACATCCTTATACTTGTCAAAAAACTTGGTCTTCTTTAATGCGAAGTCTATAAATGCTTCGGCGTGTTCCTGCGCCGCTAATATTACATCTACAAAATAATTTACCCAGGGCGTTATTTCTATAGACCGCTCCGCAGCTTCCAATGCAGCATAATAGGCACTTTTATTAAGCTCTATGGTACGCGACAGGCTCAGCAAAGTCGGCCGCCCCACACCCTGCGATAATGCCTTTTCTGCTATACAGCGCCCTATCCTGCCGTTGCCGTCCTCAAACGGGTGTATCGATTCGAAGTATAAGTGCGCTATCGCACAGCGCACCGGTGCTTTTGTTATGGCGTTTTTGCCTCCGGGTGCGGTATCATTAAACCAGACGATAAACCGCTCCATCTCTTGCGGAACCTTTTCAGATGGAGGCGCTTCGTAGTGTACTTTCTCTTGCCCTATGGCACCAGATACCACTTGCATCGGCTCGGCATGGCTACGCCAGGCGCCAACACTCATTCTCCGCTGTTCGCCAAATAACATCGTATGCCATGCAAACAGTTGTTCCTTGGTAAGTGCCGATTGATACGTTTCGCGTACGCTTATCATCAACTGCCCTATCCCTTTAGAACGCTTGTCTATAACCCGGCTGTCAACGGGACTGAGTCCAAGGTCTTTTTTGATAGACGACATGACATCCCTGCGGCTTAAAAACTCGCCTTCTATCTCCGATGTTTTTATCGCTTCGGCAACCATAACCTCTACTATGGCATCCATCTGTGTATCGTCGGGCAATGATTTAAGAACGCCGCCAACCATACCGGTTTTTGTAGAAAACTCATGCAGTTTTTCCTCCACATCCGTAAGGCTGTAAGCAAAGTGAGGCCAGTTATCTTTTTGCCAATTATAGGTCATGAGCCGATTAGATAAACTATTCGGCTCAAATATAATCATTTTATGAGCCGAATAATAAGATTAATCGGATCATAAATATAAACTCAGCAAAAATGCGGAGTTTATCAGCCTTATTCGCCGCACAACCCCATCGAGTAGGAAAGTAGGGATTAGTTCCCTACTTGTCCTCTCACACCACCGTACGTGCCGTTCGGCATACGGCGGTTCATTAAACAGTAACAGTCTTAAGTGGGGTTGAGATGTCTTTGAGACTTACAAAGCCCATTTTCTTTATG
>NZ_JBFUAP010000028.1:0-23224 GCF_056406215.1 Mucilaginibacter sp. P1_D10 | reverse complement strand
TTTGTACGCTATGCTGATGATGTAAGTATCTATGTTAAAAGCAAACGTGCAGGTGAGCGTGTAATGGAAAGCATTAGTACTTTCATCGAAAAGGAACTGAAGCTGAAAGTCAACATGGAGAAAAGTTCGGTAACCCGCCCATGGTTCAGTAAGCTGTTAGGCTTTACCTTTTATCAAAGGAAGGAAGGAAACCGTATCTCGGTACACCGAAAGAGCATCGCCATCTATAAGGACAAAATCCGTCAGATAACCTGCCGGAGCAAACCCTATGCAATGGAAGAGCGCATGATGCAAATCAGGCGATTAAATCACGGGTGGGGCAATTACTTTAAGTTAAGCGACGCAAAATCGGTATTCGAAAGACTCGACTCATGGGTAAGAAGCCGTATCCGATTATGCTACTGGAAGCAATGGAAACGGGTAAGGACACGAGTTAAACACCTGACCCAGCTTGGGGTTAAACCCAATAAAGCTTACTGGTGGGCTAGTACACGGAAGGGCTACTGGCGAACTGTTCATAGTCCTATCCTAACAATCGCGCTAAATAATGCACTTTTAAAGAAAATGGGCTTTGTAAGTCTCAAAGACATCACAACCCCCGCTTAAAACTGTTAATGTTTAATGAACCGCCGTATGCCGAACGGCACGTACGGTGGTGTGAGAGGACAAGTAGGGAACTAATCCCTACTTTCCTACTCGATGTTACGGCATATTATTTTTTGGAGATGTAGCAACCAAAATGATAAAGTGCTGCGCATCTCGCAGCAGCCCGGCCAGCCTTCGATAAATCCTTTAAAATGTGTTTTATATTTTGCTGCAAACCTTATTTACGAGATATTTGGAACCTCATACATCATAAACCAATTTCTGTATAAAATGGCCGACGAAAAGATCATATTTTCTATGGCAGGGGTAAGCAAAGTTTATCCCCCGCAAAAAACAGTACTCAAAAATATCTACCTGTCGTTTTTTTACGGCGCCAAAATCGGCGTTATCGGTTTAAACGGCTCGGGTAAATCGAGCTTGCTCAAAATCATCGCTGGTATAGATAAAACCAACATCGGCGAGGTAGTATTTTCGCCGGGCTATACCGTGGGCTACCTGAGCCAGGAGCCGGAACTCGACCCCAACAAAACCGTAAAGGAAATTGTAGAGGAAGGCGTTGCCGCAACTACCGCCTTGCTTAAAGAATACGAAGATATCAACGAGAAATTCGGCTTAGAAGAATATTACAGCGATGCCGATAAGATGGACAAGCTGATGAGCCGCCAGGGCGAACTGCAGGACCAGATAGATGCCGTGAACGCCTGGGAACTGGATGTTAAACTGGAACGTGCCATGGATGCCCTGCGCTGCCCCGACCCGGATGCCAAGATCTCCGTACTATCGGGTGGTGAGCGCCGCCGCGTGGCACTTTGCCGTTTGCTGTTGCAGGAGCCGGATGTTTTGCTGCTGGATGAGCCTACCAACCACTTAGATGCGGAGTCTATCGACTGGCTGGAACAACACCTTAAACAATATAAAGGTACCGTAATTGCCGTAACGCACGACAGGTACTTCCTGGATAACGTAGCGGGCTGGATACTGGAGCTTGACCGTGGCGAAGGCTTGCCATGGAAGGGTAACTACTCCTCATGGCTCGACCAGAAATCAAAACGCCTTGCCCAGGAAGAAAAAGGCGAGAGCAAACGTCAGAAGATTTTGGAACGCGAGCTGGAATGGGTGCGCATGGGGGCAAAGGGCCGCCACGCCAAATCCAAGGCGCGTTTATCCAACTACGATAAATTAGCATCAGAAGAAACAAAGGACAGGGAAGAAAAGCTGGAGCTGTTTATCCCGCCGGGCCCGCGTTTGGGCAATATTGTGATAGAGGCCAACAACGTTACCAAAGCCTATGGCGATAAAGTGTTGTTCGAGAATCTGACCTTTTCTTTGCCGCCTGCAGGTATCGTAGGCATCATTGGCCCCAACGGTGCGGGTAAAACCACACTGTTCCGCCTCATCACCGGGCAGGACCAGCCCGATGCAGGTACCTTCCGTGTAGGCGAAACCGTTGCATTAGGTTATGTTGACCAGATGCACGACGACCTCGACCCCAACAAATCTGTTTGGGAGAACGTAACCGGCGGCCTGGAAACCATTATGGTGGGCGGTCGTCCGTTAAACTCACGGGCCTACGTATCGCGCTTTAACTTTAATGGCGCCGATCAGCAGAAAAAAGTGGGCGTACTATCGGGCGGCGAGCGTAACCGGGTGCATTTATCCATCACGCTAAAAAAAGGTTCGAACGTTTTATTACTGGATGAGCCAACTAATGATATCGACGTAAATACCTTGCGTTCGCTGGAAGAAGCGCTGGAAAATTTTGGCGGCTGCGCAGTGGTCATCAGCCACGACAGGTGGTTTTTGGACAGGATTTGTACGCACATCCTGGCATTTGAAGGCAACTCGCAGGTGTACTTCTTCGAAGGCAACTACAGCGATTACGAGGAAAACCGCAAGAAACGTTTGGGTGATGTAGCGCCTAAGAGGATTAGGTATAAGAAGCTGGTGGGGTAGGTTGTCTGAACCGGGATTAAACGGATTTACAGGATTTATGCCATTTTATCTTAACGAAAGAAGCCCGGCACCAGCCGGGCTTCTTTCGTTAAACCATTCCCATCACGTCTTTGCGAGCCGCGGCGGGCTGGACGCGTGTGGACGGGCGGCGTGGCAATCATCGGCACTAAGGTCAGAATTGCAAAGCGACTCTGCCTGCCGATGGTTGCCGCTCTATCGCTCGCAATTACGATGTCTATATGGTCGGAACCTTTGGTTGCACCAAAGTTGGGTACCTCTTCCTGTACGTCCTATACGCAATCCATACACCTATCCCGGCCAATACGAATACCCACAGGTTTACCAGGCCGATGATGAATTCGGTAAACATGGCCCAGCCGTTGGCGATGGCCATAAACAGGCGTTTAAAGAACGGCAACTGGTATGCAGATGGGTCGTCATTTGCCACCATTTCTTTCACGATGGTATTGCTTTGCTGGAAGTTAAGGCTAATGTTGCTGTATTTTACAGCAGCATCTATGCGCTGGTTGTTTATCTGGCCATCAACCATGTCGTCTTTCAGCCATAAAACACGTTCCGGGTCTTTGATGGTTATTTTACCGCTTTTCTGCTGGGCAACCAATTCGCGGCGGTTGTTGGTCTTCATCCGCTCGGCAAGGTAATCCAGCGTTTTATCTTCGATATCCATCTGCCGCGAGGTAATGTACATACCCAGGTGGCTCACTTTCATCATAAAATCCTCCAGTTTTTCCGAGGGTATTTTAACGGTCATATCGGCCGAGGTGCTAAAAGCCGAAACACGCATCACGGAGTCGTCGCTAATTCGGATATCCTGGCTGTTTACCGCTTCTGAACGCATCTGGTGGTGCATGACCATCCCTTTGTATCGCGTAGTTAAAGCAGCAATGGTATCGCCGGTTTGCTGTACGTTTTTTACTTTTAAACTCATATCAGAGGATTTTACGAGTTTGGGTGCGATATTCGAAGCCAGGCTATCGTTTGATGGAGAAAAAGTGCGGGTACTGTCGGCAGCACTATTATTAACCACTTCGTATGCAGGATGTGATGTTCCCTTACACGCAGCCAGCAAAGCCACAGCTGCCAGCACCACTAAGATTTTTGTTTTCATGATTGATTTATTGGTTTAGTATTGATACCCGGCACCAATAAAAAGTAACCCAATATTTACGGATTTAATTTATATAAAATATTGATTATCAATAAATTGATATCAAATCAGAAAGCCACCGGCTTATGTGCCGACGGCTAATGAAGTATCGATGGATGATATATTGATATTTTGGAGCAGTTGCTAAGCGCGCAGGAGCTCAGTCCCTCGCGATTATTTAATTGGTTTTATATTGATACCCCTTAGCCCGCAATAGTAACCCTATTTGTGGTTGATATTTAAAATGTTACAAAGGGGAGGGGGGGTAGAGACAAGAGGATAGAACCAAGAGACAAGATTGAAGAGCTTCCCATCGCGTTATTGCGAGGAGCGGCTTGGGTTGAGAGTTGGGGCGACGCGGACAACCGACCGAAGGGAGCTCATTAATTCCTTTAAAAGACAACAAACACATTAGTAATCATCTGAGAGCAGAGCGGACCTGCAAAGCGGCTCTGCATGCCGATGATTGCCGCGCTTCGCTCGCAATGACGATGTTGTTGTGATGTTTTATTAAATCTATTCCGGGCAGTTATCCTTGCGGCGGGTATCTACTACATAGATAATTTTCCAGCCGTTGGCGGTTTTCATCAGCTGGAAAAAATTGATGCCGCAATGGCTGAAGGTTTTACCGAGGTAGAATTTGTAGGGTGTCCATAGGCTGGCAAGTGGCCCATCCACTTTAATATCGCCAAAGGTTATACGCTCGTCATAAACATCCTTGTGTGGGGTGCCAACGGCTTTCAGGAAACCCGCCGGTTTTTCATTTTCGAGCGCGTAACTGCCGTCAGTATTAGGCTTTAGGCCCTGCAATACCATCCCATCAGCAAATACCGATTTCAGCAGGGTACTATCGCCCTTGCGCATAGCGTCGAACATGGTGTTGATTGCTTTCTTGATATCGTCCTTATCGGTTTGGCAAAAAGCTTTGGTGGCGCTAAGGCTTATCAGTATCAGGAAGATGAATAGTTTTTTCATGATGGGTTGCGTTGGTGTAGGCAAGGTAGAAAAAAGTAAAAGCCCATCAAATATTTATTTCACGCAAAGTCGCAAAGGCGCGGTTTTTTTGATGCATCTCTTCTTATTCGACGTTCGTTAAATCACGGTGCAATCCCTTTTCTTTGCGTCTTAGCGCCTTTGCGAGAAATATAAACCCACAAAAAAAGCCCCGCATCCGCGAGGCTCCTATTATCTCTTAAATGCCAATTAAGACATCTTCAGTTTCTTTTGGATATCGGCTACGTAGCCTTTGAATTTTTTATCGGTGTCGATTAAATCTTCAACGGTTTGGCAGGCGTAGATAACCGTAGAGTGGTCGCGGCCGCCGAAGAAGTGGCCTATCGATTTCAATGAGCTTTTGGTATGCGCCTTGGCCAGGTACATAGATATCTGGCGTGCCTGCACAATCTCGCGCTTGCGGGTTTGCGATTTTACCATCTCTATAGGCACCTCAAAGTATTCGCAAACCAGGCTCTGGATGTATTCCATCGAAATTTCCTTGGCCGAATTCTTTACGAAATTCTTCAGCATCTGCTTGGCCAGGTTTAGATCTATCTCCTTGCGGTTAAGGGTTGATTGTGCCAATAACGAAACCATGGCGCCTTCCAGCTCGCGCACGTTGTTGTCAATATTGTGGGCAACGTATTCTATCACATCGTTGGATAGTTCGATGCCGTCCTGGTATATCTTGTTTTTGAGGATAGCCATGCGGGTTTCCAGATCGGGTATCTGCAAATCGGCAGAGAGGCCCCATTTGAAACGCGACAGCAAACGCTCTTCTAAACCGGCCAGATCCTTAGGCGCTTTATCTGATGTGATGATCAACTGCTTGCCGCTTTGGTGCAGGTGGTTGAAGATATGGAAGAAAAAATCCTGTGTTTTTTCTTTGCCGGCAAAGTTGTGCACATCATCCATAATGAGCACATCTATCGCCTGGTAAAAATTCACGAAATCGTTGATGTTGTTATGCTTTAGCGCATCTACGAATTGCTGGGTGAATTTTTCGCAGCTTACGTATAGCACCAGTTTATCGGGCAGGCTGCGTTTTATTTCGTTGCCTATGGCTTGCGCCAGGTGGGTTTTGCCCAGGCCTACGCCGCCGTATATCATTAAGGGGTTGAATGATGTGCCGCCCGGTTTGGCTGCAACGGCATAGCCTGCAGAACGTGCCAATCGGTTGCAATCGCCCTCTACAAAGTTCTCGAAAGTGTAGTTACGGTTAAGCTGAGGGTCTACATTCAGCTTCTTCAATCCCGGTATCACGAAAGGGTTTTTAATGTCCTTATTGATAGAGATAGGTATCGGCATCGATTGGTTTTTAGCCTCGGCACCGTTGCCGTTTGATGGCATGTTGGTGGTGTACGGCTTGCTGGTAGATTGCTCAACAACAATGTTGTATTCCAGCCTGCCTTCATCGCCCAGTTGTTTCTTGATCGTTTTGCGCAAAAGGCCCACGTAGTGCTCTTCCAGCCATTCGTAAAAGAATAAACTCGGCACCTGTATGGTTAGCACGCTCCCTTCCATTCTTAGGGCTTTTATCGGCTCAAACCAGGTTTTGAAGCTCTGGGCCGGTATGTTGTCCTTTATGATGAGGAGGCAGCTATTCCAAACGGCAGTACAAGTTTTTTCCATAGTAGATTCAGTAATTCTTTGATTTTCAGCGTCCCAACAAGCAACAATTCAGGCCGTTTCGGAACATCGAATATTCATAAAAAAAGCGGATTAAAAAAGATATTTTGAGAATTTTTCCGAAATATATTTATCTAAACCTCACCTTTTTTTAATGTATAATTCATATTAAATGTTATATTTCGTTGCTAAAACGTATTATCTGCTCATACAGAGCGATATGAAGCATTTGCAAGTTCAAACAGGAATTTCTTGCGACCAAAATTTAAACCCATAGGTTGTAAACCCTGTTTTAAAGCAAATGTTTGATAAATATTACGGTATATTTTTTGTTAATATTCTCCAAAAATATCGCGGAGCGTATCGGCTATTTCGCCTAAGGTGGCGTAGCCTTCAACAGCGGTTAAAATGTAAGGCATAAGGTTTTCGGTGCCATGGGCGGCGCTTGCTAAATTTTGCAAGGCCAGGCTTACTTCAACATTATTTCTTTGTTCTCTTAAACACATTAATTGCTCTGTTTGTTTTAGGCGGATAGAATCATTTATACGAAAAACATTATCTGCCACAGCCTCAGGCTGAATAAATTTATTTACGCCAACCAGCACACGTTCGCAGCTTTCAATATCGTTTTGGTACTGGTAGGCTGCCGCTGCAATCTCCTGTTGCATGTAGTCGTTTTCGATAGCTTTTACCGAGCCGCCCATGGCATCTATCTTATCTATATAGGCCTGTGCTGCGGCTTCCATCTGGTTGGTGAGCTCTTCTACAAAGAACGATCCCGCAAGCGGGTCAACCGTATCGGTAACACCGCTCTCGAATGCGATGATCTGCTGGGTGCGCAACGCAATTTTTGCCGCAGCCTCTGTAGGGAGCGAAAGTGCCTCGTCGTACCCGTTGGTGTGCAACGATTGCGTGCCGCCAAGCACTGCGGCCATAGCTTGCATGCCCACCCGCACGATGTTGTTCATGGGTTGCTGGGCCGTTAAGGTAGAGCCACCTGTTTGCGTATGGAAACGTAGTTTTTGCGCCCCGGCATCGGTTGCGCCCAGCTCTTTGGTGATGTGTGCCCACATGCGCCGCGCCGCCCTGAATTTGGCTATCTCCTCGAAGAAATTGTTGTGGCAGTTAAAGAAGAACGATAGCCTTTTGGCGAATACGTTTATATCAAGCCCTTTATCCAATGCGGCCTTTAAATAGGTTTTGCCGTTGGCCAGGGTAAAGGCTAGTTCCTGCACGGCGGTTGAGCCGGCTTCGCGGATGTGGTAGCCCGATATGGAGATAGTGTTCCATTTGGGCACTTCTTTACTGCAATATTCAAAAATATCGGTAATGAGTCGCATCGACGGCGTGGGCGGATAGATATAGGTGCCCCTTGCCGCATACTCCTTTAATATATCGTTTTGTATGGTGCCGGATATTTGCTTCAGATCAGCCCCTTGTTTTTTTGCTAACGCGATGTACATAGCCAGCAGGATAGGGGCGGTGGCGTTGATGGTCATGCTGGTGGTAATATCCTGCAACCGGATGCCATCGAACAATGCCTCCATATCTTTTAATGAATCTATGGCTACGCCTACTTTTCCAACTTCGCCTTCGGCAAGTTCGTGGTCGCTGTCGTACCCTATCTGGGTGGGTAGGTCAAACGCTACCGAGAGGCCCATGGTGCCCTGGCTTAATAGATAATGGTAACGCTTGTTGCTTTCTTCGGCGGTAGAGAAACCGGCGTACTGGCGCATGGTCCAGGGTTTGCCGCGGTACATATCCTTCTGTATGCCGCGGGTGTAGGGGAATTCGCCGGGCAGCTCGGCCATGCCCGAGGGTTCGGTATAAACCTCTTTTACCTCAATGCCCGAGCTGTTGGTGATCTTTTTGGCGGCCATAGGGGTTAAAATAAATCCTCCAGATCCTGCCTCAACAGCGTGATGGCGATATCGTAGGGATTATCTTCCAGTTTGCTTAGGTGATTGAGGGTAATGCGGCCCAGATCCAGCCCGTTGGCACCTTCGGGCAGCGCTTTTACGGCACTGTTCACCACGGCAAGGGTGTCTTCTTTTACGCGTTTGATAACGGCCCAGGCACGTTCGGTTACATAAATTTGCTGGGTTACGTTGTGCTGGTACTCGTTGCGTATCTCGTTAACGATAATGATGTGCAATTCGGCCGCCGGCATTTGGTTTGCGCCAAGGCGGATGAGCATATTGGCAGGGTTTACCCGCTCTACAAACAACACCAACCGCTCGTAAGCCTGCAACCTGAGCGGCAGCGTTTGCGCGCTTAAGCCTTTTTTTAGTTCGAGCGTTTGCAGGGTTTGGCTTTTTTCCAGGTAAGGTTTAAACAGGTAAAAGGCTACATACACCACGCCGATGCCGGCTACGGTATATTTTAATATGGCCATTAAAGTGCTGTAAAGATCCATGGTTTTTAAATGTTAGGCAGAGGTCATAAATAATACGACGGCTGCAAAAATCCGCATTTTACCTTATATTTGTGTAGTTAATCATAAAAATAAGATGAGTGCCATTGCCGAAACCATGATTGCCCCCGTAACGTTTACGCCGGGTGCCGTAAAAGAACTTTTTAAGCTGAGGGATCAGCAAGAGCTGAACGACGATTTTGGCTTACGTATTGGCGTTGAAGGCGGCGGTTGCTCGGGCATGAGCTATGTGCTGGGTTTCGACCAGAAAAAAGACGGCGACCAGGAGTACATTATTGATGGCTTGGTTGTGTTTATGCACAAAGCGCATGGCTTGTATTTGGCAGGCATGCAGATAGATTTCCAGAACGGCCTGAACGCCCGCGGGTTTACTTTCAATAACCCCAATGCTGCCAGCACTTGCGGCTGCGGCACATCCTTCTCAGTGTAATCGACCCCTTTTATATATTGTACTTGGCCCCATTCTCAAAAAGGATGGGTTTTTTTATTTGAGCAAAGCCTTTATTTCTTCGGTTTTGATAACTTTTATGGCGCGGTCTATCCAAAGCGGTACGATGCCGTTGTTATACCCCTGGCTTTGGAAAGCGATAGTCCCGTTGGGGCTTATCACCAGGTTTACGGGGCATTCAAGTACGCCGTAAAAGCTGAAGTAGGCTTCTGCATCGCCAACTACATTGTATTTAAAGGGCGACACTTTTAAAAAACGTTGTAGGTCCTCTTTTTTATCGATGCTTAGCGCTAAAAAAACTACGTTCTTGTCATTTTTATATTTATCCGCAAGGATATTCAGTTCGGGCATTTCGTACCGGCAGGGCGGGCAGGCTATAAACCAAAAACTTACCACCACAATTTTGCCCTTCAAATCTTCGCTGGCAATCGGTTTGCCGTTCACGTCCGTCATGTTCAGGAATATCATATGATTCCCTTTCTTAAAAAACAAAGTAGATTTTGGCACACCTATAGGTACCAGCCCTTTTGCGGTATCCCTGAGTGTGAGTATAAAGGCGGTGCTGTCGCTTTCGGCATCAACGGGCTTTAATTGGTAATTGCCGGTGGCTACCAATTTGCTCCAGTCGGCGTATTTATATTTCAGGCCATTGGCGCTGGTTACTACCGTGTTCTGGTTAAAGGCGTACTCTTCTGCAGGTTTGGTAAGCGTGGTTTGCGCGTACGCGCAAAAATGTATGAGCAACGCGAGGCATGGCAGCAATATATATCGTTTCATCTAAAAAGTCGTTTTGGGTTATCAAGCAAAGATATGCGGTTTTACGCCTGGGTTATAGTTAATTTTCGGCCTTTGCCTGCGCGATGGCTTTTTTTAGGTACGTAAGGCTACCGGTGCCGTAGCCACTGGAACTGAAACGGGTGATGCCATTTTTATCAATCACTACATTGGTAGGGTAGCCGGCAACGCCGTAGCGATTGCAATCATCGCGGGCATCGTAAATTTGGCGGTAGTTGAATGGCGTTGCTTTTAGGAAATCTTTTACCTCGTATTTCAGGTCGGTACTGAAGCCGATGAACACCACGTCGGGGTTATCGGCCACCAGTTGGTTAAGTTCGGGTATTTCCTGTTGGCAGGGTGCACAGGCAATAAACCAAAAATTCAATACTACAACTTTCCCTTGGAGTGTCTTGAAATCTACCTTTTGGCCGTTTACGTCGCGGGCGTTGAACAATTCCTTTTTCTGGCCGATAGGGAAAGCGGGGCTGGGCGGGAGCGCGGGCCTTGAATTGTTGCGGCGTTCTTTGTCCTCGGCGGTCATTTTTACGAGGGTAAGGGTATCGGCATCCCTGCTCTTTCCCCGTAACATATAATCTCCCGATAGAACTAGTTTTTGCCATTCGGCATAGGGGAATATTGTACCGGCAGAATCGATGACTACTTTCCTCTCCATATCCGCGCGCGACGTTGTTACCACACGGGTTACGGATGTGGTTTGCTGTGCGGCAGCTTGTAATGCAAAGGCTATTATAAACGTTAAAAGCAATAAGTATTTTTTCACGATGGCGGATGTTGATGATGACGAAAGTACGGCTTGTATCGCAGCCCTGCAATACGGAATAATTATCTGTTTTATTAATTTGCCTGCTTGTAACAAATTGCGCCGTACCATAGTCAAAAGCAAACGAGTCTTTTTAAAACTATCCCATGCCGGTAAAAACTACCTACAGAGAAAATATAGCTATAGCCTTACAATCCATCGCAGGCAACAGGCTGCGCACATCGCTTACGGCGTTGATTATTGCCATAGGCATTACCGCGCTGGTAGGGATTTTGACTTCTATTGAAGGGATAAAACAGGTAACCAACGATGCCTTCGCGGGGTTGGGTGCCAACTCGTTCACTATACAAAACCGCGGATCGGGCATTAGTTTCGGTAACGGCGGGCACCGCAAGCGTTATCCCGCCATTGCCTACCAGGAAGCCGAACGCTTTCAAAAGCTGTTTAAACTGCCTGTGCGCATCAGTATAGATTTTACCGTAACCGGTACCGCCATAGCCAAATACGAAAGCATAAAAACCAATCCCAACCTGCAGGTTATAGGCAGCAACGAGAACTACCTGCCTATAAAGGGGCATAAGCTGGCATTGGGCCGCAATTTCTCGGCCTCGGAAATAGATCACGGTACCAACGTGGTAATCATTGGCGATGAGCTGAAGAACAAGCTTTTCCCCAAAACCGACCCCATCAACAAAACGATATTACTGGGCAGCAGCAAATTCAGGATCATAGGGGTTATTGCTGCTAAAGGCGCCAATAGTTTTGGCGGCGACAGGTTCTGCGTGATACCGGTGCAAAAGGCCCGGCAGATAGCGCAAAGCAACAAACCATCGTTTTCTATTACGGTAAATGTTGCCGGCCCGGAAGCACTGGACGCTACTATCGGCGAGGCTACATCGCTGTTCAGGAACGTGCGCAGCCTGCACCTGGGGCAGGATGATAACTTCGAGATATTCCGTGCCGACTCTATACAAGCCGAACTGATGAACAACCTTGGCTATGTAACCATAGCGGGTTTCGCAATAGCGTTTATTACGCTGATAGGCGCTGCCATAGGTTTGATGAACATTATGCTGGTATCGGTAACCGAACGTACCCGCGAAATTGGCCTGCGCAAGGCCATCGGCGCAACGCCATCAGTAATACGTAGGCAATTTTTGATAGAAGCTATTGTAATATGCCTTTTGGGCGGCATCGGCGGCATCATACTGGGTATATTAGGCGGCAACCTCATAGCAGTATCCATCAGCGGTACGTTCATCGTGCCATGGTTGTGGCTCTTCGTGGCCATTATGCTTTGTACCACTATCGGTTTATCATCTGGTTACTACCCGGCAAAAAAAGCAGCCCGATTGGATCCGGTTGAAGCGCTGCGATACGAATAGAGTTAAGAATCAAGAGACAAGATTCAAGACAGAATAGGAATTGCGACCGCCAGGAATCAAGAAAACGGCATGGTTGCCAAACATACATTATAGCAAAACGGGAATATAAGCTTAGCTCTATTCCCGTTCCTATTTTATATCTTAATCCTTAACTCTTGAATCTTGTCTCTTGATTCTTTACTCTCCTCTAAAAAAGCAACTTATTCTTCAGCGGATAATCTTTAAGTAGTTTTTCTACGTAATCGGTAGTGAGGGCATCTTCGAAAGCCTGGGCGTGACGCGGGTGGTGCATATCGCTGGATATGAAATCTACAATTTGTTCATCCACCATATCTTCGGCTATTTTTTTGGTTGGTTTGCCGTAATATCCGGTAAGCGATATGGTATTTATTTGCAGGCCGCAGCCCCAGCTGCGTATGGCACGCATGCGGTCTATATCCATATAGGCGTAACGTTCGGGGTGGGCCAAAATAGGCTTATAGCCGGCATCGCGCATTTTTTGCACCATCTGTATCACGTTTGGCGGCTCGTTGATGAACGACAGCTCGAACAGCACGTAGTTATCCGCGCCCATAGTCATCAAACTGCGTTCTTCTATCCGTTTTTCGAAGCTTTCGTCGAAGTAATGCTCTGCAGCGGCCTCAACAGGGATATCGATATTTTGGTTTATCAGTTCGGCCTTCAATACTGCAAGGGCGTTCATGATGCTTTCGCGATCGTTGCGGTAATAATCAACCATAACGTGTGGCGTGGCAATGATCTTTTTGATGCCCAGCTCCATCATTTTTTTTATGAGCACTATGGATTCCTCGGGCGTTTGTGCGCCATCGTCTATCCCCGGCAGCACGTGCGAGTGCATATCTACTACAATTGGCGCATAATCCAGCGTCCTTACTTTCTTTACTTCCTTTTTCTTGAATAATCCAAACATCCTTTAACGGTTATTATATTGGTCGCTGTAATACTCCTGGTAATGGCCCGATGTTACATCGCTCAACCATGCCTCATTTGCCAGGTACCAGTCAACGGTTTTTTCCAGCCCCTCCTCAAAAGTGATGGATGGCTCCCAGCCAAGTTCGTTTTTTAATTTGGTAGCGTCAATAGCGTAACGCAGATCGTGCCCGGCGCGGTCGGTAACATAGGTAATCAGTTTAGCCGATTCGCCCTCCTCGCGGCCCAGTTTTTTATCTAATATACTACAAAGTAATTGAATGAGGTCGATATTTTTCCATTCGTTGTGGCCGCCTATGTTATAAGTGGTTCCGGTGGCCGCGTTGTGGAATATTACATCTATAGCGCGGGCATGATCTTCTACCCACAGCCAATCGCGTATGTTCTCGCCTTTGCCATAAACCGGCACGGGTTTTTGTTGTTTTATATTGTTGATAGCCAGCGGTATCAGCTTCTCGGGGAAGTGGAACGAACCATAGTTGTTGCTACAGTTAGATATAACAGTTGGCAGGCCGTAAGTGTCATAGTAGGCTCGCACAAAATGATCCGAGCTTGCCTTGGATGCCGAATACGGCGAATGCGGGTCGTACGCGGTAGTTTCCGTAAACATATCGGTATCGCCCAGGGTGCCGTAAACCTCGTCGGTAGATACGTGGTAAAAACGTTTAGATGCATAATCATCCTTCCATATGGTTTTTGCGGCGTTTAGCAGGTTTACGGTGCCAACTACGTTGGTCATCACAAATTCCAGCGGGTTGGTAATGGAGCGGTCCACGTGCGATTCTGCAGCCAAATGTATCACAGCATCGGGCTGTTCTATCTCGAATAAGTTGCTGATGTAAGCCAGATCTACGATATCGCCTTTCACGAAACGGTAGTTAGGCTCGTTTTCGATATCCTTCAGGTTGGCCAGGTTGCCTGCATAAGTGAGCTTATCCAGGTTTACAATTTGGTACTGCGGGTAAGTTTTTACGAAACGGCGCACCACGTGCGATCCTATAAACCCTGCGCCACCGGTAATGATAATTTTTTTCATCTGAAAGCTTTTCAATTGAGGGCTCGGCCCGCTATGCGGCAACAATCCTCTATTTTATGAAATATTGTACTATAATGGGTTTTCTACCAGGTACTTTTCCCATGCCCAGGCAGACGACATCATGATGTTGACGTCCAGTTCTGTTTTCCAGTTAAGCTTGTTGGTAGATTTGGTAACATCGCCCCAAACCTGCTCTACATCGCCGGCGCGTGCCGGGCCTATCTGGTAGTTCAGCTTAACGCCGGTGCTGCTCTCGAAGGCTTTTATCACTTCCAGCACCGAGGTGCCCTTGCCCGTGCCGATGTTAAACATATCGTAGCCTTTAAAGCTCTCCTTTTCGGCCAGCTTAAGGGCGGCAACGTGCGCCTTTCCCAAATCTACCACGTGGATATAATCGCGTATGTTGCTGCCATCGGGCGTATTGTACTGATCGCCGAATACGGTAAGCTTTTCGCGTTTGCCAATGGCTGTTTGGGTAATGAACGGCACCAGGTTTTGCGGCACGCCGATGGGCAACTCGCCTATCAGGGCGGTTTCATGTGCGCCAACCGGGTTAAAATACCTTAGCGAGATTATTTTATAAGTGCTGCCTGCTGCAATTACATCCTGCAGTATTTCTTCGGCTATTTGCTTGGTGTTTCCGTAGGGCGATTGCGCAGCTTTTACAGGTGCATCTTCGGTAACCGGAAGTACATCGGGCTGGCCATATACGGTACAGCTTGATGAAAATACGAAGTTCAGAGCCTTGCCTTCATAGGCATTCAGCACGTTAATGAGCGAGAAGAAGTTGTTTCGATAATATTTCAAGGGCAGCTTAACCGATTCGCCGACCGCTTTGGAGGCTGCAAAGTGGATGATGCCCCCAATCTCTGGCTCTTGTTGGGCAAAATCTTTTACGGCAGCCTCGTCGCAAAGGTCCAGTTTGTAAAAAGCGGGTTTGTAGCCGATGATTTTGGCCAGTTGATCTAATATTTTGATGCTTGAGTTAGAGAGGTCGTCTATGATTACCGGTTCGTAACCTGCGTTTACCAGTTCTACAACGGTGTGCGAGCCAATGAAACCTAAACCTCCTGTAACTAATATTTTCATGTGTAGGGCTGTTTGTATGTATTGAGCAAGGCCCGTGCCACCGGTGCGGCGCCGGGTCTTGTCTTTATTATTTATTATAGGTGGTAAAATCTTTATGCTCTACTTTCTCCAACACATCCTGCGGGAGCGATTTAAAGTATTCATAAGTAATCTTGAGGCCTTCCTCGCGCGATACCTTTGGCTCCCAGCCTAAAATCTCGCGGGCCTTGGTAATATCCGGGCGGCGTTGTTTGGGGTCGTCCGTCGGCAACTCTTTATACACCATTTTTTGCGAGGTGCCGGTAAGCTTGATAATTTCTTCGCCAAACTCTTTGATGGTGATTTCGCTTGGGTTGCCAATGTTTACCGGGCCAGCATAATCGCTGAACAGTAAACGGTAGATGCCTTCTATCAGATCGCTTACGTAGCAAAACGAGCGGGTTTGCGAGCCATCGCCGAATACAGTTAAATCTTCGCCGCGGATAGCCTGACCTATGAATGCAGGCAGCACGCGGCCATCGTTAAGGCGCATACGCGGGCCGTAGGTGTTGAATATACGTACGATGCGGGTTTCTAAACCATGGAAGGTATGGTAAGCCATGGTGATAGATTCCTGGAAACGCTTGGCCTCGTCATACACGCCGCGCGGGCCAACGGTGTTTACGTTGCCCCAGTATTCTTCGGGTTGCGGGTTTACGCTTGGGTCGCCGTAAATTTCTGAGGTGGAGGCGATAAGCATCCGGGCATTTTTATGTTTGGCCAAACCCAGCAGGTTATGTGTACCCAGGGAGCCTACCTTTAAAGTTTGGATAGGTATTTTAAGGTAATCTATAGGGCTTGCGGGCGAGGCGAAGTGCAGGATATAATCCAGTTCGCCGGCTACGTACACGAAGGTAGATACATCGTGGTTGTAAAACTCGAAGTTCTCCAACTTGAACAGGTGCTCGATGTTGCGCAGGTCGCCTGTAATGAGGTTATCCATCGCAATAACATGAAAGTCTTCGCTGATAAACCTGTCGCACAAATGCGAACCCAGGAAGCCGGCGGCACCGGTAATTAAGATACGTTTACGCTTTGCCATCAATATTATTTTATTTGTTCTGTTTTAAAAACCCTGTTGCCAAAGTGTTATCGGGGATGATGCGGGGCAATATAGCACGAACTTGCAATTATGTTGTTACTTTTACTGCCCGACGAAGATAATAATTACCATCTTAAAATGCTTCTACTATATAACTTTGGAGTCACTTTATACTTTTGGCTGCTATATATTGTTTCCATTTTTAATAATAAAGCAAAATTGTGGATAAAAGGCCGGCAAGGGCAGCATGTGCAGCCCCTGGCCTCGAGCATATGGTTCCACTTCGCATCATTGGGCGAATTTGAACAAGGCAGGCCGGTGCTGGAGCGGATGCGGCAGTTATATCCCGGCAAGCCTATCGTTATTACTTTTTTTTCGCCCTCGGGCTACGAGGTTCGCAAGAATACCCCGCTTGCCGATGCCGTTTATTACCTGCCGTTGGATACCCGCCGCAATGCCCGCAAATTTGTAGAAGCCATAAAGCCGGATATGGCCATTTTTACCAAATACGAGTATTGGTACCACTATTTTAACCGGTTGCATCAACAGCATGTGCCGCTGTATATCATATCCGGCATTTTCAGGCCGGGGCAGGTGTTTTTTAAATGGTATGGCGGCCTGCACCGCAGGATGCTGAAAATGGTAACCTGGTTTTTTGTGCAGGATGCAGACAGTAAGCATTTGCTGCAGGGGCTGGGCAAATCGAACATTAGCATCAGCGGCGATACCCGCTTCGATAGGGTTTGGGCCAATGCGCAACAACCAAAACAACTGCCTGAGATTGCCGCCTTTAAGGGAGATAGAAAATTATTCATAGCAGGCAGCACCTGGCCGGCCGACGAAAAACTGCTGGCAGCTTTGATAGCCAAATACCCCGACTGGAAATTCATCATCGCCCCGCACGAGATTGGGGAGGATAAAATCGGCCATGTGCTGAGCCTCTTGCCAAAGGAATCAAGCATCCGGTACTCCGAAATCTCAAATCTCAAATATCACGTCTCAAATCTCATCATAGATAACATCGGCATGCTATCCTCGCTTTACCAGTATGCAGATGTTGCTTACATCGGCGGCGGCTTCGGCGCGGGGATACACAACACGCTGGAGGGCGCGGCCTTTGGTATGCCGGTGATATTTGGCCCTAAGTACGATAAGTTTAAAGAGGCTAAGGATATGATAGCACTGGAAGCTGCCTTCAGCATCAATAACGAAGAGGAGTTGTTAAGCACAGCGGGCAGTTTGATGGACGATGAGATATTCCGTTACCGAACGAGCAGGAGCGCAAAAAAATACGTGGATGATCATATTGGGGCAACAGATGCGATTGTGAAGTATATTAAGGAGAAACATTGATGAAAAATTTATTGATCGCTGTGTTGGTTTTGGTTGCTTGTAATGCGATTGGACAAAGCGTCAAAAAAGGCAATTACAAAGCTGTAAAAACCTATGTAACCGACTTGAATAACGATAACAGAGCAGATACGATAACTATAAGTTCATCGCTAAAAGAAGACGATGCTTTTAACAGGATTGGCGTTTCGCTCGCTGGATATGGCACCAAGATATTTAAAGCCAAGTACGAATGGACGCTGGTTGATACCGAGTTTCTGGCAAAAAATAGGAATGCTATCAGTTCTAAATTCTTGTTTATAAAAAAGAGCACTATACAGTCTGCCATCCTGTTGTTTGGTGTGTTGGATGGCGCCGGCTACCGCGAGGAGTTTTCTATCATTAATATCGAAAATAATATTGCCAGGATGGTTTTTGACAGTGAAAGCAATGATATCGACGTGGAAATTCCGATTGCAGTTAAACGACTGGGGAATAACAACCGATTATGTTTTATTTACACCGGTTACAATGAGGTGGTTGGCCAAAGTGACAAGCCGGAGGGAGATATTGTTAGTTACGTTCCGTTTTTCGTTTATACCATTGATGAAAAATGTTTGATAAACAAACGATTAACCAAGAAATATAACCAGCAGCATTATGTTTTTGCAGGATATGGGTATGATGAGCGTATCAGGATATTTCGCCCAAAGGATGGTGGCAAACCGAGGGTATGGAAAGGGGGAAATTAAATAGTTTCGCCGGCATTGCGTTTTTCCACCGCTTCCATGTAATCATACATGATGTTGTAATTATCGAAAGCGTCGCCCCTTACATTGTTCAGGCTGATAATCACCGGCGTATTATAAAAAAGATTATTCAGCCATTGACCTAATCGCCGCCAAATAGTTTTTGCTTTGAATGCCTCATTATCATTCAGCATAACTGCAATAACGCCACCTTTGTATTCGAGGTTGTATATTTCTGACCAGGGGATTATCCTTTGATTGACCATTTGGACAATTCCATCATCGGTTAACTCAATCGCTATCCTGTTAGCCTTTTTTTTGAGATAGGAATCTATTAAACGATAGCACATCACTGCCAATACAAACAGCATTATTCCTGCATAAAAAGGCAAATCCGCAGCATGCTCCGCCGGTTTTGCCAGAGCTCTGTAAATATAAACACAAGGTAATACGAAGCAAGGTATTAGCGAAGGCCATAAGGCCTTCACTAAACTGAGTAAGGTCAAATCCCGTCCCTGATAAAATTTTATGTTTTCCATTTTGCTCGGGTAAAGATAGGAGAGATTTGACAAATTCTGAATTTGTTAAATCTCTCCTGCATCCTATAAAAAATAAAACCCTCCAAATTCCTTAATATTGCCGCTATGGGTTTTCTGGACATCCCCGCGTTGGGCAAGGCACATTATCACGAATACGGCAGCGGCAGCAAACCCCTGCTGGCTTTCCACGGGTACGGAATGACGGGCAGGCAGTTCCATGTGTTGGAGAAATCTATCCTGAAAGAATACCACGTTTATGGCTTCGACCATTTTTTTCATGGCGAAAGCAAAGTTGAAGGCTGGAGCGAGGCTCAAATCATAGCCGGTATGCCCAAAGCCATGATAACAGCCTACGCCGAAGAATGGTTTAAGGCACATGGCAGGCAACGCTTCTCGGTAATGGGCTACTCCATCGGGGCCAATATCGCGCTGATATTATTGGAAGAATATCCTGATCTGATCGACGAGGTAATCCTGATGGCACCTGACGGGCTGTCGGTTTACAAGGGCTTTAATTTCCTTACGAATAAACGGGTTGGTCGGCTGTTTTTTAAAACAGTTACAAAAAGCAAATGGCTGGCACCGGGGCTGATCAAAGGACTTAAGAAAGTGGGTTTTATAGATGAGAGCCTGTTCAATATTGCCTATAATGAGATAGATACCGAACAAAAACGGCAGGATGTGTATTATACCTTAAACCTCATCCGTTTGCTGAAACCCAATACCGCCAAAGTTGCAAAGCTGATCAATCAATACCATATCAAATGCCGGCTTATATTCGGTAAGAGCGATAACCTGTTCCCTATGAAAGCGGCTGCGCCTTTTATTAATATGCTGGATAAACCCGAAGTGCACGAAGTGCCCCTGGGCCATTGGCTGGTGGTGAAGCAATTGGACGAGTATTTAGTAAATTTACCGCAATGATAGCCGCCCGCCGCAAAAAATTCCTGGCTGATGCCTTTGCCAAATACATGTATTACCGCATGCGCAAGGCTTTTAACAGGCTAGAGGTGGTGAACATGATACAACCGAAACCCGGTCACTCGGTATTGCTCCTTTGCAACCACTTCGGCTGGTGGGATGGGCTTTGGGCCAACTATCTGGCATATTGGCACCTTAAACGCAAATCGTACATCATGATGCAGGAAGATCACCTGCAGGCGCGTATGTGGCTTAACCATTGCGGGGCATTCTCCATCAGCCGCAGCTCGCGCGAAATGATTAAATCCCTGCAGCATGCGGCCGATATTTTGAACGATGCCGGGAATATGGTCATCGTTTTCCCGCAGGGCGAACTCATCTCCAACCATACCACCGAAATTAAGGTGGAGAAAGGCATCGAGCGACTCATCAAAAATATCAAAGGGCCCTGTCATATCATTTATAACTGCGCGCTCATCGAGTATTTCGAGAGCCTGAAGCCATCGGTGTACTTCCACCTGTTGGATTTGGGCGTGGCCGGAGAGCTGAGTTTTGATGAACTGGCGGAGAAGATAAACACTTTCCACCGGCAGGCCTTGAAGGATCAGGTAAACGTATCGCATTAACCATGATCTACCCAAAAAAGAACCTCTTGATGAAATGGATTTTCGACACGTACGTAAAGTGGCAGGTGGGCAAAACTTTCCATGAGTTTTTTTATAACAGGGTGGAGCTGGATAGCAGTAAATCAGTACTGTTGGTTGCCAATCACTTTAGTTTTTGGGATGGGCTGATTTTATATATCCTGAACGATAAGCTGCTTCGTAAAAAATTCCATGTAATGATACTGGAAGACACCGCCAGGCGCGAGGGCATGTTGCGTTACGCGGGGGCGTTCTCGGTAAGCAAAAATTCCCGCGATATACTGCAATCGTTGGATTACGCAGCGCAACTATTGAACGAACCCGGCAACCTGGTGTTGATGTTCCCACAGGGGAAGCTGCACTCAAACTTTGTGGAGAAGGTAAATTTTGAGCAGGGGCTGCTCAAAATCATCAAAAAAGCCGAAGGGAGCTTCCAGCTATTGTTTGCTGCAACTTTTATTCAGTACTTTAAACATAAAAAGCCCTCGGTAACCGTTTACTTAAAAACCGATAACCTGAGCTATGCCGATAAAACCATCGATGCGCTGCAAAGCGCTTACCAGCTGCACTACGAGGCTAGCAAATTACGCCAAACCGAAATCGATATAAAGTGATTATAGTCCTGCTTATTGTTTTCACGTTTTTGATACTGCGCTTTACGGTAACTCTGTTCAATTTTATGTCGAACCCGAAACTGCCGCGCATAGGCAAGCATTATGCCGATAAGGTTTCTATCCTGATACCCGCCCGCAATGAGGCTGAAGACATTCTCCCGCTGCTTGCCTCCATCCACCAGCAAGACTACCAGAACTACGAGGTGCTGATACTGGACGACAATTCTACAGACGACACCTATAAAGTTTGCGCTGCTTTTTGCGCAAAACACCCTGGTTATAGTGTAATTAAAGGCAAGGCCCTGCCTGCAGGCTGGCTTGGCAAAAACTACGCCTGCCACCAATTGGCGCAACATGCCACGGGAGATTATTACTTGTTTTTGGATGCCGACGAACAGGTGCAAAACGGACTCATCAACAGCGCGGTGCACCGTATGAAACTGCGCGGCCTGGCGCTGCTTAGCCTGTTTACCAACCAAACCATGCGCAGCGCGGGCGAAGAAATGGTGGTGCCGCTGATGCATTACATCCTTTTAAACCTTTTGCCCCTGCGATTAGTCTACCTGCTAAAAACCGCGGCCCTATCCGCCGCCAGCGGGCAGTTTATGCTATTTGATGCTGCCGGTTACAAACAATACCAATGGCACCAAATGGTAAAAAACAAAGTGGTAGAAGATGTGGAGATAATGAAACTGGTAAAAGCAACCAAACTAAACGGTGAAGCCCTGCTGGCCAACGGCATGATCAGCTGCCGTATGTATAAAGGGTATAGCGAAGCCATTAATGGCTTCGGCAAGAATTTTTTGGCGGCTTTCAATTACAATATCATCGGTTTTTTAATATACCTGCTGCTTATCATCGGCGGGCCAGTCATCATTGTAATGACCATGAACCTGAATTTGATATTTATTATGCTGGGCCTGATACTGCTGGGCAGGGTGATGATATCTTTATCAGCAGGGCAAAACGCTTTAACGAATTTATTTTTGCACCCGGTACAAATGTTCAGCTTGCTGCTTATCGGCATTACCTCAATACAAAAACACCTTAGCAAAACCACCGAATGGAAAGGCCGAAAAATCTCAGTATAGGTCCGCTTACGTCCATTATCGTTATCATCTTGTTCCACGTTGTGGGCCTGGTGGGCTTGTTGGTACCTTTTACGCGCCCTTTATTTTTGCAGATAGTGCCCTGGCACATCCTGCTGATGCTGTTGGTTATCATACTGGCACATAAGAATTTTGATGAAAAATTCCTTTCGTTTATGGCCCTGGTGTTTATATCCGGCATCGTACTGGAATGGATTGGCGTACACAAAAAATGGGTTTTCGGCGATTATGCGTACGGCAATACACTTGGCTTTAGAATATTGGATATCCCCCTCACCATCGGCATCAACTGGTTTTTGCTTATTTATGGCGCTGGCGTTACCATGCAGCGCAGCAGGCTTAAAAGCGTTACGGCGCGGGTAATCGCCGGCGCATTGCTACTGGTATTGCTGGATTTGTTGATAGAACCCGTAGCCATCCGCTTTGATTACTGGCATTGGACAGGCAACATCATTCCCTTTAAAAATTACTATTGCTGGTTCCTGGTAAGCGCTGCTATGCTTTTCGTGTTCGAGAAGTTCGGCTTTAAGAAACAAGGCATTGCCGCGCCGGTGCTACTGGCAACGGAATTTGTGTTTTTTGGGGTGCTTCGGGTGATTGGGATTTTTGTCTGAACCATGATTCGCGCGATTAAGGGATTGAAGGATTTTAAATCAAGTAATCTTTAAATCAAGAAAATCAAGGTTCAGACCATCAACGAAATCCTAAAATCATTAAAATCAGCGGTTCAGAAATTGCGCCAGGGATTGTAAGGGTTTAGCCCCGAAGGGCCGGAGCGGAGCGCAGCCCTGCAAAGCCCGGCCCGAAGGGGGCGCCATTATTATTTGTCTGAACTCTAATTTAGGGAATTGAAAGAATTTGTCTGAACTGTCTTGTCCTGATATAGGTTGACACAAAAATAGTGTGAACATGGAATATTCAGAGAAAAAAGCGTCAGCAATAAAGGAATACTTTGCAGGCGGGACGACTTCAGTTAAATTAGGACTCAAATACGGTTTCGGTAATG
>NZ_JBFUAP010000027.1:0-50614 GCF_056406215.1 Mucilaginibacter sp. P1_D10 | reverse complement strand
GGAGCCGAGTTAAAAGTTAAGACAACTAATAGAGACCGTTCTGTTGAGAAACAGCTACCATTATTCTGACAAACCGCCGTATGCCGAACGGCACGTACGGTGGTGTGAGAGGACAGCAAGGGAAATAATCCCTTGCTTCCTACTCGATTAGTGGAGCTGGAAGGGCTACAGCTACGGCGCGGTGCTTATATCTCCAAACCATTCCAAACAGAGCAAATGATGGTACGTGAGTTTGTCATCGAACGGCAATCTTGAATTGCCCGTTAAAATGTTTCTCAGCCGCAGTCGTCCTACCTCTATGAAACCACGAATATTTAGCGTGTTGATCTTATGGCTGCTGATCGACATTTATTTTTTTGCAGCAGTTAACACCTTGGCCCCGGGGCCGGTTACTTTTTATATTTATTGGGCAGTGGATATTTTCCTGGCCGGCGGGATAGCGCTTAGCCTGCTGACCGGCAGGCGCAAATTGGTGTCGCCATTTATGTCGCTAATGCTATTGTCGCTTATACCTAAACTTATCGGGGATGTATTTTTACTACTGGAGGACCTCACAAGGCCGTTCCGCCATACCCCTGCCAGAAGCTATCTTTTTAGCGAACTCGTAATTGCCGTGGCGTTGATTACTTTCTTTTCGGTGCTGTTTGGCATTACCAAAGGCCGCCACTATTATAAGGTTAGGCGCACTATCTTGTATTTTGAGAACCTGCCCGAGGCATTCAATGATTTTACCATCACGCAGTTATCAGATATACACGCAGGTAGTTTCAGCGATGCCGAAGGCGTACAGAAAGGGCTTGATCTGGTGAATGCGCAAGGCAGCGATGTGATATTGTTTACCGGCGACCTGGTGAACAACCAGGCCAGCGAAATGGACCCCTGGATACCCGCTTTTGCCGGATTGAAAGCACCGCTCGGGAAATTCTCCGTATTGGGCAACCACGATTATGGCGATTACCTGCATTGGGAAAGCGCCGAAGAAAAGCGCGATAACCTGGTAAGGCTAAAGAGTGTACACACCGAGATCGGCTTCCGTTTGTTACTGAATGAAAGGGTGAAGATTGAAAAAGATGGCCGCTCGATAGAACTGATAGGTGTAGAGAACTGGGGCAAAGGCGGTTTCCATAAATACGGCGACCTCAATTTGGCTACGGCCAACGTGGCTGATAAGGATTTTAAGATATTGATGTCGCACGACCCCTCGCATTGGGATGCGGTTACGTTGGGCCACGATAAGCGTATAGATCTTACCCTTGCGGGGCATACGCATGGCGCGCAGTTCGGCTTCGAGCTTTTTGGCTTTAAGTGGAGCCCCATCAAATACGTTTACAAGCAATGGGCGGGGCTGTATGAAAAAGCCGGCCGTTACTTGTATGTTAACCGCGGTTTTGGCTTTTTGGGCCTCAAAGGGCGGGTGGGTATCTGGCCCGAAATAGCCGTGCTTACGCTGAAACGGAAGCCTCAGGTGGTGGTTTGATGCAAATCGCGCAGCTAAAGGCATTAACGGGAAAGCGGTTATAGCTAAAATAGTATCATATAAAAATGCTGCTTATGGTAAGTTTGGATAACAATTAATGCTGTTGGTTCCTCTCTCTCGGAAAGGCCTGTTTTATTTATGACGAAAGCATTGTACTTAATGGTATTCCTTTTGATGCACACTGCATAAACTGATTGTTAAAATCCGGTGGTTTCATTTGTCGCGCTGGTACCTTTTTATCATCCATGTTTTTCTTAATGTTAAATAATGAACAAAATGAACAGGCTTTATTAAGTATAAAACAAGAAATAAAGGCGCTACTTGCGTAGAAATGGTTAATTTTATATAACCCTAACCCGGGATAATATTATTCCATTCACAATTCTAATAATGCCATTACTAACTGAACTTATCGTACCTGGTGGCAATAAGGAGTTGCCTGATATTTTAAGAAACAACAGGCTCTTCCAAAAACTGATAGCGAATAGCCACTCCGGGATAACTCTTTTCGATGAAAATTTAAAAATTCTTTACCGGAGCCCGTCTGCAGAGCATATTACCGGACGGAAACTTGCCGACTTTCCCGAAAATCCAATAAATCTCAACCATCCGGATGATAGGCAGATCATAGAGGATGCTTTTAATAAAATACTTACCAACCCTGGCTTGCCCGTTAACTGCACTTTTCGGACAAAACATGCCAGCGGGAATTTTATTTGGATTGAAGCTACATTTACCAACATGCTCAACGATGGGGATGTAGACAGCATTGTGTGCAATTTTAGAAATGTATCAGCCCAAAAAGATACTGAAACCGCGCTACAGCAATCCATCCACGAATTGTCTGATTATAAATACGCGCTGGATGAATCGGCAATAGTGGCAATTACCGACCAAAAAGGTATTATAAAACACGTAAACGAAAACTTTTGCAGAATATCAAAATTCTCCAGGGAAGAACTAATAGGAGAGGATCATCGCATCATAAATTCATCTTATCACCCAAAGGCATTCATTAAAAATATCTGGACAACCATTGCCAATGGGCAGATATGGAAGGGTGAACTAAAAAATAAGGCAAAGGATGGCACTTATTACTGGGTTGATACCACCATCGTTCCGTTCCTGAACGACGCCGGTAAACCTTACCAATACGTAGCCATCAGAAGCGATATTACCGAACGAAAGGTAAGGCAGCAGGAAATTATTGAAAACAGCCGATTTATTAAAACCATAACTGATAATCTGCCGGCCATGATAGCTTATTGGACGGCTGACCTGCACTGTTTATTTGCAAATAAGGCTTTGCTTGATTGGTTTGAAATGAAGCCCCAGGAGATGCAGGGCATTAGCAAAAAGGCCTTATTGGGCGCTAATGAATATGCCGTTTATGAACCGTACATAAAAGAAGTGCTGAATGGTACGCCACAGAATTTTGAAAGAGCGTTTGTAAATAAAGACGGGAGGATGATTTACACCTATACCCAATACCTGCCCGATAAGCAAGGCGATCTGGTAAATGGTTTTTACTCGCTTATATCTGATATTACGGAGATCAAACTCGCGGAACTGGCTCTTAAAAAGGAAACTGAAAAAGTTGAACAGGCTACCAGCCTTGCCCACATAGGGAGCTGGGAAATCAATTTAAAAAAGCAAACGGTTTATTGGTCGGCCATTACCAAAGAAATACTACATGTTGACAGTGATTTTGAGCCCACGCTTGAATTAGGAATAAGTTTGTACAAGGAAGGGAAAAGCAGGGATACGGTACTTGAAGTAATAAAAAACGCAATAGAGCGGGGTACCCCCTGGGATGAAGAACTTGAGGTACAGTCTCCGGCCGGGATAACTAAATGGATACGTGTTATTGGCGATGCCGAATTTGTAGACGGCGTTTGCGTGAGGCTGTATGGCAGCTGCCAGGACGTCAACATCCGGAAGAAGGCCGAATTGCGGATACAGGAAACTTTAATAGAGAAGAACACGATTTTAGAAAGTATTGCAGATGCTTTTTTTGCAGTGGACAAAAACTGGATTGTAACCTATTGGAATAGGATTGCTGAGGAAGTTTTAGGCAAATCGAAAAAAGAAATGCTTGACAATAACCTTTGGGAGGTTTTTTCGGATGCTGTGCAATCAGAATCGCATAAAAACTATACGCTGGCCATGAAAAGCCAGGAAGCTGTGCATTTTGAAGACTACTACCCCCCGCTACAAAAATGGTACGAAATAAGCGCTTATCCATCAGAACGCGGTTTATCTGTTTACTTTAAAGATATTACCGAACGCAAAATACACAGTATCAAACTTTTAGAATTGAATAAAAGCCTGAGGATACAGGCTAAGGAATTATCTATATCAAATGCCGAGCTGGAACAATTTGCTTACGTGGCTTCGCATGATTTGCAGGAGCCATTGCGGATGGTTACCAGTTTCTTAACGCAATTAGAAAGAAAGTATAACTCAATTCTCGACGACAAGGGCAGGCAATATATTCATTTTGCGGTTGACGGCGCAAAAAGGATGCGGCAAATTATATTAGACCTGCTGGAATTTTCGCGCGTGGGTAAATTGGAAGACAAGCTTGAGGAAGTGGATATTAATATACTTATCAGAGATATATTGGCGCTGTACCGAAAACAAATTGACGAAAAGCATGCTAAAGTTAAGTTTGATACGCTGCCGGCAATGGCTACATACAAAACAAGTTTAAGGCAGGTGTTTCAAAATTTGATTAGCAATGGTTTGAAGTACAGCCAAAATGGCGTTCCGCCCTTAATTCAAATTGGCTGTTCGGATGACGACAAACAATGGGTTTTTTCGGTAAAAGACAATGGCATTGGAATAGATCCGGAATACTTCGAGAAGATATTTATTATTTTTCAGCGGCTGCACAACAAAAGCGAATACTCGGGTACCGGGATGGGGCTTGCCGTTACCAAAAAAATTATTGAAAGCATGGGCGGCAAAATATGGGTAGAATCTGCAGAAGGCCAGGGGAGCACTTTCTACTTTACAATCTTAAAAAAACTGTAGTTATGAAATCGATACACATACTTTTGATAGAGGACAATGAAGGCGATATTTTGCTCACTACGGAGGCTTTGGAGGATAGCAAAATAATCAATGATATTACTGTAATTAAAGATGGTAAGGCAGCAATAGACTACTTTAACGGGCTTAGTGAGGGAGGACAAAAACCCGACCTGGTGCTGCTTGATATTAATCTGCCTAAAAAAAGCGGCCACGAAGTACTTCAGTATATAAAAAATCACGATAACTACAAGCATATCCCTGTTATTATGCTCACCACATCTTCTGCAGAGCAGGATGTACTGATCGCCTACAGAGAACATGTTAATTGCTTCATTACTAAGCCAATTGATGTGAATGACTTTGTAAAGGCAGTTGCCAAAATAGAGGATTTTTGGATAAATATTGTAACCATACCTGATGAAGGACGGTGATGCATACCCACCACGGAAAATATAAAATTTTGGTTATTGAAGATAACCCCGGCGATTTTGCCCTCGTAGAAGATTTTTTGTTTGAGCAAATAGAATCGCCTGAGATATTGCGTGCCCGGAGTTTTAGATCCGCAGTTGAATTATTGAACACTGATAGTGATTTTGATGTAGTACTTTTAGATCTGTCGCTGCCCGATAATGCCGGCGAACAGCTTATTAAGGATATTATTGAGGCCAGCAACCAGGCACCGGTAATTGTTTTAACGGGTTATGTCGATTTCGACTTCGGCGTAAAGTCATTATCGCTCGGTGTGCTTGATTATATGCTAAAGGATGAACTAACCGCATTAACACTGTTCAAAAGCATTATCTATAGTATCGAGCGAAAAAAGATAATGATATCCGTACGGAACTACATAAAAGCTATCGAAGGCCAAAACGATAAGCTCAAAGAAATATCATGGATACAATCACATATCGTACGTGCGCCGTTATCGCGCATTATGGGCCTTATCCCCTTAATAACCGACACAACCGACAATGACGAACGTGAAACCATGTTGCACTTTCTTCGGTTATCAGCTAATGAGCTGGACGACGTAATTCGCAGCATTACCGATAAAACCAGCAAAGCCGATTATCATTTACCTGAATGATGCCCGCACTCATTTGTTATGCCGGGTCAGGATTTTAGGATATTGATGTCGCACGATCCCCCGCATTGGGATGCCGTTACGCTGGCGCAAGATAAACGAATAGACCTTACGCTTGCCGGGCACAGGCTCTTTCAGATATGCCGTATGCTCTTAAAATAAAACAAGCCGCCCATTGCGGACGGCTCGTTTATCGTGCTGTTTTAAATTTGATTAATTCACATCAAACCAAAGTTTGGTGGTCAGCACATCTGCACCCTGGCTGGCTACAGCGGCCTTATAACTGGTCCCGTTTAAGGATTGCTCCGTACCGGGGTAGATAAACCTTAGTGGCAATTTCCCGCTAAGGGTGCCTGCAACAGCTGGTTGCAGTTGCGGGTAATCCAGCCTGCGCCATTCGGCAAAGGCTTCTAAGCCCTGCCCAAACAGGGCAAGCCATTTTTGTTCGCCTATCGATTTTTTGTAGTTGGTAGCATCGTACTGTACCGATGGCTGTGCAATATAGGTGGCTATTGCCGCATCGCCGATGCCATACTGCTTTAAGGATGCAGTTACCGCCTGGTTGTAAAGGTCGGCGGCATTTTCGGTAGTGAAACCACGTGCGGCAGCTTCCGCACGGTCAAACAATACCTCGGCATAGCTGATGATTACCGCCGGTGCGCCCGGTGCCAAAAAGTAGGTGCCTGGTTTTGATGTTTTGGTGAAGCCCAGGTTACTGGCATCGCCAACCAATAAACCGTTTGGTATGCCCACATAGGTATTTGGCGTAGCATCCTGCGTTTTGCTGGCGTAAACAGCTAAACGCGGGTCGTTCAGAGCAAATAGTTTATCTACTATGGTTTTACTGATGCGGTAATCGTCACGGGTATCAAACAGGTTGCTTATCGGGTTTTGGTTTGGCGATGCCAGGTAAACCAATTGGGCGGTTTCGCTATTAGCGCTGATGTAACCGCTGCCTTCTGCCTGAATATCGGCTAAAACTTGCTTTGCCTTTTCGGGCTCGCGGTCGGCTATCCTTAAGGCAATGCGTAAACGCAACGAGTTGGCGAACTTTTTCCATTGTGCAATTTTGTTGCTGTAGATTACATCGCCTGCTATAGCAGGGCCCGAGATATTCAGGGCGGCCTGTGCCGTTTTCAGGTCCTCTAACAAGGCGAAGTAAACATCCTTTTGTTTGTCGTAAACCGGGGTAAGGTAGGTGCTGATGTTGGTAGCCTGGGTGTAAGGGATATCGCCATAGTTATCTGTAAGCAATGTAAACAGCCATGACCGCAACACCAGCGCCACGCCTTTGTAATTAGGGTTAGCCTGCGCATCGGCCAGTTTAATGATCTGGTTAAGGTTTACGATGCTTTTGGTATAGCCAACACTCCACAATTCGTTAAATGCTGTGTTGGTATAAATATACCTGTCGGGGTCGGTGTATTGTATTTTGGCCCAATGCTGCACAAACAGCAGGCTGGCATCCATATTATTGGCAGTACCCCAATAGGTATCGGCGGTTGCCTTTGTTGCGGCGGTCAATAAATAATCAGGTTGCGCATTTTGCGACGCATTTGGATTTTGGTTGATTTTTACCAAATCCTTTTTGCAGGAGCTTACCGATAGTAACGTAGCCCCGGCTAATAGTATGGTTGTATATTTAAGTTTCATGGTCATTTAGAATTTAAGGTTAACATTAAAGCCAATGTTGCGCACAGTTGGCAGGGTTAGGTCTTCCAGGCCCTGGCCGTTACCGGTGTTGAAGGCAGTCTCAGGGTCGATATTCGGTACGTTTTTATGGATAATCCACAGGTTGCGGCCAACAAGCGATACGGTTGCTGATTGCAGCCCTATACCTTTAACCCATTGCGAAGGGAAGGTGTAACCCAGTTTAACCTCGCGGAGCTTTACGTAAGATGCGCTGTAAACAAATGCCTCGTCCACATTAGTGAAGCCTTTGTAGTAAGATTGTGCGGGCAAAATAGTGGTGTTGGCGGTTCCATCGGCTTTTACGCCTTTGAAAATTACGCCGTCATCATAAACCGTTGCACCGCCCGGTGCGCTTGTGCCTGCAGTAATTTGCACCGCAGCAGCAGAGGTGTTGTTGCCAGGGTAGTAGTAGCTTAAGCCACCATTAGCAGCGCCACGCCCGGGTAAGGTAGATGCCAGTACGCCGGTATAAGTACCGGTACGGTTGGTGTTAGAGTAGATAGAGCCGCCAATGCGCGCATCCACCAAAAAGCTTAGGTTAACGCCTTTGTAAGTAAAGCTGTTGTTGATGCTTCCCAACCAATCCGGCGTGTATTTACCCAGGTATTGTTTTGTAGGATTGATAACTGGCGTGCCGTTTGCACCGATAACGATGTTCCCCGAAGCATCGCGGGTGTAGGCATTACCAAATAAGGTTCCATACGGTTGGCCTACAGCGGCTAACACCTGTACGGTACGGTTGGTACCCAATATGTAGCTTTGCAGTTTACCTTCGTTATCCAAAGAAATTACTTTGCTCTTGTTGCGTGAGTAGTTTAGGGTAACATCCCATGTAAAATCTTTAGATTTAAAAGGAGTTAAGCCCAATTGCACCTCAAGCCCTTTGTTGTTGATACGGCCACCGTTGATCAGTTTTTGGCTGTAGCCTGTGGTTTGGCTTACGTCTACGTTCAATATTTGGTTTACGCTATTGGTGTTGTAAACGCTCAGGTCCAGCCTTACACGATCATGAAAGAAACCGGCTTCAACGCCTGCCTCACCGGATGTGGTGGTCTCTGGTTTCAGGTCGGGGTTTAGGTTAATGCTCGCAGCACTCTGTTGCGGGTTGGTGCCGAATGGCGCGGTGAAGTTGTAAGTATTGATCAACTGGTACGGTGTAGTTGCCTTACCCACTTTAGACCAGCCACCGCGCAGCTTTAAATAACTTAAAGTGTTGCTTTTCAGATCTAAGGCTTCAGACAATACCAAACTGCCGTTTACTGATGGATAGAAGTAAGACAGGCTTGATGCCGGCAGGGTAGACGACCAGTCGTTACGGCCGGTTAAGTTCAGGAAAGCATAATTGCGGAAGCCTAACTGTGCGGAGGCGAAGTAGCTATATGTTTTTAATTTGCCGTAGTAGTTAGAAGATACCAGCGGATCGCGCGAGTTGCTTAGCGTGTACAAACCGGCTACTGCCAGTTTAGGCGCTATCTGGTCGTTCTGCTCGTTCAAAATGGTGCTGATGTTACCACCCACAAAGCCATCGAAGGTGAAATCTTTGTTTAATTTTTTGGTGTATTGCAAGCGACCTTCGGTATTGGTTTCATTAACTGTGTAGGCATCCTCTTCATAAGAGCCGAAAGGCGTGCCATTGGTGCCGTAAGCAATCTTAATTTTGCGCCTGTCGTTATAATAATCGGTACCGGTACGGAAGTTGGCCGATAAGCCCTCGATGATCTTATAGTTTAGTTCTATACTACCAATAATTCGGTTTTTATGTTGCCCAACGGTGTTTTCGTAAGCGATAAAGTACGGGTTGCTATAGTAGCTATTGTTCCAGTTGAAGGTGTTGCCGTTGGCATCGCGGTAGTTCTTCAGTTGGTTTACGTCTACCTGGCGGCCAAACCATGTAAATTGCAGCATGGTGCTGGTAGCACGCCTGCCGTATGCGCCGGGTAGGTTGTCGGCATCGTCTTTAATATAATTGGCGATGGTAGTAATAGTCAGTTTTGAATTGGGGCGGAATGTAGTGTTAAGCAAGAAAGAGTTCCTGCCCTGCGAAGAATTGGGCACCACGCCCGTTTGATGCAGGTTATTGTAAGATAAACGGTAGTCGAATTTATCGCTGCTGCCTGCTAAAGCAACACCGTTGTTGAGCGTAACGCCTGTTCTAAAGAAATCGCGCACGTTGTTTGGATGTGCTACGAAAGGCGCAGGCTGCCCGTTTGAAAAGAACTGAGGAATTAACTGACCGTTCAATGCAGGCCCCCAGCTTTCGTCTACACCGTCGTTTACGCCTGCACCAGCACCATTAACGTAGCTGAATTTCCCGTTTGAGCCCTGGCCATATTCGTTCTGATAATCGGGGAATACCTTGAGGGTAGCAAAAGAGGTGTTTGAATTGAGGGTAATACCTGCTCCCTTGGCACCTTTGCCGGTTTTGGTTTTGATGAGGATAACGCCCGCCGCAGCACGGTAACCGTAAAGGGCGGCTGCGTTTGGCCCTTTCAGCACGCTGATAGATTCGATATCTTCTGAATTCAAATCGGAAATAGCGTTGGCGAAATCCCTTGAGCCGTTAGTGCCCTGGAACTGGGAGTTATCTACAATAACGCCATCTACTACAAACAGCGGCTGGTTATTGCCCGATACCGATGTTTCGCCACGGATAACGATACGCGATGAACCCATATCGCCCTGGCTACCGGTAACGTTTACCCCCGCTATTTTGCCCGATAGCGCGTTAATGAGGTTGCTCTCTTTAGCCTCAGCAATATCCCTCGATTTAAGCCCCTGTACGGCGTAGCCCAATGATTTTTTATCTTTCGATATGTTTAGTGCCGTCACAACCACTTCGTTCAATGAATTCGGCGCTTCTTCCAACACTATCTTTAGTGGTTCGCCTGTATTGTTAACAGGAACTTCGATTGTATTGAAGCCGATATAAGAGATCCGTAATATGTCGTTGGCGTTTGCCGGGATGGTAAACTTACCCTGAAAATCGGTTTGGGTGCCGGTTGTTATACCTTTTACGCCGATGGTTACGCCGGGTAGGGGCTGCCCGTCGGATTTGGCGGTCACTACGCCGCTTATTTTTACAGACTGGGCGTTTGCCTGCTGCAGGGTGAATAATAGCAATACAATTGCCAGTAACGATTTGTAATTTTTAAACATGATTTGTTAATGAATAGGTCAAAAAAAATATCAATACGAATGCATGCAGCTCGCGCTATGGCTTACACAAAAGGTGCAATACCAGCTGGCTTGTTGAATTTGTAAAGAATGAAAAGCTGATTTACTCCGAAGGCTTTAAAGCGGTGGCTTATGCCGGGAACCTTGCTGAAGGATTAGCAATAACAACACATAGAAGAGAGATAGCTAGCCATCAGGCTGTTAAAATGTAGGGTTTGATTGTTAAACCGGGGACTTCGGTAGGGGCTGATAGTAGAGGTGTTCATATGGTATGGATTGTGTTAATTCTATTTAAGGATTAATTAAGGGCAACAACAGGTTTATTTACAAGGCCGTCAATGGCTTTCAGCATGCCGGCAAATTCCTGCGGATCGTATAAGCGGGTTAAGTAGGCTATCCGACCGTCGCGGTCTATCACCACGTTGCGGGTTACGCCGCTTTTCTTATTAGCAAACCGCCCGAAGATATCAGCACCCGGATCTAACGCCAGCGGATAGCTGACGTTCATTACTTTTTGAAAGGCGGTTACCTTTTCCAGGGGTTCGTCGCGGTCAACCCCTATCAGGATAACGCCTTTGTCTTTATAGGCCTGCCACACTTCTTTTTCCAAATGAGGCATTTCTTCCCGGCATACGCTGCACCAGCTTGCTGTAAACTGCAGGATAACGATTTTGCCCTTAAGCTGTGCTAGTGAGGTTTTTGTGCCGTCGGTAAGTCGCAGTTCAAAATCTACAGGGGCAGGGTCGCCGGTTTTAACGATGTAACCGCGGTCGGCATCTGCCGCAGGGGTTGCCGGCGTTACAGATTGTGCACTTACAAAAAGTGCAGATAACAGCAGAATTCCTGTTAATAATAAGTATTTATTTTTCATGTGTTGATGTGTTGTGCCCCGAATAACGGCAAGAAGACGGGAAGAGGGAGGATGACGTAATGAACACCTTTTACAGGTATTGCAAATAATTTTGCGGACATTATCTTTTCTGCATTGCTGCAGACAGGAATTAGCACCTTTATACCTATGGCGTACAGGTTGCTAAGACATCATCGGGCCTTTCCCTCAGTCTTTCTTGATAATTATTAAGAACGATTACGATGCAAATATAGAATTAATTCTACTATACCCATGGGCTTTATATAATTTAATTGTCATATCGATTTTTTTTGTTAATCTGCGTTTATGTTTTTGAGGTGTGAGGGCGGGATCGAACCGCCGTTTGAGGTTTTGCAGACCCCCGCCTAACCACTCGGCCACTCCACCATAGTAATTTAGGCGGCCACCGATTTCAGTTGAGTAGCCAGGTTTTCCACTACTTCATCAATCTCGGTTAACGTGTTTTTGTAACTGAACGAAAACCTGATGGTTTCCATGTCCGTTGCTATGCCCAGGCCTTTGAATACCGGGGCTGATTGTGCAGTATAGTCGGAACCGCCCGAAACGATAATATCGATGTCGTCCAGGTGGTTGCTCAAAGGCCGCCCGCCCCAATCAGGGAAGCTGGCACTTAAGATTGTAGCAAGGTTCTCTTCGGGTTTGCCGCCGTTTATCCGCACACCCGGTACCAATGCCTGCAGTTTTGTGATCATCCTTATTTTTAGGGCCTTGATATAATTGATTTTATCCTCAATATCCCAGTAGGCTATTTCCAGAGCTTTTGCAAGCCCAACAATTGCCGCTACGTTTTCGGTACCTGTTTGCTGTTCCGGGCTGTTGCCGTAAACGAGTTTGCTAATGCGCTTGCCGCTGCGGTTAACTAAAATCCCCGCACCTAAAGGCCCGTGGAATTTATTTGCCGAGGCAGATGCAAAATCAAGCTTCAACCTTTCGGGATAAAGGGCATAGTTGCCAAGGGTTTGTATCGTGTCTGAATGGACGGTTGCGCCATAGCGGTGCCCGAGTTCGGCAATGTCTGCTATCGGGTTAACCAACCCGGTAATGGCATTGGCGTGTATTACCGATACCAGGTTGCGCGTATTGGTACGTAACAGGTATTCGAGGTGGTTAAGGTCGGGCCGGCCAATCCTGTCTGTATTCAAATAACTTATCCTTGCATTATGTTTCTTTTGCAGCACACCCATGGTTTGCAAAATAGCGCCGTGCTCAAAAGGCGTGGTAATGATATGATCGATGCCTTGCCCGGCAATGGCGGTAGCCAGTGCCATATTGTTTGCTTCGGTACCGTTTGATGTAAAAACGATTGTTTCCGCAGGCACTTTCAATAATGCTGCTATTGTACTCCGGCTATTTTCAATAGCTTCTTTTGCTTTTCGGCCATATGCATTGTTTGCGCTTGCATTGCCAAAGTGTTCTAATATATAAGGCGCCATAGCGCTGAAAACATCCGGATGGATGGGAGTAGAGGATGCATTGTCGAGGTAAATACCCATAATACTGAAATAGAATAAAACGATGTTATTAATTAAAAGCCGGGGCGGCTAAAAGCTTGATTTTTCAGCAACAACAATACAGGCGCAGTTTCATGGTAGCAGTTTAAAGAGCATCCTTGCGGACAAAGATGCTATGGTTTAACCAACAATTAATAAAATCAGTAAATACTTAGCGAGACAAAAGTAGAATTAATTCTATAATTCCCATAGAAATAGTAGAATATATTTTATATTTGCGGTGTAAGGTTTTTTTGAAATTGTTTAAGTGTCTTTTAGCTCTTTAAAGAACTTTCTCTTCATTCAGGTTTATAATTGGTTGTAAAGAGTTCCTGCCCATCAGGAACTCTTTCTTTTTTTTGCGCCGAATAGAAATTGGGAGCAGGATATGAGCAACAATTAGGTCCACCGCAGGTTGTAAGTGGCCCGGAAGGAGAAGATAAGGGCATCATTCTTATCACGAATCAAGTTTCGGCATTGTTTTCGAATATATCGATAGGTCATATCGATACCCTTGAAACCATGGCATAACTTAATATAGACCTTATTTGTGACACTTCATAAACATCTTTTTTTAGGTTTCACACTAATTCTATAGTATTAATATACTATAATTGTGTGCCTTATTTGTGAGAAGCAGGTGCAATTTATCAATCATATCCACAATGTATTTTATGCAAACGTGTTGAATCAGTTTTTTAGGGTCGGTAGCGGCCACTATTGCGTTTAACCTATTTTGAAACGCAGCACCTTTTCGAAAAAAATACCTGTGCAGTGTGGCTGCGCATTAATTAACCTCTCTCAGCATCTAAGAAATAACATGAAAGATTTGCAGCTCAACAGCTTTATTGAATTACTTTATCAAACGCACAAAGCCGAATGGGAGGCCACGCCATCTAACGAACAGGCCATTCATTGGCTGAACGACCTGTTGGAATTTTTGTTCCCTAACAACAGGCTCAACAAGAAAATTATTTACGAAGGCCAACTGAAAAAGAACCAGATAGAACTGGAAAATATCCTGTTGAGCTATCTGGACATCGATGCCATTGATATTGATTACGCTGTGGCGCATTTTTACGCCGCATTGGAACGAATATACCAGGACCTACGGGCCGATGCCGCCCGCATGTACGAAAAGGATCCGGCGGCAGGCAGTGTGCATGAGGTAATTGTTTCTTATCCCGGCTTTTATGCAATAGCAGTCCATCGCATTGCGCATCAGCTTTCGCAATTAAGCATACCCATTCTCCCACGAATACTAAATGAGCACGCACACGGCAGAACAGGGGTGGATATTCATCCTAGCGCCCGCATAGGCGTTCCGTTTTGTATCGATCATGGCACGGGCATCGTGATAGGCGCTACGGCCATCATCGGTAAAAATGTAACTATTTACCAGGGTGTAACCATCGGTGCAGCACAGGTGAGTAAGGGCCTCAAAGATACCAAACGCCATCCCACTGTAGAAGACAATGTTACCATATACGCCCGTAGTACCATATTAGGTGGCAAAACGGTTATAGGGCATGATAGTATTATAGGCGGCAGTGTATTTTTAACAAAAAGCGTTGAGCCTTATTCTAACGTATTCAACACCCATCAATTACGAATAGAGGTTAAATCTGATATATAAAACATTATGGCCGGTATCATCGATCTGATTGGCAATACCCCATTGGTAGAGCTTACAAAATTAAACCCTAACCCAAACGTAAAAGTATTTGCCAAACTGGAAGGGAACAACCCGGGTGGCAGTGTTAAAGACAGGGCTTCGCTCAACATGATACGCAGCGCGATAGAACGCGGGGACATTAACCAGGACACGCGTTTGATTGAAGCTACCAGCGGTAATACAGGGATCGCACTGGCCATGATTGCGAGCCTTTATGGACTTGACATAGAATTAGTTATGCCCTCAAATTCCACACGGGAGCGAACGCTGACGATGGAAGCGTTTGGAGCAAAGGTGACGTTATTAGACAACATAGAAGCTTGCCGCGATTATGCGGAAGAGAAAGGTGCCGCCGCAGGGAATTTTTTGCTGAACCAATTTGCCAACAGCGATAACTATATGGCTCATTACAAAACCACCGGACCCGAAATTTGGCGTGATACAGACGGCGCAATCACCCATTTTGTAAGCGCAATGGGAACAACCGGTACCATTATGGGCTGCTCCCGTTATCTGAAGGAGAAGGACCCAAACGTGCAGATTATCGGCTGCCAGCCAACAGAAAGCTCATCTATACCCGGTATCCGCCGTTGGGAGCCGGCCTATCTGCCCAAAATATTCGATGCAAAGCGCGTTGACCGGACGTTAGACGTTTCGGAACAGGACGCCACCCACATGGCCCGCAGGCTCGCTAAAGAAGAAGGCGTATTTGCCGGGATGAGCACAGGCGGAGCCTGCTCTGCCGCACTAAAAATTGCAGAAGAATTAACAGCCGGAACCATTGTTTTTATTGCTTGTGACCGTGGCGACCGTTATTTGAGCAGCCCGTTATTCGGGTAATTTTAATTCAATTACGTCATTATATCAGAAAGCGCGTTTTACAAATAGCTCAGCCACCATTTTTCTTTATGCGCTTGCTTATAAGCATCATAGCGTTTACACAAAGGGTATAACGCTATCACTATCCCCAACCAAACCAGGTAGGCAACAGGCAAAGAAAAACCGTATCCTGCCAGGCCCCGCGTGAACCAGATGGGTTTGGTAAGTATCCATATTCTCCAATCCTGGCCCACAGTAACTGCCGACGTTACGATGGCGATGGTGTGGATGATGTATATATGAATAAGGTAATAGAACATCGGCACCCTGCCATATACGGAGACTACCTCAACTAATACCCCTTTCAACCGTTCGGTAAATGACAGGAATAAGAATGCCGAGCCTAAGGTTACCAGCAGGTATAAAAGAGAGGGCGGATACTTGCTTACGTTAATGAATGAGAGGAAGGTAAAAAACGCGTTTTTTTGTACCGACCATGCTGACGGGTCTCCATACACGTTGGCGTAACGCAAGGCTACAAACACGGCTATGCATAACCCACCGGCCAGCAATAAATTCCGCTGCCTTTTGCTGCTGTCGTACCCTGTAGCAAACCAGGTACCCAGGCAATACCCCAAAGGCATAACAGCCATCAGCGGCACAATTGGATAGCCTACCAAAAAAAGTTCGCCGTGCCAGGTGAAAAACCGTTGATCGTGGATAAGCGACCAGCCGAATGCCGGCAGGGAATCGCCGTCGACATGAACTCCATCGAGCAGATTGTGGCCTGCCATAATCAAAACACTACCAATCAGGATGGCTTTTACGGGCAAATGGATAACCCCTGCCAGGATAATCATGCTTATGCCAAGGGCCCAGATGGTAATGAAAAAAAACATAGGAAACGTGAGGTTGAAATTCCAGCCCAGATTAACCACTATCAGTTCAAGAAATATCAACCATATGCCTCTCTTTACAAGGAATATAGATAGTTCCTTCTTAGTCTTCCGCTGCCCAATGAGGTATGCCGAGGTGCCGGCCAGCAGCATAAATATAGGCGCACAGAAATGGGTGATCCACCGGGTGAAAAATATGATGCCGCTTGTTTTAGTAAGATCCAAGGGGTCGAAAAGAAAGGAACCTGAATATAAATAATCCCTCACATGGTCAAGCGCCATGATGATCATGATAGTGCCTCGCAGGAAATCGATTGAGGTTATCCTGTTTCTTAAATTTAAAATTGTGGTCATTGGTGTTTGGTTGAACTTATTAATGCCGTTGATTTGCTTAGCTGCCAATTCACAGGCGAAGCAATACAGGTGTTTCGCGATTTATGGCAGCTTTGATTATAGCCTGTTATATTGATATAAAATTATACGTATTGTGGACTAGTTATATAGGCCAGAAACAATAGTTACAATAGTCCAGTTATCATTAATAGCATATCATCAAGGTAAATAACCGCATTCGCAAATAAATACTTATTTTGCTGATGTGGAACCAATATTACTTTCCAAATCACAGGCGCGAAAGCTTATTCTTGAGTCCGCTGGTCTTGCGCGGCGCGGACAGTTCGGTACAGGTATAGAAGCTGTTTATCGCCTGATAGATCAACTAGGTTTTGTGCAACTGGACACCAATTACGTGGTGGAACGGGCGCATCATCATGTAATGGCTGCGCGGGTTCCCGATTATGAAACCGGTTGGCTGGCAGAACTTACGGAAGAAGGCCGGATTTTTGAGTATTTTACCTCTGATGCGGGGTATATCCCAATGAAGGATTTCCGCTTCTCGCTGCCGGTGAAACAGGCGTTTGCCCAACGGAATACACTCACCAAACCGGAAGTTAATTTGATGAAGCAGGTGCTCGACCGGATAGGGCGGGAAGGCCCGCTGATGGTTGGGGATTTTGAGAACGACCGGCTGGAGGCCAGTTCTGGTTGGTGGGATTGGCGGCCCGCAAAGGTTGCGCTGGAACGCTTGTATCTCAGCGGTGAATTGATGATTACCCGCGACAAAAAATTCCATAAATTATACGATTTGCCAATGAACCTGGTGCCCGCAGAAACCGATTTGCAGGTTCCATCGGCGGAGGAATACGCGCGTTTTGTAATCCGGCGCACCTTAGGTGCGCTGGGTATAGCCTACGTAAAAGAAATGGCCTGGCGTGCCCGTTACGTAAAAGGCAATCTGGTGAAACAGGAACTGGCGAAGATGGTGGCAGAAGGAGAGGTGCTGACTGTAGCGGTAGAGGGGTTGAAGAGCGCGCCGCTGTACATGTTGCCCGATCAAAATACGGAGGTGGAATTGGCGGGTGATGCATTTATCCTGTCGCCTTTTGATATCCTGAATGTTTTCAGGCATCGCCTAAGGGATTTTTTTGATTTTGATTACCAGGTGGAGTGCTTTGTGCCAGCACCCAAACGTAAATACGGGTATTTCTCGCTGCCAGTGCTGGTAGGGGATACCTTTGTTGCACGCATGGATGCCAAGGCAGAAAGGAAGCAACAGGTATTGGTTGTACATAACCTGCATTTTGAAGAGGTGGAACTCAGCGAAGCCATGCTGCAAGAGATTATTGAGGCACTAAAAGCCTTTACTCAATTTAATCAGTGCCACCATATTGAATTTAAAAAAACGAATAGGGAAGCGTACTTAAGAACCATTGAAATGGCGCTGAAATAGCTTAGGTTGAGTAGTCCTGTTAACAAAAAAATAATCTGCAATTGAGCAATCAGCTAAAAAGGATTTCTCTATCTTTAGTGGTATACTAAACCCTTACCCAAAAGCTATCAAAATAAATGATTATTACTATTAAAGACGAAAGTGCAACAGGTAAACTACTGCACGAGTTTGAAATGGAGTTTAAAACCGAAATGGTTACCGTGCGCGATATTATTATGCGGCGGGTGTATGATGAGGTGAAACAATACAACGAAAAAGTACACCTCGGCTTTAAAGGGCTGGTGCAGCCTACCGATGCCGAAAAAACACTTAACGGCTATAAGCAAAAAAAGGATAAGGTAATTGATGCTGAAAAACAGGCATACATTGCCCTGCATGCTTTTCAAAACAATGGCTTTTTTGTTTTGATAGATAACATGCAGTCTGAAAGCCTGGACGAGGAGATTGCCCTGCACCTCGGCATGAGCGTGAGTTTTATTAAGTTAACGCAATTAGTTGGCGGTTGAGGTATGGGTATTTTTGATAAAATATTGAGCGTTTTTCAGAAGAGTGACGTGCAGGAAGGCAGCGCACAGACCGACAGCAGTTGGGAATACAAAAGGATAATTACAAACTCGCGAAATGAACTGGAAAAAACCAATACTTATTTTTACGACCTTAAACTATCTGCCTGCACCCATTACACGGATAACGTTGCATCCTGGGGCGACAAAAAAAAGATACAATTAATATTATACTGCATAGCTAAAAACACCAGCTATAACAACAACAGGGCTAATTTCAACTACAACAGCGCCGAAGCTAAAGACAGGGATGTAAGGGCAGCCTACCTTGCACAGCTCCTTAAAACCAAATTGGTTATTGATGCAGGTGATTTGGAGCAAATGGTAAACGCCCTCACCGTAGATTTAACGCATGGTTGGGGCACTTACTACCAGTGGCCTATTGGCGCCCTGCTAAACCAGCTTTCGCGCTTATATGGCAACACCGGGTTGCCGGTGCAAATGCATGCATCGGTAGCTATACTGAGGAAAGCCATCAGCCAGGTCAACACGTCTTATTTTGAGAAGGATAGGCTAAAGCTGATGGAGAAGATCGATCAGCTACTCTTTAAGGCCACCGCCGCGCCGGAGGAAGTAAAGCCCACGCTATTTTTAGGGAAAGATCCGTTTTCGGGCTATGCTAATCAAATTATTGAGGGGATGCCCGTAACTGTAAAACCCCTGTGGTATAAATTGATAACAAAGGCAGGCAAAGCAACCGGATCAAAACCTTCTGCTAAGTTCCTGGCAGAGGGCAAAGAATTGTTTACCCAACTGGGTGCCGATAAGTTTAAGGCTGTGGTAAACGACTGGGTTCTTTTCCTCGTCGCCATGAAAGAAGAAACCACGGTTACTACCCATAACTATGGCGGCCGCGATTATAGCTATTCATCTTCTACCTTTTTAAGCGCTATAAATGTGGAAGCCATTAAGGGCTTTGTGTGGATGTGCTCAAATTTTCATGATAATGCAACGCTTAACAACTTAGCCAAACTGGCCGAAAGGGCTTTTAGGAAAATACCGGGGCAGGGGCCGGCTGCCGCTGCGGTTGGTAACGCCTGCCTGTATGCCCTCTACCGCTCGAAAGGGCTGGATGGTATTGGGCACTTGTCGCGGCTTAAATTGCGCATTAAGCAATCGAGCACGCAGCAATTGATAGAGAAATACATTGCCGAAGCTGCAGCCGGGCAAGGTGTATCGCCGCATGTTATTGAAGATATGGCCGTGGATGACCTGAAGCTGGAAAACGGCAGCCGCGAGTGGGCTTTCGAAGGCTTTTCCTGCACTTTAAACATCACCGGGGTTGGCAAATCTGAATTAAGCTGGTTTAAAGCCGATGGGACGCAGCAAAAATCGGTGCCGGCGGCTGTTAGAGATAAGTATGCCGAGAAGCTAAAGAAGATAAAAGACACGCAAAAGCAAACCGACCAGGGTACCACCGCCCAGCGCGACAGGATCGACCGAATGTTTAGGACGGGCCGTAGCTGGAGCTTTGATGCTTTTACAAAATACTACCTGCAACAAGGGCTAATGGGCTTTTTAACTAAGCGCATCATTTGGAATTTTACCCATGCGGAAGGTACTGTTTCGGCATTGTTGGTTGATGGCAAATGGCGTAATAGCCACGATGAATTGGTGGTGCCCAATAGCGCTGCTTTTGTTTCGCTATGGCATCCTGCGCTGGCATCGGTTGCCGAAGTTAGAGCCTGGCGTAGCCTATTGATGAAGCACCAGATACAGCAGCCGCTTAAGCAGGCCTACCGCGAAGTTTACCTGTTAACCGAAGCAGAGTTGAACACCCGGTCGTACAGTAACAGGATGGCGGCGCACGTGCTTAAGCAACACCAGTTTAATATGCTGGCTAAAACACGTGGCTGGAAATACGCTTTATTGGGGGCTTACGATAACGGCGTTGAGCATGGTATTGCGGAAATTAATTTGCCCGAATACGGTTTGAAGGCGCAATATTGGGTTAATGAGGTTAATGCAGACGATGCTTTTAACGAAACCGGTATTTGGAACTACGTGACTACCGACCAGATAAGGTTTACCAATAGCACCGGTGGCGCTGTTATCGACCTGATAGACGTGCCTGCGCTGGTCCTGTCCGAAGTGCTGCGCGATGTTGATTTGTTTGTTGGTGTTGCCAGCGTGGGCAACGACCCCGCCTGGCAAGATTCGGGCGGGCTGCCGGCTTTTAACAATTATTGGCAGTCCTATTCATTTGGCGACCTTACCGAGGTGGCAAAAACGCGCAAGGAAATACTAACCGGCTTGTTGCCCCGCCTCAAAATAAATAAGGTGGCCGAGATAAAGGATAAATTTGTTGTGGTAAAGGGAAAACTGCGGACGTATAAAATTCACATAGGCAGTACCAATATTTTGATGGAACCTAACGACCAATACTTGTGTATAGTTCCCGACCGCAGCCAAAAGAACCAAACCGAAAATGTTTTCCTGCCCTTTGAAGGCGATGCCGGGCTGTCGGTGATACTGTCGAAAGCATTTTTGCTTGCGGACGATGATAAGATTACCGATAGTACTATTACATCACAGATAAACCGCAAATAAACTGGGCTCGTCGATTTGTTGGAAATTGTGGAGGTCCGCTTCTATTTCGGGTAATTTGAGCGTGGAAACTTAGTTAGATCAACCTTTAATAAAGTAATAATCAATCTTTTTCCTCTACCACAAACAGCTCTTCTACGGGTATGTTTAATACCCTCGCTATTTTGATAGCTAAAATATAAGAGGGCATAAATTTGCCCGACTCGATAGAATGAATGGTTTGCCGGGACACCTGTACCCGCTCGGCCAAATCCTGTTGCGATAAATTGATGCGTGCCCGTTCTAACTTTAATGTATTGGTCATATTAGCTTTTCCAGTGCATATAAATAGTCTGGGCCAAAGAGCATGTGAACGGAAAAATCAGTAGAAATAAAACATATGCACTGGTGTTATGCTGTGCTACTGCTAAATAGCCACCTATCCCTCCACTAATAATGCCTTGACTATACAGAAAAACAAGAAAAAACGTCTTCATTTTTTTTCTATAAACTATTAGCTGCGCTTCATTCATGTACACAAGCGCCGAATCCCGGTACATGCATACTTTAAACAATATTAGATAATATCCCTGTACAATAGCCGCGTAAATCAACAAGTTCGAATTAGTTTCGATTAATAAACCCATTATTAATGCAAAGCCCACAGCAAACCTTAGCGTAGCTTTCGACGCATAGTTTTGTATTACTATGCCCCTTTCGTCTATATTTTTTCCTTCGGCTTTAATAATGATAGCTGTTCCTATATTCAGTGCTAACAAGACCAAATTCCGGGCTGTTATATTCATTTTATTATATATCACTACATGTTGCCAAAAGTTTGAAAAGCCAACCGCCCAGCGGTTTGTAAAAAATATTGCAATTAATGATGCTAAAACTATAAAATAGCCCACCATTTGGGCGGTTTTAAAATTGTTGTGATGCGTTGTATTCATAAAAATGATTTGTAGGTTGTATTTTCGACGTGTGTGTAAAGTAAAGTTGTCAAATGTAAATAAAACTTTACATGTTCCGTAAAAGATTAAATGATTTTTATTGAATAGCAAAAAGGGGCCGCCGCAGGTCCGATACTGTAGGTATCACCCGATATTACCCCGCCCGGAACGGCGTTCACCCCGACTGTAAACATTGTTCAGCGTCCACGCTGACGTGTACGACGTGCTAAATAAAGGAGTTTCTATTTCGGGTAATTTGAGCGTGGGCGCTTAAGTTTTTAGCATCCGGGCGTGGACGCCGGGAAAGGCGGGGTAACTCATAAAGAATTCTTAAAGGGCTTTCAAGATTGGCAATTCTCTATCAAAATGGATCATGCAGGTTAAGCACCTGTTATTAGCGCTGCCGCTATTATCCCCTTTAATACTTCCAGGTCTACATCTGCCAGCTTATTCAGGTACAAACAACCGCCGCCTGTTTTGTGCTTGCCCAGCTTTTGCAGTGCCGCTTCGTGCCGGCGCAGGTCTATCAGGTATATGGTCAAATTAGCCTTGCGCGGCGCAAACCCCAGCACGAACCAGTCCACCTGCCGTCCGCTGGTTGGGCTCTCATAGCGTTTCAAGCCAAACCCCACAATCGAATTGCTCCACAGCACCGGCGCTTCGCCACTGGCCTGCTGCATGAGTTCCAGCAGCACCAGGCTGTCCCGGCGCTTCTGCTCATCGGGCAGCCCATTAATAAATTCAGGTACGCTAACTTGGGTCGGCTTGGTTTTGATCTCGGCGAGTTTGGGTTTCCTGGCGGGCATAACAAGGTGGGTTTAGCATTACGACTAACGAAGCTACAAAAAATAAGGTACTACGCGCGGCCGGGCATCCGCGCTGCCCATAAAGTTTCCCGGGTCGCCGCCGGGGGGCGCGAAATAATTTTTAACGGGTTTCCGGATGGGCAAGTGTCGCCAAAAAAACAGGCCGGTGCTGGGCTGCAAAATGGAAAAAGCCGTCAAAACCGGCATTTTTTAAACAATGCTTTTTCAGGCCTTATTACCCCGAAAAACCACAGAAAATCAAAGAAAAACGCAGATTTCTGCAAACCGCCTTTTTGCTGTACGAAACTGTACGACTCGTACAGTTCATACAGGTATAGGTTTACCCCCGGTCGGTTAGCACAACAATGGGTTGGGGTAGTTATCGCTTTGATCCTCAGCCACATTATCCAGGCAAACAAAATCCTTCTCTACTAATAAGTACATGGCGCTGTTGCTGTTTTCAAAGCCTATGCGGTCGCTATAAACCCATTCTTCTATCATTTTGCCGGGCATGTGTATAGTGATGGTGTTATCCTCAAAACTTGCCGATAATGAATTAACCATGCCCCGGCGCAAGGCGTACTTAAACACTTGCGCGCCAAAATTGGTGCTTTCTTCTATAAAGCCGTTCATGGCAAGGCTGGCCACATCGCTTTTAGTAAGCCTGTACCGCAGCGAATTGCCCTTTATCCTTATCTTCATAACATAATATTTCTTGTGATTGAACTGTTACCACATCGCCTATTATAATAATGGCTGGGTAGGTTAATTTATGCTGCTCTGCCAGCCACTCCAGGTTGCGGGCCATGCCAACGGCGCTGCGCTGGCTTGGCAACGATGCATGTTGGATAATAGCAGCCGGGGTGTTTCCAAAACCGGCATCCGTATAGGTTTTAGCTATCTCTGCCAGTTTTTTCATGCCCATATATATAACTACAGTTGCATTGCTTTGTATGGCCAGTTTCAGGTCGGCCGATAGCCCGCCATCCTTCTTGGTGCCGGTTATCATCCACACGCTTTCGCTTACACCCCGGTGGGTAAGTGGGATGTCTTCAAAACCCGATGCCTGCATGCTGGTAATGCCCGGGATGAAATGCGTTTTAATGCCGTGCTGCCGCGCGAAGATGATTTCCTCGAAACCGCGCCCGAAGATGAACGGGTCGCCGCCCTTAAGCCTTACAACCATACCTTTGGTAAAAGCGTAGTGGCGTATCAGCTCGTGGATGTTTTCCTGCGGGGTGTAATCGCCGTAGGGGCGTTTGCCTACATATACCTTTTCACAATCTTCCCGGCAAAGAGCCAGTAGTTCGGTATTGGCCAGGTTATCATATAATACTACATTGGCTTGCTGCAGTACTTTATGTCCTTTTACTGTTATCAGGTCCGGATCGCCCGGGCCCGCTCCTAACAAAAATAATTCTGGTTTTATTGATTTATTTTCCATTTTATTAAAATTTAATGGTAAAAAAGAGCTTTTTATCAATCAGTTACTGTGTTTTAATCGCTTTTATACCAAAAATGCAATTAAAATATCACAAAAACTGATTTAAATTATATTTAATGCTCTAAATTATGAATAATAAAGACAAATTGTATGATTTATTTAATAAAAAATTCAATTTTTATTTCTTTTTGATGATTATTTGAATTATAATTGTGATGTAAATGCATTTAAGGTCGCAGTTTGATGCATTTGGTTCTGAAATATCGCTTTAACATTTAAAAAACATCACAATGTCAAAACCAATCATTATTGTTGCAGGCAACGGCATGGTAGGCTACAAGTTTTGCGAAAAGCTGTTGGCCCGTTCATCACAGTTCCAAATAATTGTTTTTGGCGAAGAACCCCGCCATGCTTATGATAGGGTGCATCTTAGCGAATACTTTAACGGTAAATCTGCCGACGATCTTTCGCTATCTACGCACTCCTGGTATGCTGATAATGGCATCATGCTGCACCTCGGCGATCCTATCCAGGAAATTAATCGCGCTCAAAAAACCATTCACTCCCTAAAAGGCGTAACCCGGCATTACGATTATCTGGTACTGGCTACCGGCTCCTCGGCTTTTGTGCCCGATATTCCGGGTATAGAAAAAGAAGGTGTATTTGTTTACCGTACTATAGAAGACCTGGAACTGATAAAGGCCTGTGCTGCCACAGCAAAATCTGGCGCAGTAATGGGCGGTGGCTTGTTAGGGCTTGAAGCTGCCAAAGCATTGATGGACCTGGGTATTGCCGAGCCGCATGTAATTGAGTTTGCGCCGAGGCTGATGCCAAGGCAGATTGATTCGGCAGGTAGCAATATGCTACAGTTGAAGCTTAACCAATTGGGCCTGCATATTCATTTAAATAAAAGTACCGCCGCCATAGTGGGAGGTAAAAAGATAGATGCTCTGCGTTTTAACGATGATAGCCTGCTACCGGTTGATATGCTGGTGATATCGGCAGGCATCCGCCCGCGCGACGAGCTTGCTAAGCTGGCAGGCCTGCAAGTTGGCACCCGTGGTGGTATTATGGTGAACGAAAAAATGCAAACCAGCGACGAGCATATTTACGCCATTGGCGAATGCGCTCTTTATGAAGGCATGATATACGGACTGGTTGCACCGGGTTATGAGATGGCCGATATAGTTGCCGCTCATTTAACAAAGGCAGATAAGTCTTTCTACGGCTACGATATGAGCACCAAGCTAAAGCTGATAGGTGTTGATGTGGCCAGCTTTGGCGATGCGTTTATCACCGAGCCCGATTGCCGTACCATATTGTTTGAGGATACGCATAAAGGTATTTACAAGCGCATTAACATTAGCAACGATGGGAAGCAGCTTTTGGGAGGTATATTAATTGGCGAAGCGGAAGCTTATAACATGCTGCTGCAAACCGTAAATAATAAAATTGTACTCCCACCCGATCCGGAGGACTTGATATTAGGTTCGCGCGGTGGTGCAGTAAGCGAAGGCGCAGGCGTAATGAACCTGCCCGATGATGCGCTTATCTGTTCCTGCGAGGCGGTAACTAAAGCTGCTATTTGCGGCGCGGTGAACGAGCAGGGTATCACCAATATGGATGGCATGAAAAAATGCACCAAAGCCGGTACCGGTTGCGGTGGCTGCGTGCCGTTGGTGAAGGATCTGATTGCCGGAACGATGAAGGCCAACGGCCAGTACATCAAAAATGTGATATGCGAGCATTTTGATTATTCGCGCCAGGAGCTTTTCGACCTGGTGAAGATAAACGGCCTGAAGAATTACGACCTGGTGCTGGATCATTATGGTAAGGGTGATGGTTGCGAGGTTTGTAAACCCGTTGTGGCAAGTATCCTCTCCAGCCTTTGGAACGATGTAATTGTAAAACAAGAAGTGATACAGGACAGTAACGACCGCTTTTTGGCCAACATTCAAAAAGGTGGTACGTACTCTGTAGTGCCGCGCATCCCGGGCGGAGAGATAACACCCGATAAATTGATCGTGATTGGCCGGGTGGCCAAAAGATATGGTCTTTATACCAAAATAACCGGCGGTCAGCGTATAGATATGTTCGGCGCGCATTTGAATGATCTGCCCGCAATTTGGGAAGAACTGATAGATGCCGGCTTTGAAAGCGGGCACGCCTATGGCAAAGCCTTGCGTACGGTTAAAAGTTGCGTGGGTAGTACCTGGTGTCGCTTTGGCTTGCACGATAGCGTAACGTTTGCCATCGAAATTGAGGACAGGTACAAAGGCATCCGTGCGCCGCATAAAATAAAAGGTGGCGTAAGCGGTTGTGTACGCGAATGTGCCGAAGCCCAATCAAAAGATTTTGGCATCATAGCCACCGAAAAAGGTTGGAACTTATACGTATGCGGTAATGGCGGCTCTAAACCGCAGCATGCGCAATTGCTGGCTACTGATATAGATAACCAAACCGTTATTAAATACCTCGATCGCTTTTTGATGTTCTATATCAAAACAGCCGATCAGCTTACCCGCACTGCAACGTGGTTGAACAAACTGGACGGAGGGATGAGTTACCTCAAAAATGTTGTCATTAATGATAGCCTGGGTTTGGGCGAGCAGTTGGAAGAAGAAATGCAGGCGTTAGTAAATACCTATCACTGCGAATGGAAGGAAGTGATAGAAAGCCCTGCCATGCGTAAACGCTTCTCGCATTTTATAAATGCTCCCGAGGAAAAAGATCCGCATGCTCAATTTGAACCCATGCGCGAACAGGTGCGGGCCAAAGAGTGGTAGGGTTTTAAGTCAAGATTCAAAAATAAAAATTAAAAAAAAGCGCGGGCTGAGTGCTATTCCCCTCTTGATAGGGGTGGAGGGGGGGTGTTAGTCCGCATGCATTACAAAAGGTTGATCAAAATAGGCGTCTGCCACTATTAAAACATACAGATATGGAAACAACATTAACAACCAACTGGATACTGGCCTGCTATGTAGATGATGTGCCGGACAACGGCGGATCGTGCATTAAGCATGGCGACGAGCAAATTGCCATATTTAACTTTAGCCGCCGCGGCGAATGGTATGCCACCCAAAATCTCTGTCCGCATAAACAGCAGATGGCGCTTTCGCGTGGGATGATAGGTAGTGCCGGCGAAAGCTGCGAGCCCAAAGTGGCTTGTCCTTTTCATAAAAAAACATTTTCACTACTTACCGGCGAGTGCCTTGGCGAAGATGATATGGTTATTAAAACTTACCCGGTAAAGGTAGAAGACGGTAAGGTTTTTATAGGCGTAGCTTAATTAAAGGTCGGTATCCTGTGTTAATGCAAAAAGCTTATCTATATTGGTAATGCTTATTTTTTTACCGTTGGCAATAATGGTAGCTTCCTGTATCATCTCATTGACTACTCTAAAAACGGTTTCGTAGGTAGCGCCTGCGTAGGAGGCCAGATCCTGCCGGGTGAGTTCTATATCTATGTGTCCCTGCTCATTTGTCCCAAATTGCTCTTTAAGTGATATCAATGCCTGGGCTACCCGCCCTTTTACCGACATATGCGCCAGATTGCGCATTTTGCGCTCCGCCTCTTTTAATTCCTCGGCAAAAAACAGCATTAGGTCATAGGTAAAGCCAGGGTTTACTTTCAGGGTGGCCTCAAAAAATTCCATATCCACGTAACATATCAGGCTTTCCTCCAAAGCCGTAGCCGATATTGGGTAATTAGCGGCTTGCTTGCCTAAAACCCTGTGCCCAAAAATAGCGCCTTTGTTGGCAAAGCGAATGATGAGTTCTTTATCGGCCCCCCACTTCTTATGCACTTTTACATTGCCTTGGTAAACAAAATAGATCCCGGTAACCGGGTCGCCCTCGCTGAAAATTACCTGCCCTTTTTTAGCAACAAAGTTTTTTTTGTTGGCGGCAACTGCTGGCAGCCACTCTTTTATGCAGCTCCTGCACAAAAAGCAAGACTGATTATCGCATTGGGTGTTTTTTTTCATTTATGGTTTTTTGTGCTTTTTGTTGGCTAAATTATGACAAAAAGAATGGTTATTCGCTGTTTTTCGTGTAAAATATCTGTTAAACATAACTTAAATCATGAATTTTCACATTAAAATGTCTTTTATAGTGCCTTTAAAATTATCAAAACTATATTTTGAGCAATTTTTTACGGTATAAATTTAGATTTTTATTAAAAAATGACTTATTGTATGATTTTAATCATAAAAATTGATTTTAAAACGATAAAAATTGCATTTAATCATTAATTATGATATATTTATAATAATGAAACACTCTAAAACAACAATAGTCCCCTGCCTATGATGAAAATAAAAAAACAATAAAAAAAACCCTGCCGGGAGGTCGCATTCCCAGACAGAGTTAAACAGTTTTTAATCGCTTTAACAAATAAAAAACCAAACCAAATGTATAAAAATGTACGTTATAAAATCATAATATTTGCCGTATTTTTAATTTTCGGCTGTTTTCAAATCACCACAGTAAAGGCTCAGTTTAGCCTGGTTGGGCAATTGCGCGTTCGCGCCGAAGACCGTAACGGTTACGGTAATCTGGTGCCAAACGGCGCAAAAAATGCCGACTTTATTTCTCAGCGCACCCGTTTGAATTTTGGCTACAAATGGGATCTGCTAACCTTTGGCGTTAGCGTGCAGGACATACGGGTGTGGGGGGCGGATGCTTCTACTATATCACTCGCAGATGGAAATCGCTTTATGCTGCACGAAGGCTGGGCAGAACTAACCCTTGCCAACAAAGCCGATACCAATGTAAGGTTTAAGCTATTGGATATGCTTACCTTAAAAATAGGTCGGCAGGAACTGATCTACGATGATTCGCGCCTTATTGGTAACCTTGACTGGCTACAGCAGGCGCGCCAACACGATATGGTCTTATTAAAGGCTATGCACCACGGCTGGCAGGTAGATCTCGGCGCTGCATATAACCAAAACACCGATGCCGCCGGTATAACCAACAGCAATTACCTGCCGGGTAATTTGCCTGCTTATATTAAAAACAGCGCAGGTACGCTTGTACCGCTGCCGGCAGGCCTGTTGCCGTTAGCGGCTGGTGGCAGCGCAGCAAATAATAGCTCAAAAGCGGGCACCCCCGTATTTACAAATCCCGCAGGTACCAATGGTGCAACGCAAAACTATAAGTCGTTCACCAGCTTATATATCAGCAAAAAAATTGACCAAACCAAGCTATCGATACTGCTCTTCAATGATAATTTTGGTAAATACCGGCTCGATTCGGTAGGGACAGCCGCCACAGGCTATGTGTATGGTCGTCGGTTTGTTCCAAACGGCATAGCCGACACCTATGATTATGGTATAAACAGACGCTATACTTATGGCTTAATGCTTAGTCCTACTATTGGCAATGCATCGGGCTTTGGTAAGATAGCTATACAGGCCGCTTACTACCGTCAATCCGGCAAGGATAGAGATGAGAAGAAGATGGGTGCCTACCATTATACTATAGCGGCCACCTATCAAAAAGGCTTGTTTAGCATCACCCCGGGTTACGATGTGGTGTCGGGTAGCTCAACATCAGATATTGCCGCAGGTAAAAACAACTCCTTCGACCCATTATACGGTACGCCGCATAAGTTTTGGGGCTATATGGATTATTTTTATGCAGGTACCGGATCGCCTAAAGGCGGGTTAAATAACCCTTACCTTAAATTCAAATACACGGCCAATACCTTTGCTTTAGGGCTCGATCTGCATTCGTTTTCGCTTAATAAGGATATGAAAAAAGCCGACGGAACAGTTATTGGCAAGAACCTGGGTAAAGAAGGCGACCTGCTTTTTAGCTATACCGCCAATAAGTTTACCAATATAGAATTTGGTTACTCGCTGATGAAAGGTACCGATAGCATGCCCTTTGCCAAAGCACAGGCTGTAAACGACGCTACTGCGGCCACCTTTAATAAAACAGCTACCTGGGCTTATGTAATGATAAAATTCACGCCCGACTTTTTTTACGCCAAGCCGGTTGCAATCAGACAATAATTTAAAACAATATAAACTACCCCTAAAATGAATATATACATACAAAAATATTGCAAGCCCGTATTATTATGGAGTTTGTGCCTGTTGATACTGGTAAGCGGCGCTGCTGCCAGGCCACCCAAAAGGGTTGTTAAACTGGGTTTTATTCCCTTAACAGATTGCGCTCCGTTGGTTATTGCAAAAGAGATGGGCTTTTTTGCAAAGTACGGGGTTGACGTACAGCTGTCAAAAGAAGCATCGTGGGCAGTTATCCGCGATAAAATTTTAAATGGCGAGCTGGATGGTGCGCATTGCCTGTTCTCTATGCCGTTTTCGGTTTATACAGGTATAGGTGGCAAGGCCGGTTCTGAAATGAAGATAGCCATGATACTAAATAACAACGGGCAGGCCATTACCCTGTCTAAAGATTTTTGCGGGCTGGTTGGCTTCAGAGACCTTAAGAACGTAGCGGCGGCCATCAAATCTGTAAAGGCGCACAAGGATGTAACCTTTGCCATGACGTTTCCGGGTGGAACGCACGATATATGGCTGCGTAACTGGCTGGCTGCTTGCGGTGTAAATTCAAAATCGGTAGGTATTATTACTATACCGCCGCCGCAGATGGTTGCCAACATGCGGGTTGATAACATGGAAGGTTTTAGCGTTGGCGAACCCTGGAATGGCGTTGCTGCTACTCAGGGTATCGGCTTCACGCAGATCTCCAGCCAGGACATCTGGAAAAACCACCCTGAAAAAGCGCTGGTAGTTAATAAAGCCTTCGCCGAAACCGACAAGGAAGACCTTAAAAATGTAATGAAAGCCCTTATTGAAGCCTGCAGATGGCTTGATGTGATGAGCAACCGCAAAAAAGCTGCCTTACTGCTAAGTAAGCCAAACTATGTAAATGCACCGGTGCAGGTAATTGAGGCCCGGTTAATGGGTACTACCGAAATTGGCTGCGATTTGGGCGTGCAAAAGTATAAAGACGACTACATGACGTTTTACAACAATGGTGTGGTAAATACGCCAAAGTTATCATACGGTATATGGTTTATGGCACAGTACGTGCGCTTTGGCATGCTTAGCACGGCGCCCGATTACAACACAATAGCGCAGAAATTAATTATGGACGATTTGTTCGCCGAAGTTGCAAAAAGCATGAATGTACCCATACAGGAGGATATGAGGCCCTTTAAAACCAACCTGGAAACTATCGTCTTCGATCCGAAAAACCCTGCGCCATACATAGCAGGTTCAAAGAAATAGTTAGTAGTTAATTGAAGTGGATTTTTGCCGGGTGCTGTTTATCCCGGCAAAATTTGCTAAAACACTTAAAATGATATGAAGAATTTATTTTCGATAAAAACCGCGGTGTCGGTAGGGTATTTTGTGGCGGGAATGATAATTATGGGCGGTATTTGGGCCCTGATAGCCAAACTTACCAAAAATGAGATACCTACTCCGCTGGCTACCTGGGCGGTATTTAAAGAGGTAATACAGCAACCTTTTCAAAACGATGCCGACCAGAAGGGGATCATGACCAAGTTACTAAGCTCGCTCGCCAGGGTGGGTATTGGTTTTGGCTTAGGCAGCCTGTTTGCCATTCCTATGGGGCTTATGATGGGCAGCAGCAAAATAGCCATGCGCATTATTAACCCTATGGTGCAAATTTTAAAGCCTGTTTCGCCACTGGCCTGGTTTCCGTTGGGGCTGGCCATTTTTCAGGATTCGCCAAAGGCCAGCATCTTCATGATTTTTATATGCTGTATATGGCCAACCTTAATTAACGCCGCTTTTGGAGCATCCAGCATTCCGCAGGATCATAAAAACGTGAGCAAGGCCTTTGGATTTTCTGCCTGGAGCTACCTCAGCAAAATATTACTACCCTTTAGTTTGCCGCATATCATCACCGGGCTTAGGCTATCTATTGGTATTGCCTGGATGGTTATTGTTGCCGGCGAAATGTTATCCGGCGGAATAGGGCTGGGCAATTTTGTTTGGGAAGAAGGCTTTAACGGCGGCAGCGTAGCCAAAATTTTGGTGGCGATAATTATCATAGGCATAGTAGGCTCACTACTGGATATGTGTTTTACCTGGCTACAGAAGAAATTCTCATACGCGGCTTAAAAATTTAAGATCATTATTAAAGTGTAATTTATGAGTAATACATCAACAATATCACTATCAGACGAAGGCGTTTCGGTAGTTGATGAAGATCTTTTGGATCAGGACGCTAAACCGGTAAGCATCCAGGTAAGTAATGTAACCGTAAGCTTTAAAACGCCTAAAGGATTATACACTGCCGTAAAGGAGATCGATCTGACGGTAATGAAAGGCGAAATAGTGGCATTGATAGGCCACTCGGGCTGTGGTAAATCAACCCTGATGAGCACCATAAGCGGCATGGTAAAACCTACCAGTGGCGAGGTGTTTGCTAATGGCAAAAAAGTAACCTCACCGGGCCCCGACAGAGGGATAGTTTTTCAAAACTATTCGTTGCTGCCATGRCTTACGGTTTACAAGAACATTTATGTTGCCGTTGATTCGGCCCTGAAAGATAAAACAGCTGCCGAAAAAACAGCACTGGTTGAAACCAACCTTAAAATGGTTAACTTATGGGAGCATAAAGATAAATTACCGGGCCAATTATCGGGCGGTATGAAACAGCGGGTGGCCATAGCGCGCGCTTTTTCCATCAACCCCAAAATACTATTGCTTGATGAGCCCTTTGGCGCGCTCGATGCTTTAACAAAAAGTAGCATGCACATCGAATTGTTGAAGCTTTGGGTGATGGACAACAGGCAAAAAACCATCATCATGGTAACGCACGATATTGAAGAGGCCATATTTTTATCAGACAGGGTAGTGGTTATGAATAACGGCCCGGCGGCTACCATTAAAGAAATTGTTGATATACCGCTTAGCCGCCCCCGCAATAAAAAGGACATTGTTCACGACCCCGCATACATTAAAATACACGATAAACTATTGAATCTGTTGATAGATAAGTTCTCTATTGCTGATATATAACAGGCGCATTTAACATAAAAAATCAAATAGCTCAATCATGAATCAAACAGGAAAACAACTTACCAAACTCAACATATTTTCGCTTAAAGGCGTGCAAATGCGCACGTTCCATACTACCTGGCTTATGTTTTTTGTGTGCTTTTTTGGCTGGTTCGGCCTGGCACCATTAATGCCAACCATTCGCGCCGAACTGCATTTAACAAAAGGCCAGGTAGGTAATACTATTATCGCATCGGTAGCCGCTACCATTATCGCCCGCCTTATTATAGGTAAGCTTTGCGATACCTGGGGGCCGCGCAAAACAGCCGTACGGTTACTGCTTGTTGGCTGCCTGCCGGTGTTTTTAGTTGGCTTAGCGCATGATTATACCTCCTTCCTGTTGTTCAGACTGGCTATTGGTGTTATCGGCGCATCGTTTGTGATTACCCAGTTCCACACTTCTATGATGTTTGCGCCCAATATAAAAGGCACAGCAAACGCGGTAACCGGCGGCTGGGGTAACCTGGGCGGCGGCGTAACCAATATGGTGATGCCTTTAATTTTTGCTGCTATCGTAGGTTTTGGCTATACCAAGGCTGAGGCATGGCGCTACGCGATGATTGTACCTGGTGCTATGATGCTGCTTATTGCTTTAGTGTACTGGAAATATACCAAGGATACGCCTGATGGCAATTACGACGAGGTTGGCTATACTAAAGCAAACTCTGCAAAAACCGATTGGTCGGTATTAGCCGATTGGCGCATCTGGGCGCTTACCCTTGCTTACGCCATGTGCTTTGGTATGGAGATCACCTTTGATAACGTAGCCTCGTTGCACTTTGTAGATACATTTAAACTTTCGCAAAGCTCGGCTGGTTTCTGGGCCGGTATCTTCGGTTTCATGAACATTTTTGCCCGTGCACTTGGCGGTATCGTATCAGATAAAGTAGGCGGCAAATTTGGTATGCGTGGCAAGGGCTTGTTATTAGCCGGCGTGCTGCTGCTGGAAGGTGCGGGGCTGGTACTGTTCGCGCATTCGGGTTCGTTGGTGATGGCTATTGTTACCATGCTTACGTTCGCGCTGTTCCTCAAAATGTCTAACGGAGCCACTTATGGAATTGTGCCTTTTGTAAACGCTAAAAACGTAGGGCTTGTAAGCGGTATTGTGGGTGCAGGCGGTAACCTGGGCGGCATGATGTTCGGCTTTTTATTCAAGTCGGAATCTATTACCTACGTGCAGGCATTTACTTATATCGGCTACGCGGTTATTGCGGTATCGGTAATTGTGCTCATCACCCGATTTCAAAAACAACCATCTGCCAAAAAAGCCGAAGAGCCTGCTTTAGAGGCAAGCATCGCATAAAGAAAGTACTTATGAGGCTTTTTGCTTTTAGCTTTCTGCCTTCAGCTCAAAATAACAATGGTCAAAACAAAACTATCCGCTCATACACAAAAAAGTACCTGCTGCTATTGCGGGGTGGGTTGTGGCGTTGTTATCAATAAACAAAAAAACGGCAGTATTACGCTGGAAGGCGATAAAGCCCACCCTGTAAATAAGGGGATGCTTTGTAGCAAAGGGCTAAACCTGCACTACACTGTTAATGATAAAACCGATAGGCTGCTGTACCCGCAAATGCGCTACAGCAAAAGCATGCCCATGCAAAGGGTAAGCTGGGACGATGCCTTGACGCGCACAGCAGCCGTTTTTAAAACCTTCATCCAAAAATACGGGCCCGACTCGGTGGCCTTTTATGCCTCGGGGCAATGCCTTACCGAGGAATACTACGTAGTGAACAAGCTGATGAAGGGCTTCATCGGCAGTAATAATATCGATACCAATTCGCGCCTGTGTATGAGCAGCGCGGTGGTGGGATACAAAATAGCTTTAGGCGAAGATAGCGTACCTGTTTGCTATGATGATATAGAACTGGCCGATTGCTTTTATGTAACCGGCGCCAACCCGGCCTGGTGCCATCCAATTTTGTGGCGAAGAGTGGAAGCGCATAAGGCCGCTAATCCCGATGTAAAGATCATCGTGGTAGACCCCCGCGTTACTGATACCTGCGGTATCGCAGACCTGCACCTACAGCTAAACCCCGGTACCGACATAACACTTAACCATGCCATTGGCCGTGTGCTGATAGAAAACGGAGATATCGACCTTGATTTTATCACCAACCATGCCGATGGTTTTGAACAGTACAGTCGGCTGGTGTTTGAACGCAGCGTGGCTGATGCGGCACAGATCTGTGGCGTAGCCGAAAACGACATTCGCCTTGCCGCCCAATACATCGGGCAGGCCAAAGGCTTTATCTCCATGTGGACGATGGGGCTTAACCAGAGCGCCATAGGGGTAAACAAAAATTTAAGCCTTATAAACCTCAATTTAATAACCGGGCACATTGGTAAGCCGGGCTCGGGCCCGCTATCATTAACCGGGCAGCCAAATGCAATGGGCGGGCGCGAAGTTGGCGGCTTAGCCAACTTGTTGCCTGCTCATCGCAACCTGGCCAACCCGCTGCACCGGGCCGAGGTACAAAAGTTTTGGGGCGGAACAGAAATTGCCGCCAAGCCCGGTCTCACCGCTACCGAAATGTTCGAGGCACTGAACGATGGCCGCCTGAAAGCCATCTGGATAATGTGTACCAACCCGCTCACCAGTTTGCCCAACGTACGTTTGGCCGAAGAGGCCCTTAAAAAAGCAAAGTTTGTGGTAGTGCAGGAGGTAAGCAATAAGCCCGAAACATTGGCCTACGCCGATGTGATACTCCCTGCCGCTGCCTGGGCCGAAAAGGAAGGCACCATGACCAATTCGGAAAGGCGCATTAGTTACCTGGAGAAGATTCTGGATGCCCCGGGCGAGGCCCTGCCCGATAGCGAGATCATTTGCCGCTTTGCGCAAAAGATGGGGTATAAAGGTTTCGATTTTAAAAACGCCGCCGAAATTTATGCCGAACATGCCAAACTCACCGCTAAAACTACGATTGATATTAGTGGCTTGAGTTATGAAATATTAAAACGCGAAGGCACTGTTCAATGGCCGTATAAATCGAAGAAAAACAAAGGAACACCACGATTATTTACCGATAAACAATTTTATACCGAAAGCAAAAAGGCCCTCATCAGCGCCGTACCCGATGCGCTGAACAGCGAATTGCCTGACAGCACATACCCCTTTATCCTAACCACCGGCCGTATCCGCGACCATTGGCACACCATGAGCAAAACGGGGAAGGTTAATAAACTGAACCAGCATATTAAGCAGGCGTTTTTAGAGATCCACCCGCAGGATGCCGCACAACTGGGCATCAAAGAAGGGGATGTAACGGTTATTACATCCCGCCGCGGCGAGGTGCAAGTGAAGGCGAAACTATCCGCAGAAATAAAACAAGGCGTAGTGTTTATGCCGATGCATTGGGGAAAAATATTGGGTAACGACCTTAACCGCGTAAATAACTTAACCAACGATGCGTTAGACCCAATCTCCAAAGAGCCTGATTTTAAATATTGCGCGGTAAGCGTTCAAAAATACAAAAAGCCGTTCCAGCGCATTGTGGTGGTTGGTGCCGGTGCTGGGGCCTATGGCTTCGTAAAATCGTACCGGGAATTGAATAAGGACGATGAGATCACCATTTTTAGTAAAGAAGATTTCCCCTTCTACAACCGCGTAATGCTGCCCGACTACATCAGCGGCGAGCAACGCTGGGAGCAGCTGGTTAAAATGACCGATGAGGAAGAACCCGGCTACAACATCCGCTTGCTGCGCGGCGTAAGCGTAGAAAAGATAGACCGCGTTAACAAGTTTGTTATTGACAGCCGGGGTGTAAAAACTCATTATGATGTGCTGTTGCTTGCAACCGGCAGCCGGGCATCTATCCCTAAAAATGTACCATCCTTGCCCGGTATATTCAGTATGCGTAGCCGTAACGATGCCGATAACTTTAAAAAGCACGTACCAAAAGGTGGGCATGTGGTTATAGTTGGCGGTGGTTTATTGGGGCTGGAAATGGCGGCTTCGCTCCGCGAGATAGGCATTACTATTACTATTATCCAGCGGACATCCCGTTTTTTAAACCGGCAGCTGGATGAGTTAGGTAGCCGCCTGCTGCACGAGGAAATGGCCGACCAGGGCTGCGATATTTTTTATGATGACGAAGTGCAGCTGTTCTTCGGCCGCTCCAAACTAACCGGTATAGGTTTACGGAGCGGGCGGAAAATAAACTGCGATGCCATGATACTGGCCATTGGTACCACGCCTAACCTGGAGATAGCCAAAGACTGTGGACTGGATTGTAAACGCGGCGTTTTGGTGAACGAACGCCTGCTCACCAGCGACCCATCGATCTATGCTATTGGCGAGATAGCTGAATTTAATGGCACCCTGTATGGTATTACCGCCGCTGCCGAGCAGCAGGCAGAAGTGGTTGCTGCTTATATGAACGGCGATATCGCCAGCTATTACAAGGGCAGCCTGTTTATGAATATTATCAAAATCCACGGGTTCGATCTGTGCAGCATTGGCCTTTCTGATTGCCCTGATGATAAGGACTACGAGGAAGTTGTATTTATTGATAAGGCCAAACGCTACTACAAAAAGTGCATCATACATCAGGATAAGTTGGTAGGTACAATTTTGATAGGCGATAAGAGCGAGTTTTTAGAGTTTAAGGAACTCATTGCCAACAAGACCGAACTCAGCGATAAACGGCTTAAGCTGCTTCGCAGCGGCAAAACTGCCGAGCCGGTTTTGGGTAAACTGGTATGCAGTTGTAATAATGTGGGCGCGGGCAATATCCGCAACAAAATTGACGCGGGCTGCGATAACCTCGCCAGCCTTTGCACAGCAACCGGAGCCGGCATGGGCTGCGGCAGTTGCAAGCCCGAAGTAAAACGGTTACTGGAAGAAATGCAAACGGTAAATGCGGTATGATGCAAAGCAACAGTAAAAAGCAGATTAAAATAAACCTCCCGGGTGGTGTAGTGGCCGCCGGCGATCTTTATGAGATTTTAGTATTGGCGCAAAATGCCGGTGTCGAACACATGCGTTTTGGTAATCGCCAGCAATTGTATTTTGAGGTAGATAGCCAGGAACTGGACGCTTTGGATTTAGTGCTGTTGAACGCCGGTATTGATTATGAAGCAGATGCCGCGCAATACCCCAACATAGTAAGCTCCTATATTGCCGATGGTATTTTTAACCAGGAGAACTGGCTGAAGGAAGGTGTTTATAAGGATATTTTCGATCTGTTTGATTATATGCCCTTGCTGAAAATAAACCTGGTTGATAGCAGCCAAACCTTCGCGCCCTTTTTTACAGGGAACCTTAATTTTATATCCTCATCTGTAAGTAACTATTGGTACCTGCAAATAAGATACCCCAAAACTAATATCCTGTACAGCTGGCCATCTTTAATTTATTCGGACGATATCCCTGCTACAGCTAAAGCGGCAGAGGAAGTGATATTCAGCAATAAGCAGCTGTTTTACGATCAGCCGGAAATTGATTCAAACCTATTCCATCAAATGGTATCGGCGGGTAGCGATTTTGTAATCCAGCAGATAAATCAGCCTTTAAAACTGCCCGATTTTCAGCTGCCATACTACGAAGGTTTTAACAAACAGGGCAATAAATATTGGCTGGGCATATACCGCCGCGATGAGCTTTTTGCCGTTGAACTGTTAAAAGATATTTGTAAGCTTTGCATGCAAACTCGTATAGGGCAGCTCTACATCAGTCCCTGGAAATCTTTACTGATAAAAAATATAGAGCCTGCCGACCGCCCTTTGTGGGGCAATATCCTCAATAAATACCGGGTAAACATCCGTCATGCTTCTAATGAGCTTAATTGGCAGGTGGAGGACTTGTGCAGCCAGTGCCTGCAGCTTAAGCAGCAACTGGTTCGCGAATTTGAGGAAGCCGACCTGCGCACCTATCGACTTAGTTTTGTGGTTAAGCGGTCGCCAAAATCGGGGCTGTACGGTTCTGTTATCATACGCGAACGCGCTAACGGCTTGTTCGAAATAGCTCATACCCTCGATTTTAACCCCAACACGAAAGAAGTGGTGATTTACCAGGAGGGCACTTTAAGAGAAAATTTAAGTAAACATCTAATAGCGCTTTGTGATAAGTTTTATGCCGGGCAAATTGAAGTTTCGCAACCAAAAGAGGCTATTGCTAAAGTGGAAGCGACAACTAAGGAAAAGCAAGTGTATCAATGTGGTTGTTGTTTAACCATCTACGATGAAGCTTATGGGGATGAACTGAATGGTGCATCGCCGGGCACGTCTTTCGCAAGTTTGGTTGATTTTGTGTGTCCTGTTTGTGAAGCCGGAAAAGATGAGTTTAGTGCGGTTTCCACAGCCGTAGCCTAAGTGCACATGATATCGCCTGTAGAAGTACAAGAAAACCTTATAAATAATTTATCTGCAAGGTTTTAAGAGCTATATGGAGCCGGAGGGTCTCACGTCGTAATTGTATTTATCTTATAAACTCCAACATCGTAACGCTTGCGCTGAAATTCAAATAGCTAATACGGAGTGATTTTATAAGCAAACTTATTGTTTGCTACATGTATTTTAGTAATTAAACCTAATTCAACAAGCTTTTTAAGGCGGCCATAAAATGAACTCATGCTCATTTTATGGCCTTGTTTACTTGCTTCCAGCCACAAAAATTCGGCATCCTTTGGTTCGGAAAACGTGGTCATAAATGCCACAATAACTTCATTAGTTTTAATATGTTCTAATTGCCTGGCAGTTGGCCGCGATTTGGATGCCCGGTATATTTGTATTTGTTTATCCATTATGCTTGTAGGCGTTTTGTTTGCCGCCGTTGATCATGTCTGATGTTATGCCGGCCCCATCTTTGCGTTCGGCAAGTAATACGCCCGCAATGTGCACCAGTATAAAAGCGATGATGAGATACATACAAAACCCATGCACCTCTTTAACAGAGTGCCTTATTGATTTGTAAGCGGCAAGCGCGTCCTCAAAAGCCAGGAACAAACCCGTTACTACCATTATAATTAGCAACAGGTAAAATAGGGCGTAAATAGATTTAACAGCAAGCTCGTGCCTTGCCTCTTCCCGCTCTTTTTTAATCGTATTGAAATGATGATAAGCGCTTTTTATTCGCCGGATAAATTTTTGATCAGCTAATTGAAAAAACTCCAATATCAGCCTGAATGCTAATAAAGCCGCCAAAGCATAACCAAAATAAATATGTATCCCCCATACGCTATCGCTTAAAGCATGCGCGGCAGGCCTTACTTGTTCGTCGCTTAACACCGTGCCGGCCTTTCCCAATTCGCTCTTTATCAACGTACCGGTAGCCCTGTCATCAGTAATTGTGGAGTTGATGAGTACTGTTATTAACGAGCCACTGATAGCGATTAGGTTAACCCAATGCCAAAGGCGTAATGACGAAGAGTATCTTTTAAATTTCGACGGGTGCTTTACATCACGCCGGGTGGGTTCAATAATGGCCATGTGGTATATTTATCTGTGTTAAAAATATGCGACAAATCTGAAGACAAACTGGATTAACGCTCCAACGAATATATTTTTGGCCGCAGCAGTATGCTAAATACAAATTGTATTCAGATTATTTGTTTAACTAGCGGCGTGGCAGGTCAACTATGTTTTGAATCCTGAATTTTACTACTGGCTTATTAATGTATAGATAATGGAAACGCAAACAGAAAAACATTTTATAACGCGGAGCGGCTGGCTTCGGGCGGCCGTTTTAGGCGCTAATGACGGCATCCTTTCAACAACCAGCCTTGCAATTGGCATAGCTGCGGCGAGCCAAACCCGTAACCCTGTTGTTCTTGCGGCAATTGCCGGCGTAGTGGCCGGTGCGTTATCAATGGCCGCGGGAGAATACGTGTCCGTCAGCTCTCAATCAGACGTAGAAACATCCGATTTGGCGCGCGAGAAATTGGAACTATCTGATAAGCCCGAATCTGAACTGACGGAACTGGCAGATATATATGAGAAAAGAGGCCTGACGCCCGACCTTGCCAGGCAAGTTGCCACTCAATTGACGGCACACGATGCATTAGGAGCTCATGCCAGGGATGAATTAGGTATAAATGAGATTACACAAGCCAGGCCGCTCACCGCAGCCTTGGCATCGGCATTGGCGTTTACAGTAGGCGGCGCGTTGCCGGTGCTGGTGTCTTTTTTTGCGCCCGTTAAGGAAATGATTTTTTACCAATACGGCTTCTCTATTATATTTTTAGCTTTTTCGGGCGCTGTAGCCGCTAAAGCGGGTGGTTCGGGCATGCTTAAATCAATTATCCGCATTTGTATTTGGGGCACTTTTGCAATGGGGATGTCGGCCCTGGTGGGCCATTTGTTTGGCGTAAAAACGCAATAATATCCTTCCGTGTCTAAATTTTTGAAATACAGGCAACGATGGCTATGTAAGGCATCTGCTTAGCCGCTTTCATGAATTTTATTTAGTCTTTTGGTGAAAAAAATAGACGTTCAGTTGTTTGATTTGAAGGCTTTAATGGGTCAACAGCAAATCCTTTACCGCCGTCATTATCGAATGTCAATATAAATAGGTGTCTAACGGAAGTTCGCGAGAAAGCCGGTTTAATGAGATACAGCAGATAAAGAATTACCACTACCCGTTTACAAATAGCTTCCTAAACATCAGAGGGTTCTTATTATATAGCTTTCTAAACTGCCGGTTAAAATTGGAAAGATTATTAAATCCACTTTCTAAACCAATATCCGTCACGCTTTTATCTGTCTCTATCAATAATTTCGAGGCGTGGTTTAACCTCACCTCGTTTACAAAGCTCGTAAATGACTTTCTCGTACGCTGGCTAAAGTAGCGGGAAAAGGAATTTTCTGCCATATTAGCCAGATCGGCAGCTTCCGATAGCAAGATCTCTCTGTTAAAATTTTTAATAACGAAATCTATTATTCTGTTCATTCTAATCGTTTCGTTCTGATTTTTCCCTGTGATCACACCCGTGCACACGTAAGACAGATCTTTGCTTTCCGAAAGGGTATTTAAAATATCCAGCAACAGCAGCCAACGGTTAAGCCCTCGCGCATCAATCAGCGTATGTAATTTTTTACTGATAAGTGTATTGGTTTTACCGGTTATTGACAGCCCCCTAAAAGACCTGGCCAGTAAGGAGTTTATCTTTTGAGCTTCAGGCAACAAAAAAAAGCTTTCGCTAAACGAGTCTTCTTTAAAATGGACCACGATGGACTTAGCCTTGAGCACTGACCGTTCCTCGAAATATTGCGGATCGTTTTTATACGTATGCGGTAAATAAGGGCCTATTAAAGCGAGATCTCCCGGCTTAAAATCGCTAACCTGATCGCCTATAAATCGCTTGCCCGTACTTTCGGTCACCAAAACCAATTCATACTCGGGGTGAAAATGCCAGGGAGTCGGATAATAGTTGTAGTCAAAAAATCGGGTCACAAACGATTCGCCGGAATTTCTAGGAAGATATTCCAATACAGGTTTCATCCTCAATAATACAGTTTTATTAAGGGTTATTACGAAAATGTTAGAAAAGTATCGGTTTTAACCATTTGAAACGTAGCAGAGATTTTTATGTCAGGCTAACTTAGATGTCATCAAACCAATTATATGTCAGGCATAAAATTAACTTCAGAACAGGTTGCTTTGTACCACGAACAAGGTTATGTGGTGGTAAAGAACTTCTGTACCACAAACGAGATCGACAAGCTTTACCAAACAGCTTTAAACGACAACGCGATGCGAAACAACGCATTGGATCTGAATGACCAAAGCGGAAAAAAAACAAAACTATCGCTTTGGTTTACACCCGGCAATGATGTTTTTGGTTACTTAACCCGAAGTGAAAAGATGGTAAATGCCGTACAGAAACTACTGGGCAATAAAGCTAAGGTATGTCACTTTCACTCTAAACTGATGCAAAAAGAACCCAAGGTTGGCGGTGCCTGGGAATGGCACCAGGACTACGGGTACTGGTACAAAAATCAATTTATGTTTCCCGACGAACTGATTAGCGTGATGGTGGCGCTATCGCCCGCCAATAAAGAAAATGGTTGCCTGCAGGTCATCAAAAATTCCCATAAGATGGGCAGGATCAATCATGGGTTTTCGGGTGAACAGGTTGGTGCTGATATGCAGATGGTAAATAATGCGCTAAAAACAATGGAACTGGTACACTCAGAGCTGGATCCTGGTGATGCGTTGTTTTTTCATAGCAATCTCCTTCACCGTTCAGAAGCTAACCTGTCTGACCATCCACGCTGGTCTATCATATCCTGCTACAGTCTGCAGTCTAACCTTGCTTATAATGAAACGTCGACCTCATGGCACACGCCGGTTGACATAGTACCCGATGATGCCATATTGCAATGGGAGCCCGAATCGCTTTCTAAAGCGGATTTTCTCAAAAAAGAAAACGACCCGGCACTTAAAGAAACCGGCTGGGAGCAGGAGGTTAATAAATAAGCCATGAAAAATTTAGATCGAAGAGACATCTCTGATATTAAACTCGGGCCGGATTTGAATTGGCTGGCGAGAGGCGGAATAAATCCTGTTGAATTTATTGACACTTATGGCAAACAAATAGTTTATATGCGCGATCAAACCACCGATGGGAAATGGACAGAAACAGTAGGGGCAGGAAATATTGACTTTGAGGCAATAGCCAATGCCTTAAAAAACCAAAACTACAATGGCAGGGCAGCCGTTGAACTGGCCTTTGATGCGCCTCCTGTAAACCCAATTAAAGACGATTGGAAGAATAGCGTACAATATGTGCGTAACACCTTTGGGTGGGCATAACGTGATTTTAAAAAACTTAACCAATAACCAAACCATATGAGAATAGCCATTTTGGGTTCAGGCTTTATAGCGCGTTTTTATGCCGAATCCCTGATAAACCAGCGCCGTAAAGACGTTGTAACCCTAATTTACTCGCGCAGTAACGAACGCGCCGAAACACTTGCTACTGAATATAAGGTTCCAAATTTTAGTGATAACCTCGATGAGGCGGTGAGCCACACAGAGGTGGACGTAGTGATTATTGCACTGTCAAACGATTTGCACCTTGCCGCCGTAGCCGCCTGTGCTAAAGCGCGCAAACCTGTGTTATGTACCAAGCCGCTCGGCCGTACCGCCGCCGAAGCAAAACAAATGCTGGATCTGGTAACCGAAGCAGGCATCATGGGCGGTTATCTGGAAGACCTTTGTTACTCGCCCAAATTTTTGAAATCCTTGCAAAGCATAAAAGCCGGGAGCCTTGGCCGAATACTATGGGCAAAATCGCGCGAAGCACACCCCGGGCCGCATAGCAACTGGTTTTGGAATAAGGAGCAATCGGGTGGCGGCGCTATAGTTGACCTGGGATGCCACTGCATAGAAATAGCCCGCAACTACATCGGTAAAAATATAAAACCTGTTGAGGTGATGTGCTGGGCAGCTACGCAGGTACATCCCATTGAAGCTGAGGATAATGCGATAGGGCTTGTTAAGTATGCTAACGGCGCTATCGGGCAGTTCGAAGTAAGCTGGTGTTTTAGGGGCGGTATGGACCTGCGGGACGAAGTGCAGGGAACAGAAGGTACGCTTTGGATCAATAATTTTTTGCGAACCGGGTTTGAAATGTTCAGCACCGGGAAAAGCGGAGGATATGTGGCCGAAAAGGCGGAAAGCAATTCGGGATGGCTGTTCCCGGTTGGTGATGAAGTGCATGAGCTGGGTTACACCAATATGTTTACCGATATGTTTGAAGCCATTGAAAATAACCGCGAACCGCGGGAGAACTTTTACGATGGTTACATAGTAAATGCAGTAATAGATGCCGCTTATGCCTCTGCAGAATCCGGCCGATGGGAAAAAGTACGATTAGAGGAGTGGCGCGGCGAAGAGGACGGCGGAACAACTTCTGCCTTCAATAGCTACGACGAGGAACACTATTTGATTAAAGAAGAAATATTACCTTCCGGTGCAACCATTACCATCCTAAAAAATAAAATAACCGGCGAGTTGAGCCGCCAAAGTATCTCTCCCGCAACCAGTCAACAGTAATATGGCAAAGTCAAATTCATCACCATATCTGGAAAAAGCCGGATTTAAGAATATTATCGAGAGTGATAGTAAACAGGCACCGGGTTTGGGCATACATGAAATGGGCACTGCCCGTATGGGTAACGATCCGAAAAGTTCCGTTTTGAACGCGCATAACCAGGTTTTGGGGCGCCTTAAATGTATTTGTTACCTATGGTGCCTGCATGACCTCCGGTGTATGTCAGAATCCGTCGCTCACTTACATGGCCATTACGGCAAGGGCAGCTGATTATGCGGTCAGCGAACTTAAAAAGGGCAATTTATAAGGTTGGCTTAACTAAAATAAACCATGCAAATAAAATTTTTTTGCCCGCGATGGGGCTCAAATACACCTTGGGACCAGTTTTGTAAATCGGTAAAAAATGCCGGGTTTGATGGTGTCGAATCGCCGGTATCCTGGGATACGGAAGAAGCGAATGAAATGATTGCAGCTCTTGAAAATCATGAACTGTTATTTATAGGGCAATATTACCAGTCTTTCGAACAGGATTTCAGCCTTCATAAAGTAAACTATAAAAAACATTTACAATATCTGGCATCATTAAAACCAGTATTAATAGACGCGCAAACCGGTAAAGACTATTTTACTGCCGCGCAGAACCGGGAACTCTTTGAATTAGCCGGATCAATACGCGAAGAAACAGGCATTACCATTGCTCATGAAACGCATCGTAACAAAGCCCTGTTTGCTGCACACACAACAAAAGAATTATTGGTCGAAAATCCGGATGTAGTGATTACAGCCGATTTTTCGCACTGGTGCAACGTATCAGAAAGTCTGCTCGAGCAACAGCAGGAAGCAATGGCGATTGCCATCAGTCGCGCAATCCACATCCACGCGAGGGTGGGGCACAGTCAATCTGCCCAGGTCTCTGATCCGCGCGCCGATGAATGGAAAGCAGAGGTAGCGGCCCATTTAAACTGGTGGGATGCAATTTTAAACCATCAAAAAAATGCGGGGGCAACTTTACTAACCATTACGCCCGAGTTTGGGCCGGCCCCTTACATGCCGGCCTTACCCTTTACAAAAATGCCGGTAGCCAACCAGTGGGATATTAATTTGCATATGATGCTGCTGCTAAAAGAACGTTATCAGCAATATAATTCCCGGTAGCATGGCAGCCTCCCCCTTTTTATTATTAACCACGTTGCTGAGCGTGGCTTGCAAAAAGCTTTCAGCAATGGTTAGTGACCAACCGGCGACTTGTTACGCACTTCTGATCAACGGTGAATTGACGCCGGGAAATAGCCTGATCAGCATCCTGATCCGTCTGCAAACGCACCGTGTGCCAGTACTACGTTTTTAATAGGTGTTTCAATGTACAAAGGGGCATTTTTTCTTTTGTCCTGCAATTGGCTGTCACACCTTGTCGGGGGTTTTAACCCCACCTTTGGCCAGCATCAGGGCAAAAAGTTATAGCTGACAAACTGTTTTATGGTGCTAAATTGCCCCACTTCTGTAACAAGCTTTATTTCACTGTAAGTTCAGGCATGGCCCGTACCATGGCATCGGCAACTCGTTTGCGTCAGATGTAGGTTATTTATTTTCCGCTGATCAAATAAAGGAATCCTCACTTTTACCTCGTTAATTACTAATTTATCTTACTTTTATGCTACAGTAGTGTACCGGTTTGCTAAAGGGCCAGGTTCCCGATTTCGAAGATCTCAACTGAATTTTTAATGCGTGTAAAACTTTGTATTGTCGTTTCGGTGTTGTTTTTTGCTTACTCGAACAGTTTTGCGCAAAACAGCCAGTACCAGTTTTCGCAGCTCAATATAAGCAACGGGTTATCTCACAACCAGGTTAATTGTATATTAAAAGATTCCAAAGGCTTTATGTGGTTCGGCACGGCTTCGGGCCTTAACCGGTATGACGGTTATACTTTTAAAGTATTTAAGCACGATGTAAATAACAAAAGCTCCATTAATGATGATTACATAAAAAATATTTGCGAAGGGCCCGACAAAAAATTATGGATAAGAACGCGGGCCGGATATTCCTTTTATGACCCCGAAACGGAGCAGTTTAACAATGATGTATTGCCGATAATCTATTCTTTCAAACTTCCGAGGTACACGTTCGTTTCCAAAATACTTAACAACGGGAAAGGCGATTTCTGGTTTTTGTGCCCTGATTCAGGCCTTTACAGATATAATGAACTGAAAAAAACTGCCACGCGTTATTATCATCACCATAGTTCCAACCCATCATTATATTCAAGTTCTGTTACAGATATGGTGCAGGATGCAAGCGGCAATTTATGGCTTGCCTATGATGACGGGGTAGTAGAGTTATTTGACGTAAAACGCAATGCCATTACGTACCACACAGATATTTTTAAAAAAGCGGCTAATAATAGGGGCAAGAACTATTCGATAACTATTGACAAGGATGGCGACCTTTGGGTGTTTAACCCGAACGTAGACTCCCGTGCGTATTATTACAGTCCCCGGACAGGGCAGTTCCGGCAAATTTCAAAAGAATCGGCAGAAACACCGCTTACGTCGAACATCATCACTAATATCGTTCAGGCTGACGACGGCCTTATCTGGATATCTACAGATCATGGCGGGATAAATGTATTGGACAAGAAAAGCCTCAAAATTACTTATTTACTAAATAGGGAAGATGATGCAAAATCGTTGGGACAGAACATTGTATGGCTTTACAAAGACAACAAAGGCATTATGTGGGCCCGTACACTTAGAGAAGGGATAAGTTATTATCATAAAAATATTATCAGGTTCCCGTTATACAGGCACTTTGCCTCAGATACCCGGAGTCTTAGTTTTGAAGATGTTAATCAATTTGCTGAGGATAAAAAAGGTAATTTATGGATTGGGGCCAATGGGGGCGGTTTAAGTTATTTTGACCGCAAAACCGGCAAGTTTACGCAGTATAAACACGACCCGGGAAACCCGAACAGCCTCAGTAGTGATAATATCGTAAGTTTATGTATCGACCACGATCAGCAGCTATGGATAGGTACCTATTTTGGAGGGCTGGACCATTTCGACGGTAAAAAATTTATTCACTATAAGCATAATGACAAGATGCCTACGAGCATTGCCGATGACCGGGTGTGGAATATCCTGGAAGATTCGTCGAATCGGTTATGGATAGGCACTTTTGATGCGGGTTTGCAAATATTTGACAGGGATAAAAAAATATTTTCGCCTCCCTTTAAAAAAGCGGATATCAGGTCACCTTATGTATCCGCACTCTTTGAGGATACCAAAGGAAATCTCTGGGTAGGAGGGTATTATGGCATAGATAAAATATTAAAAAATGGACGTGGCGTTATACATTATAATAAAAAGGGCAACGACCCTAACAGTTTGATCAGTGATGACGTCATTAGTATTACGCAGGATAGCCGCGGCCAGATGTGGATAGCGACAAGGGACGGACTGAGCATATTGAACCCGGAAACCAACCGTTTTATCTCGCTGACGAAAAAGGACGGGTTGCCCGACAACCAGGTTTTGAATGTATTGGAAGATAGCAGGGGGGCCATGTGGGTAAGTACATCAAACGGCCTGGAGCGCATAACGTTGGCACCAGGCAACGGCACCTATAAGTTTCAGTTTGAAAGCTTTGATGAAACAGACGGCCTGCAGGGCAGGGAGTTCACTGTAAATGCAGCTTTAAAAACCAATAAAGGGGAATTGATATTTGGTGGCTCGCACGGCTTCAATATTTTCGACCCACTGGGTATACATCCTAATATAGATGAGCCTAAATTAATTTTCACCGATTTCCAGCTATTTAGCAAGAGCATAGCAGCCAATGAAGAAGTTGACGGCCATGTTGTATTAACTAAAGCAATTTCGGCCACACAGGAGATAACGCTTAAGCACAGCGAAAATGTGTTTACCATTGAATTTGCCGCGTTAAATTTCTTTAACCCCAATAAAATAACGCACCAGTATATGATGGAGGGTTTTGATAAAGGGTGGCTTACTGCAGACAATGCTACCCGGAAAGCTACCTATACCAACCTTGACGGAGGCGATTACACTTTTAAGGTACGGGCTATTAGCCAGGAGGGAAAATGGAAACCCAGCTATATAAAATTAAAGATTAAGGTATTGCCTCCGTTCTGGAAATCTACTTTAGCTTATGTTGTTTACCTGTTGCTGATAACCGGCACCCTCTTTTTTGTACGCCGGCGCGGAATGCAAAAAATAAGAAGACAATTCATAGCAGAGAAAGAAAAATTCATAGCAGAGAAAGAAAAGCAGGAAGCAAAGTTGATAATTGAACAGGAGCGGCAGGAGATTAAGCGAATGCAGGATCTGGATCAACTGAAAACTAAATTTTTGACCAACGTAAGCCACGAGTTCCGAACGCCGATTTCGCTGATCATGGCGCCGGTCGAAAAAATGCTTAACCGCGCTGATCAGGAACAGAAACAACAACTGGGCATGATAGGAAAAAACGCCAGGCGATTGTTGAACCTTGTAAACCAATTGCTTGATTTTAGGAAGATGGAAATTCAGGAGTTGAAACTACATAGCAAGCCTGGGGATATTGTGAAGTTCATCAACGAGATATATCTTTCCTTTACTGATATCGCTGAACAAAAAAAGATCAATTTTATTTTTGATACCTCGATCGATTCGCTGTTTACCAATTTTGACCATGATAAGATAGAAAGGATATTATTTAACCTGTTATCAAATGCCTTTAAATTTACGCTGCCAGGTGGCCAGGTAAGCGTCTTGCTTAATGTAGATAGCGAAACCAGCGATGCCCCGCTTGAAATTAGGGTGATCGATACCGGTATTGGTATTCCGCATGAAAAACAAGGTAAAATTTTCGAACGTTTTTTTCAGCACGATATTCCGGAGTCGATGATCAACCAGGGCAGTGGCATCGGCCTGGCAATTACGCATGAGTTTGTAAAGATGCACGGAGGTGAAATAACTGTAGAGAGTGAACCCGATCGCGGCAGTTGTTTTATCATTAAACTACCGTTTGTTATCTATAACCGTGGGGATATCGACCCGCCATCGGACGATGATATTGATAACGACAGCGTAAACGAAATTATCCATAATGAAGGTGAAACTATCGTCACACAGCTGCGGTCAAATAAAAAGCCGGTGGTTCTTTTGGTTGAGGATAATGATGACTTTCGTTTTTATCTGAAAGACAATTTAAAGGATATATATAAATTAGTCGAGGCTG
>NZ_JBFUAP010000026.1:0-51131 GCF_056406215.1 Mucilaginibacter sp. P1_D10 | reverse complement strand
GTGTTAGGATGTGGACAACGCTCCGCGTTCCCCACATCCTAACACGGCAAACAAACAATAATAGTTTTATCTTTATAAAATACTGTCAACCTTTCTTAGGACAAGACAAACTCGAATTTTATGGAATTAAAAGAATTTCCAGAATTCTAAAACAAACCTTCGAAGTAGGGATTCCCTTCCAACCTTCCAACCTTCCAACCTTCCAACCTTCCAACCTTCCAACCTTCCAACCTTTTTTTAACCTTTCCAACTTTCCCCAACCAAAATAAATACCGTATTTTTGCCATCAAATGGGTGATTATCAATTACAGGTTACGATAGACCAGGATTCGGGCTTTTGCTTCGGGGTGGTGTATGCTATAGATATGGCCGAGGAGATATTGGCCGAAGACGGCTACTTGTATTGTCTGGGCGATATTGTGCACAACGATGAGGAGGTTGACCGCCTGAAAGCGCTCGGCCTGCGCATTATTGAACATGCCGACCTGGTTGGTCTGCACGATGAAAAAGTGCTTATCCGCGCCCACGGCGAAGCGCCCGAAACCTATAAAATTGCCTTAGAGAACAACATTACCCTGATAGATGCCAGCTGCCCGGTAGTACTTAAGCTGCAGAACCGTATCAAAACATCGTACGATAATAACGAGAAGATACTCATCTTCGGCAAGCATGGCCATGCCGAAGTGGTAGGGCTTGAAGGCCAGACCAATGGCAACGCGCTGGTTTTTCAGGATATCAGCGAACTGGATAACGCCGACCTTCCTGCTAACTTTACCCTATACAGCCAAACTACCAAAAGCATGGAGAAATTTTACCATGTGAAGGACGAGTTGCTGAGCCGTGGCTACGAGGTGAAGGCCAACGATACCATTTGCCGCCAGGTAAGCAACCGCGATAAAGATTTGCCCGCTTTTGTGGCCAAATTCGATAAGATCGTGTTTGTATCGGGCAAAAAATCGAGCAACGGCAAGGTGCTTTACGAGGTTTGCCGCAAGCATAACCCCAATACCTACTTCATATCAAGCGTGAACGAGTTGGACAAAAACATGTTTGCCCCGGGCGATAAGGTAGGCATAGCCGGCGCAACATCGAGCCCGATGTGGCTGATGCAGATGGTAAAAAGCGAACTGGAAACTTATTAACCGCAAAGCATGAAACGAGCGCTGGTTATCATTATACTTTTCATGAGCGCTTGCCAAGCTAAACACGTTTCTAACGACTATCTCTTGAGGGTGAATGATAGCGTAACCGATAGGTACGGCTATGTTGACGCCAAAGGCGATACCCTTATCCCCATGGGCAAATACCCCATGTGCTTTACCGACACCTTTAAAACGTTCGCTGTAGTTACCGACCCGGAAACAGGCTTCGTGGCGATAGACCGTAACCAAAAGGTGTTGTTTAAAGTTTTCCCTTTCGATAACGGGCCGGACTATACCTCTGAAGGGTACTTCCGCATTGAGGATGGCAACAAAATTGGTTATGCCGATACCACCGGCAAGGTGGCCATTACCGCGAGGTTCGGCTGCGCATTCCCCTTTGAGCATGGCCTGGCAAAAGTAAGCGACAATTGCAAAACCATTACCGAAGGCGAACACTCCACCTGGCAAAGCGATAGCTGGTATTATATAGATAAAACGGGCAAGCGCGTTAAATAAGGAACGGGTTTTGCACAGCGTTACCTCAAATTCATTTCCCTTGCAAAAAGCACCATCATATACCGGCTTATTAGTAGCCCTGTTGGTTATCGGCAGCTGGGTTGCTTCTACTTTATTGCTGATGCAATGGCGGGTAGATTTTACTAATCCTTTGCTTTACCTGTTTATTTTGGTGCAGATGCATTTATACACCGGCTTGTTCATCACCGCCCACGATGCTATGCACGGCACGGTTGCGCCAAACAAAGCAATCAACAACCTGGTGGGTTACATCTGCACCTTTCTTTATGCCGCTTTTTTGTACCCGCAACTTTATACCAAGCACCATAAGCACCACAGCCATGTGCATACCCACGAGGATCCGGACTACCACAACGGTAACTTTTTTGCATGGTACGTACAATTCATCCGTAATTACCTGTCCATCTGGCAAATTGTAGCGATGGCCATCCTGTTCAATATATTTAAGTTATGGGTGCCTCAGCCCAACCTTATTATGTTTTGGGTGGTACCATCATTACTGAGTACACTGCAGCTATTTTACTTTGGCACCTACCTGCCGCACAAGGGAGAGCACGATAACAAACACCAAAGCCGCAGCCAGCATCGCAACCACTTCCTGGCTTTTTTTAGTTGCTATTTCTTCGGCTATCATTACGAGCATCATGATGCGCCATGGCTGCCGTGGTGGAAATTGTGGCGAAGCCCGGCACCTTCTGGAGCCTCACCTAAATCCTCTCCAAAGGAGAGGACTTTAAAAACAGGATAGAGAACCCTCTCCTTTGGAGAGGGCAGGGTGAGGCTTCTTCAAAGTTTCCAGTTCAGAAGGAAGGGGGGATAAAATCCTTCCTTTAATCCATTATTAATCATAGCTTTATACCATGGACAGGTATGAAATATTAAACGAATTAGCGCCTCCAGGGGCAACATATTTCTCGGCAGCGCCGCATAATGAGCGTTTTTCGCCGGAGGATGATGATACGGTGGACCTTGTTGTGCGTTTTTATAAAAAAGATGGTACCGCCTGGGTGGCTAATTTTGAAGCCGGCGATGGTTGGGATGAAGTGGCAGAGCTACCCGGAACCAGCAATATATTCGTATTGGCCGGCGGCCAATGTTACCTCGTGAACCCGGAGTCGGAACAGCCCGTAAGCAAATTTGGCGGAGACTATGACGACGTACTTTATAATGCCGATGGCAGGCTTGTGCTGGCTGGAAGAAACGGGCTGGCTGTTGTGGAAGCAAACGGGCAGCACTGGCTATCGGAAAAGTTCTCCCTGGGCGGCTTAGAGAACCTGGCGCTAAAAAACAACATCCTTACCGGGCTGGCTATTGACGGGCTGCCCGGATCAAAAAAAGGGCTGCCTTTTAGCTATAATATTGATACAAGGGTACTGAACGGCGGGATCTATAAAGAATTTATAAAACCATGGTGGAAGTTCTGGTAGAGGTAGCCCCCCAACCCCCTGAAGGGAGAGCTTTTGATTAACATAGTTAAAATAAAGAACCCTCTCCTTTGGAGAGGGCAGGGTGAGGCTTCTTCGGCGACCAGCCATCCAAATATGATCCTCATCATATATTTGTAATTTGTCCTCGCTGTAATGAGGCGCAGCTATAAATTATCTTATTTTTGCGCAATTTAAATTATGGCGAAAAAGGGAGTTTTACTGGTAAATCTGGGCACGCCGGATAGTCCTTCTACTGCGGATGTACGCAAATACCTCGATGAATTTTTGATGGATGGACGGGTGATAGATGTAAACCCCGTATTGCGTACCTTTTTGGTGAAAGGGATCATCGTACCCTTCAGGGCGCCCAAATCAGCTAAATTGTACAAGGCCATTTGGGACGATAAAACAGGCTCGCCATTAAAACATTACAGCATATTGCAGCAACAGGCCCTGCAGCAACGCCTTGGCGATGGCTATATGGTTGAGCTGGCCATGCGCTACCAAAGCCCTTCTATCGAATCGGCATTGGCGCGCTTGAAAGAAGCGCTGGTGAGCGAGATACAGGTAATTGCTTTGTTTCCGCAGTATGCATCAGCCAGTACCGGATCCGTACACGAGAAGGTAATGGATATTGTAAAGGAATGGCAAACCGTGCCTAATATCACTTTCACTAATTCGTTCCACGATAATGAGCTGATGATAGAGACCTTTGCGGATAACGCCGCCAGGCATCAGCCCGAAACCTACGACCATATCCTGTTCAGCTTCCACGGCCTGCCGCAACGCCAGCTGATGAAATGCGACCATACCGGCAATTATTGCCTAAAGGTGGATGGTTGCTGCAACACGCTGAACGACACCAATAAATTCTGCTATTCTGCACAATCGTACGATACGGCGCGCCTCATAGCCGCCAAAATGAATTTGCCGAAAGAAAAATACACCGTCTGCTTTCAATCGAGGTTGGGCAGCGACCCTTGGGTTCAGCCTTACACCAGCGAGGTAATTAAACAAATGGCTGCCGAAGGCAAAAAACGCCTGCTGGTATTTTGCCCGGCCTTTGTAGCCGACTGCCTCGAAACCGTTTACGAGGTTACCACCGAGTACGGCGACGAGTTCAAAGCACTCGGCGGCGAGCACGTACAGCTGGTAGAAAGTTTGAATGCGGAGCCGAAGTGGATTGATGCGCTGGAAAAGATGGTTAGCCCCCCAGCCCCCTGAAGGGGGAGCCGAAGTTCGGCGCAGGGCACCGGGACCAAAACAACATAAACGAACAACGCCCTCTGATTTACCAGGGGGCGTTGTTCGTTTACGCACTTCAAAGGCTCCCCCTTCAGGGGGCGGGGGGGGCTTCGCTCACTATCTTCGCCGATAACAAACAAAGCGGTATCCCTCCGCCCGGATGCACGCTACCTCCGCAAAAATATAGACCACCAACTTTCGATGATTTATTGGCGTGCCTTAAAAACGCTGCGAACCGGCTGTTGCTGCTGGTGCCGTAGATGGAGCCTTTGTAGGATGATGTTTTGCTTTCGATACTGCGCGGATCTAAAATGGTTTCGCAGGCAATCAGTTGGCTAATATCCTCACCTAAGATTTTGGAAAGCTTTCGTTGGATATTTTGCCTGGCATCGGCTATCAGCCTGTTCCAATCCTGCCCCTTATTGGCGGGTACGTTGATCATCACGAACCAGTTCTCGCAGCCTTCAGGGGCATCGACCTGGCTAAGCTTCGAACTGATGTTGATGTAAACGGTAGGGTCGTGGTATATGTCCTGCTCCTGCCAGATGTGGTTGAACTCTGCCCGGTAATCAGCACTAAAAAATATATTATGCAGATCCAGCTGCGGGAATGCCTTTTTTATCCCCCAATAAAATATCAATGCCGAACTGCTCCGTTCCTGTCCCAATATCCGCTCAGGGTGCAGGTCGGGATGTTTTTGCAAAAGGTTTTTGTAGGTAGGCCAAATATCCATGTTAGATACTACCATATCTCCGATGATATTTTCGCCCCGCACCCTTATGCCTTTTGCTATTTTATTGATGATCACTATCTCATCTGCCCTGGCATTATAGCGGAAATTCACGCCCAACTCTTCCGCCAGTTTTACGAGCAATTGCGTGATGCTGTACATACCGCCCTCGGGGAAATACGCACCGAAGTGATGCTCCAGATGCGGGATAACGTTCAGCGTGGCCGGTGCCTGGTAGGGGTTAGAGCCATTGTAAGTGGCGTACCTGTCGAAGAATTGCACTACGCGATTATCCTTAAAGTAGGCTTCATTGGCCCTATGCATGGTACGCATCGCATCTATTTTTGGCAGCCTGAATATCGAACGGAGCGTATCCCAACGGGCAAAGGTTTGCAGTCGGTGCAACGAACGCTCCAAAAAAACATGGTTGGTGATGTTGTAGATATCGGCACTATTGGCCAGATATTTCAATATGTTTGCCGAAGGCTCGCCCGTGGCGCGGTTAATTTCCCCGGCAAATTCCTGCGTATCGGCATAGGCCTTTATGCGCGTGCCATCCTCGTAGAAGTAATTGCAAACCGCATCCAACTTTTGATAGCGGAAGTAGTCGGCAGGGTTTTTACCGGCTAGCGTAAACAGCTCATCGATGTATTGCGGCATGGTAAGCAGGCTCGGCCCGGCATCAAAGCGGTAGCCTTTCATCTCAATTTCTGATAGCTTCCCACCGGGATAACCGTTCGCCTCAAAAACTTCCGCAGCATAGCCTTTCACCGCCAGGCGGATGGCAACCGCAATGCCCGCAATACCTGCACCAATAATAATCGCTTTTTTTTGAGGCATGGCGGTAAAGGTAGTACCACATTCACAGCTATGCAATTAAATCCCTAAATCGCATAAATCTGTTTGTTTACAGTTCAAATGCCTTAACTTTGCCAGCCATAAAATATACTACTATGCAATATGATGTTATCGTTATAGGTTCTGGTCCGGGTGGGTACGTTGCCGCAATCCGCTGCGCGCAATTAGGTATGAAAACCGCCATTATCGAAAAATACAACACCCTTGGCGGTACCTGCCTCAACGTGGGTTGTATCCCCTCAAAGGCACTGCTCGATTCATCTGAACACTACCATAACGCTGCCCACACCTTTACCACCCATGGTATCAAACTGGATAACCTGGGTATCGATTTTGGGCAGATGATCAAACGTAAGCAGGAAGTAGTGGATGCCAACACCAGCGGCATCACCTATTTGATGAAGAAAAATAAAATCGACGTTCACCAGGGCGTTGGTTCTTTTAAAGATAAAAACACCATCATCGTCACCAAGGCAGATGGTACTGCTACCGAGTTGACTACCGACAAGGTAATCATCGCCACCGGCTCAAAACCATCAAGCCTGCCTTTCCTGAAGATAGATAAGAAACGAATCATCACCTCTACCGAGGCTTTAACCTTAACCGAAGTGCCCAAGCACCTGATATTGATTGGTGGCGGCGTTATCGGTTTGGAGCTGGGTTCGGTTTACGCACGTTTGGGTGCCAAGGTATCAGTCGTAGAGTTTATGGACGGAATTATCCCAACCATGGATAAGGGCCTGGGCCGTGAACTGCAAAAGGTATTGAAGAAACTAGGCATGGAGTTTTATCTGGGCCACAAGGTAACCGGAGCTACTGCCGAAGGCGACGAAGTAACCGTTACCGCCGATAGCCCTAAAGGAGAGAAAATAGAACTCAAAGGCGACTACTGCATGGTAGCCGTTGGTCGTATAGCCTATACCGATGGGTTGGGCCTTGATAAAATTGGTATCACCGTGGAAGAACGCGGCCGTAAAATTACCGTTGACGAGCACCTGGAAACCAGCGTGAAAGGCGTTTACGCCATTGGCGACGTGATAAAAGGCGCTATGCTTGCCCACAAAGCCGAAGACGAAGGTACCTTTGTTGCTGAACTTATTGCCGGCCAGAAACCGCACATCAACTACAACCTGATACCCGGCGTTGTGTACACCTGGCCGGAGGTTGCTGCCGTTGGTTATACCGAGGAGCAACTGAAAGAAAAAGGCACCGCTTACAAAGTAGGTTCTTTCCCATTCAAAGCAAGCGGCCGTGCCCGCGCCAGCGGCGATTTGGATGGCTTTGTAAAAGTACTGGCTGATAAAACTACCGACGAGATTTTAGGTGTCCACATGATAGGTCCCCGTGCTGCGGATATGATTGCCGAAGCGGTGATTGCCATGGAGTTCCGCGCCTCTGCTGAGGACGTAACCCGCGCCAGTCACGCTCACCCAACCTATACCGAAGCGATGAGGGAAGCTTGTTTGGCGGCGACTGAGAACAGGGCGATACATATTTAAGGAGTGGGCAGCAATTAGTTGCAGTAGCAGTTAGATTTAGGACTGCTACTGCAACAGCCACTGCTACTAAAAAAGGGATGCAAGTAATACTCAATATCCTTATTTTACTTCTCACCATCGCCGGCATGGAGCTAGCCTCCTGGGCCATGCATAAATACCTGTTCCATGGGCCGCTGTGGTTTATCCATAAAACGCATCATCAGCAACGACAAGGCTGGTTCGAGCTGAACGACCTGTTCAGCATCGGCTTTGCTGCATTGGCTTTATGGCTGATGTGGCTGGGGCATATCACTTTAGATTACCGCTTTTGGATAGGTACCGGCATCAGTACCTACGGCACCATTTACTTTATCTTTCACGATTGGTTTATCCACAACCGCTTTAGAGCCTTCAAAAGCAGTAGTCGCTACCTAATGGCTATCCGCCGGGCACATAAAGTCCATCATAAGTCAACAGAAAAGGACCCTTCGGAAGAGTTTGGATTATTGATGGTGGGGAGGAAGTGGTTTAAGTAATTGTCTGAACTCGAATTTCTCGCGATGTTTTGTTTTTTGGCGCTCGAGAGGGTTTCACCGTTTTAAGGAATTTATTGAATTATCAGAATTGAATATACCTAAATTCTAAAAATTCTTCCAATTCGATGAATTCGAGTTCAGACAAATCGCAGGCTAACCTAATCCCCAAAACTCCAGTTAAGTATCGGCAGTTTCCTTTTCTGGTTGGTGTTCCAAAGCCCGAACTGAATCCCCTTTAAATTGGTGGCATGATTAAATATCCCTATCTGGATACCCCTTGCTTTGCCGCTCGTATTGTTGAAGCCTATCTGGAAGCCCCGCATGGCATAGCTTTCGTTGATCATGGCTACCTGTATGCCATTGTGCTCCTGGGCCAAATTTATCATCACGCTTACCGAAACACCGCTTACCCTACGGTTTATCTGGCCGATTAGCCCTGCGCCGATGCCATTAACAACACAATCGCATACGGTACCGGCGGGGGATAAATTGAAGCCGTTGATTCTTTCGGCTAGAGGCTCGGCCATCTTAGTCTTGAACTGCTCTTCTGTTTCCGCAATAGGGCTGCGGGGCATCAGCGGCGAAAGTATGCCCAGGCCGATGGCCTCCAGCCGGATGCCATTGGTGTGCACATTGTTGATGCTATCCTGTGAGAGGACAGAGTATAGCCCCACCGAAATGCCGTTGATGGTTGAATTTTTCTCATGGAAACTGCCGACAGGGAAATGGCTTGTTCGTTTTTGCAGCTGGGCAAAAGCAGTGGTTGTGCCTGATATGATAATGAGCAGTAATAATTTGAATTTCATGGTCGGTTGTTTTGATAGACCAAAAATAGGTAAGGAAAAGGGCTTGGATTATTGTATAAAGCCACAGGCTTGCCTTGTAGGGTTTTTATACGTAACATTCTATATAAGAATTCTTATATTTATAATCTTAAAGATTAATTTGTCGGCACATCAAAGCTTTTGTATTAAACAAAAGCCTTTCAGTCATCTTTTAGATTATTCTTTATGGATACGCAACAGGTCAAATTCTTCCAGGCTATCAGCCAATCCCTGCCCGAATACCAAAACCTGGCCCAAAACGTGGCCGAAGTACTCGGGATAAGCATAAACGAGGCGTATAAAAAGATCAGGGGTATAAGCAATTTGAGCCTGCCGCAGTTGATAAAACTTTCGGATGCCTTTGGTACGCCGTTTTCATATCAGCCGAAAGATTTGGCCTCGGTGAGTTTCAACTACTTATATATAGACCGTGAAACGCCCAACATGCTTGCTTATCTTCAAGACCTGCAGCAAAACCTAAAAGCCATAAGGCAGCGGGCAGATAAGCATATCATGATTACTACCGATGATATACCCATCTTTCATTTCTTTAAATATCCGGAACTGACTTGTTTTAAGTTGTTTTTTTGGGCCGATAAACCGGCGCTTAAATTTGATTATGAGGCCATCAGCGACGAGATTGTTGCCGTTGCGCAGGAACTGAACAGCATCTATCTCGAAATTCCGAGTACGGAAATATGGGCCAACGATGCTGTTTATGGTACCCTGGATCAGCTACGCTACGCTTTTGAAGCGGGACACATCAGTGACAAAGCCCTCGCCGAAAAAATCGTGGAACAGGTGCGTTATTGCCTCACGGATATGAACATGTATGCTATCAGCGCAAAAAAAACCATCGACCCCGGGCATAGCTTTAACTGGTACACTTGCGATGTATTAGGCAGCCTGGCTTATTTGGTGGAGTTTAAAGCAAGTATGCTGTGCTATAACCGCTTCAATACCTTTAATTACCTTAAAACCGACGACCAATTCTATTGCAAACAAACCAAGGAATGGATGCAGGGCCTTATACGCAAATCTGTAGCCTTTAGCGGGCAGGGCGAAAAGCACCGTAACAGGTTTCTGTACACGGCCTTTGCCGCCTGCGATAAGTTGATTGAGGAAATTAACAGGGGATAAGGGAGATTGTCTGAACTCGAATTTTTTGTTAAATGTCTGAACTCGAATTTTAAGGAATTTATTGAATTAACAGAATAGAATAGTCTCAAATTCTGAAAATTCTTCTAATTCTTTAAAATTCGAGTTCAGACAAAAAGGAAACCTACGCCGCTACTACCTTCTTCCCCGCCTTATAGCCCGCTGCAGCGTAATAGAGGATGAACAAATAAATTGGCAGCAAAATCCAGTAAGAAGATTGCGAAGCTGCTTCTATGCCTTGCGTTTTTTTGAAATGGTCTACCAGCGCGCCATATATCGGTGGGAACACGGCTGCGCCGGCAATGCCCATTACCAACAGCGAAGACGCTAGTTTAGTAAACCTGCCCAGGCCCGATAATGCCAGCGGCCAAATGGCGGGCCACATCAGCGAGTTAGCTAAACCTAAAAGTGCGATGCAGCTGATAGAAACGTATTTGGGCGTAAATAGCGCTATGGTGGTTAGCACAACGCCTAATATGGCGCAGGCAACCAATGCTTTTTGCTGAGAAAGGTATTTGGGGATAAACAATATACCTACCACATAGCCTATAACCATGCACGCTAAAGTACCCGAGGCGAAATATTTGGCTGTAGAAAGGGCGATATGATGTGATGTGCCGTAACCGATGATAGAATCGCCCGCGATAACTTCTGCGCCTACATAAAAGAACAAAGCGATAACGCCCAACACCAGGTGCGGGAACTGCGTGATGCTGGTTTTACCCGAATTGGCCGCAGCAACGGTCTCGTCCTCGTGGTCGGTATCTATTTCGGGCAGGCCGGAGAAGTAGATGAGCACCGCCAAAATTACCAGTATCACTACGATGAGGAGGTAAGGTACGATTACCCTGGAGGCCAGTTCGTTCAACTGGATGAGTTTTTCGGCCGGGGTAAGTTTGGCAAGGTTAGCATCGAAACCATCGAGGTTATTTAAAATTACTGCGCCAAGGGCTAATGGGGCCAGTACGCCTGCAAATTTGTTGCATATACCCATTATACTGATGCGTTTGGCAGCACTCTCGGGCGGGCCAACGATGGTGATATAGGGGTTTGATGCTGATTGCAATACCGCCGAGCCGCAGCCCTGAACAAACAGGCCTATCAAAAATACAGCGTAAACACGGGTTAGGGCAGCCGGGATAAAAATCAACGCGCCAACGCCCATCAATACCAGACCCGCCACCATGCCATTTTTAAAGCCAAGTAATTTCAATAGCCATGCTGAGGGTTTGGCCATGAGCAGGCAGGCGATGTAAAACGAACTTGCCACCAGGTACGATTCGAGGTTGGTTAATTGGCAGGCTATTTTTAAATAGGGGATAAGGACAGAATTTAACCAGGCCACAAAACCCAGTATAAAAAACAAAGAGCCAATAATGATGATGGGGTTTAGTCCTGATTTTTTTGTTGCCGGGATTGCGGAATTGGTAACGACTGCCATATGGTGATTTTAAAATTTGTTAATAAGTTAATGGAGTTACTAAAATAATTAAAAAAGCTGATCTTTTATAATTTGGCTGTTTTATTTTGTGTCGAAAGCTAACTTTGCCGATAATGAATATCCTCATCGTAAACGATACCCGCATACCGGCAACCACCTACGGCGGCACCGAGCGCGTGATTTGGTGGCTCGGGAAGGAACTGGTACGGCAGGGGCACAAGGTTACTTATTTGGCAGGCGCAGGCTCAAGCTGCCCATTTGCACGCGTGCTGGCGTATGATGCCGCGAAGGATATGAACCAACAGGTGCCCGATGATATCGATGTGGTGCATTTCCAGTTCCAGATGCAGGGTTTTACTAAAAAGCCTTACCTATGCACGGTGCACAATAACTCGGGTAGGGGGGCAATGGATATCAATTCGGTTTTTGTATCGGCCAACCATGCGGCGCGTAACGGCTCAACTACTTATGTTTATAACGGATTGGACACGGCCGACTACCGCCTGCCCAACCTTACTAACAAACGCAGCTATACCCACTTTTTAGCCAAAGCCGCCTGGCGGGTAAAGAATGTGCAGGGTGCTATTGACGTGGCTACCAAAAGCGGTAACAAGCTGGTGGTAATGGGCGGTACGCGCCTCAACCTCAAAATGGGCCTCCGTTTTACGTCGAATTTGAATGTGCGCTTTAAGGGGATGGTCAACAACGACCAAAAATCTGAAGTGATGAACGGTTCCAAAGCCCTGCTGTTCCCCGTACTGTGGAACGAGCCCTTCGGCATTGCCATTACCGAAAGCCTTTACTTCGGCTGCCCGGTGTTCGGGACACCATACGGCTCTTTGCCCGAACTGGTTCCGAAGGAAGTCGGGCTTTTATCAAACAGTAAAACCGTTTTGGTGGAAGGGCTAAAGAACGTAGACAGTTATAGCAAGCAGCTTTGCCACGATTACGCGGTGGATAATTTCAACATCGCCAAAATGGCTGCGGATTATTTGAAGCTGTATGAGCTAATATTGAACGGAGGGACGTTGAATACTGTAGCCCCGACGCTGTTAGAGCCAAACCAACCGAAGTATTTGGCGTGGAATGATTAAATTGACTGCGGATGAGGGATTTTAAGATAAGCTTGGGGTACCGCATCATTTTGGTGGTTATAATATTTATAACCGTTTTAGCCACTGTTATTTATTTTATTATCAAGCCAACACCATTGGAACTGCTTTCAAAAGGCACCTGGTGTGTAGACCGCATTTACTACCGCAATGTTTTGGTGGGGCCTGCCACAAAGGTATTTGTTTACTTCCAGGATAATGACGGTAATATACCCTGCACCGACATAGCCGATTTTAGAACAAATGGGGTTTTGGTACTACCCGGAATTAATAGTTACGCCATTCGGGGCACCTGGAAAATGGATGAAGATGGCAATTTATTTATGGATGCAGATTCTATCAAAAACGTTTTTAACGGAGAATACGAGGTTAACGTAACCGAAAAATTCCTTCAATTGAGGAATGAGAACACCACCATACTGGCGCACAAGGACAACTACACATTCCCTAATCCGCTTGACGATCTGCTGAAATGGCAAAGAGAGCAAGGTGGGAGGCGGTATTAATATCTGGCATATCGTGTAAAATTACGTAAAGGGAAACTCTATTTACCCTGGAATAAATAAATAAGGATCAGATTTGTCAACTTTTTAAAAGTTGACAAATCTATCATTGCTTCTTTTTAATGGGCCATTGCTTTTTGTAAAGTTTGTCAACCATGCCGCTAAATTCCGGACTAAAAACCCGCTCGGGTACCCCGCCTTTTTTTAAATCATAAAGGTACTGAATGGCCGCAACGTCAACGTCTTTCCCTTTATACGTGCTATCCCGCCGGGTTTCCATTAGTATCATTCCCGTTTTTTTTATCATTTCCCAGTTTTCTACATTGGTGCCTCGCGGCGATATCTGCCTGAAATTGTTGCCTTCCTTATCGCTGATATATAAGTAATCGGGGTCATTATCGTCAAGCTTTCCATCCTTGTTTTGGTCTTCGGAGATTATCGTATAAAATATAAAGCTACCCTGCTGAACAGCGCCTGATTTATCGTAAGGCGCATGGCCCGATTGCGAAGAATATGCTGATTTGGTGTAATCGGTATTATAAGAGTTAATAATCATTCTTTTATTGTTATCTAGCAGATGATATTTTCTGGTGTTAGTATTATAAAAGGCGATGTTCCAAAAAGTGACTGAGCGGGCGTCACCACTACTTGAGTACGACCCGCTATCGTCTTCTTTCTCTTCGGTGATATGCGGTAGCGGATACATTACATTTTCCGAGCTATCTATTTCTACCGGCCCTGACGTATATAATTCGGGAGGCGCAGGTTTTCCGGGTACAGCTGTAGTATCAGAGGAATTTACTTCGGGCTTATCTCCCGAGCCCGATTCGCAGGCGGCCAACAAAAGGCATATGGCAGGTATCAATATTTTTTTCATAGATGTTCGTTTTCTTTTCGGGTGGTTTCTTCAGTTGTCTGGTGGTTGTCATCGGCGGGTTGCGCCGGTGCCCTCCTCGTCTTTTCAATAAAATTTACCACCCAGCGGTTGTTTACTACCAGCAAATAACCCGTCAAGATAGTACAGAGATCGATAAATATTGAGCCATAGTTAACCGGAGCGCCGGTTTTCGATTCCGTTTGCCATTTGTAATACAAAAACAAAACCCTGAAAAACCCGGGGACGGTGTTAATAATCATTAACCCGCCAATAATAATAATGGCTATAGCTACTGCTGTTGAGCGGTGGATATTAAAGCTAAACTGCTCTTCGTCGAAACGCTTATCCAGTTTAAGTTTATCTATCACCAAATGCGGCTTAAATACTAAAATGTGAATTGCCCATAAGTATATTAATATGGTAATTAATGATATCAGCAGTATTTCCCAGTTTTCAAAAAATTGAGTATATGCCGGATAAAAGGACGAAAAGAACATCGGGATTACGCTAACGCTGGAGAATAATATCCAGACACCAACCAACTTTAAAAGGACGATCCAAAATGAACGTGGGGACATAATTAATTCTGATAAGGTTTTACGTTGCAATATAATAATAATGGCTTAACAGGTTGCCAATACTGGCAGGTTAAATTTGCATAAAGGAAACATAAACCCTGTGTTTCGTAGGAACTAAACAAGTTTAGTGAGAAAAGCAATCACCTCTCCCGGCAGGCAATTACCTCAAAGCGTATATTACTACGTTGTAGCCGCTGCCATATTGATAAACATCGCCGGCATTGGCATCCCCTTTTTTACCGATGACCCCGCCCTGTACGCCATACTTGCGCGCAACATGGCCCGCAGCAACAACTTTACCGACCTGATTTACCACGGTCGCGACTGGCTCGATAAGCCCCACTTTCCGTTTTGGGTGATGGCCATCAGCTTTAAAATATTCGGCATAAATACCATTGCTTATAAGCTGCCGGCCCTGCTGTTTTATGGTGTGTCGGTTGTTTACACTTATAAACTCTGCCGCAAATTCTACGATGAGCAAACTGCGCTGCTGGCGGTACTGATATTGCTTACGGCGCAGCACGCCATCATGTCGAACACCGATGTGCGCGCCGAACCTTACATTATGGGCCTGCTGATAGCCAGCGTTTACCATTTTTATAAGCTGAAGGAGAAATTCAGTATCATGCACCTGCTGCTGGCCACGGTATTTGCCGCCTGCGCGGTAATGACCAAGGGCATCTACCTTCTTATCCCCATCGGAAGCGCCATCATCGGCGATTATGTGTTTAAGAAAGATTACAAAGGGATGCTGCAATGGCGATGGCTGCTTTCGGTAGTGCTGGTGTGCCTGTTCATACTGCCTGAGATATACACCGTTTACGTACAATTCGATTTGCATCCCGAAAAAACGGTGTTCGGGCGCAAAGGTATATCGGGTGTTTGGTGGTTTTTGTGGGGAAGCCAGTTCGGCCGTTTCAATAATGATGGCTTCATCAAAAACTCGCATGGCGACCCAGCCTTTTTCCTGCATACGCTTCTATGGGCCTTTGCGCCATGGGCCATCGTTTTCTTTTACGCCCTGGGTAAAAAAATAAGAGGCATCATTAAAGGAATTGCCCAGCCCGAGTACCTCTGCCTTACCGCATCGGTGGTTATGCTGCTTATATTCTCCATATCAAAATTTCAGCTGCCGTTTTATACCAATATCCTGTTCCCATTTTTCGCGGTGATTACTGCGGGATTCATTCGCCCGCTAATCGCAGGTGCCGAATTGCGTTTTTTCAAAATAAGCCAATACGTTATATGCGGCCTGTTGCTGGCGGTACTTGCGGCTATCAGCTTTTTGTTTGCGCCCGAAAAACTGTTGATTGCCATAGTATTGTTTCTTGCGGGAGCAGCTGCCGCATACTTTATTTACCGGCAGGGAGGGAGGGGCTATCAGCCCGGGTTCTTATTAAGCTGTGTGGTGATGATTATCGTCAATGCCTGGTTTGTGCTGGTATTTTATCCTCAACTGGTAAGCTATAAAGGGGATACCGTTGCGGCGGAGTATGTAAATGCCCATTACCCCGGCAGGCAGGTAATATCCACCGCGCCGATGGCAGATAGATTTGATTTTTATATGAAGCAGCCAGTGGTTTATGCCACCCCGGAGGATATCATCAACAACGATATAGCTAAAGGCAGCCTGGTTTTTGCCAACGATGCCTCGATGCATAAACTTAAGAGCAGCCCATTGCGCATACAGGTAATTAAGGTGTTCGATAATTACTTTGGCGAGAATTTAAAGCTAAGCTTCATAAACGAGGCCACGCGCCAAAATACCCTGGTGCACTTTTATTTGATCAGGGTAGGTTTTGAACGGTAAATTGGAAGGAGCTGAGCCCTCACGATATTTTGTGTTTCGTTTCAGAGCATCTCGGCCAATATTGTAAATTAACCATGGGCGCATGAATTTTTTTGAAAACAAGTAAGAACCCCTTGTTGGGCGCGGTTTGGGTATGAATTTTTTTTGCCTGTTGCGATAACCACCGTGTTTTACGATATTCAACGGATTATATACAGCTTAATACCTAAACTACCTATGGACGAGTTTTACCAACGTCGGCTTTTTGTGAAAAAATGGTTTACTTTCAAGGAAAAAGGCATCGACATTCAGTTCAAAGACAACGACGGAGATTTCTCTTTGTTTATTGCTTATGATAAAATTGGCCCGCGCGATGAGGTCCGCATATTTCATAAAAAACGAAAAGTTATTTGGCGGCTTGGCATCGGTCTTTCATTGCTTACCTTATTTAAAGGAATAGTATCTATCGGTACCGATGAGAGGGCCTTTTTTTCGGCCTTAGCGACGGCTGCAATAGTGGCGGCGATTTTTTACGGGTACTACTATTTTACTACGGAAAAATATTTTGCTATACCGCTTAGTACTGGGCGATATTTTCAGGTTTTTTACAATACTCCATCAGTAGCTGCTTCTGAAGCGTTTGTGGATGCCGTGTACGAACGCAGGGATGCATATATGCGATCTGAGGGCTTTTTTGATGACGATGAAAATGTTGACAGGGGTGAATAAAAAAATAAAATAGGTTTTTAGTATGGCTGCTATATATATGAAATTCAAGTAAGTCCACCCGCAATTAGACAATCCTTGACGTTCAAAACTTGTCGAATCTTAAAAGCTCAGGGCTTCCGCAGTTGACTTAGTTTTTCGGTGGCTTGCTTTTTGGTTTCTTCATTGCCGTATTTCAGGGCAAGCTCGTAGTATTTAATGGCGTTCGGTTTGTCGTGCATATTCATATAGCAAAAGGCGATATTATTAAGTACGATATAATCCTGCGGGTTTATTTTTTCGGCTTTCAAAAGTGGGGTGAGGGCACTGGTATAATCAGCCTTTATCATATAGCCGATAGATAAATTTGATAAACTCTCCACATGATCGGGGTGATACTTCAAAACCGTTTGGGCAATGTTTTTTATATTATCGGCATTCTGGTCGCCTGCTTCAAAAAGCTGCATTACGTAACTTTGTACGGTCGAGAGCATAAATTCTTTCGGTTCATCCAGCGGTTTGTTGTCGGTCCATAACCATTTCATACCGATGGTTTCGCCGTATTCAATGGCTGCCACTATTTCTTTGGTGAATGCATCATAGTTTTTGATGCGCCCTAAAACATATACTTTACCGAAGCGTAGATCGAGCCTTGTAGGGAATTTGGCTATTGCCGTATCGATATATTTAAAACCTTTATTTAAATAAGTATCGTTATGCCCGGGAGTGCTGCCGATGTACCCGGCAACTTTTCCTGTGCTGTCTTTTACTTGTATGGCGTCGCCGGCGGGTGCGTCTTTGGTTAAACTTATAACCTCTTTCAATCCTTCCTTTGCATACAGGTTATAATAGGCCACATACATTTCGGGGTCGTTTGGGGCGGCTTTTTGCCATTTGCCCAGCAGGTTTAAGGTGGCCTGCACGTCGTCTTTGCCGATCAGTTCTTTGAAACTTGCTTTATAATCCTGCGCCAGGGCGCATAAACATGATAAGCAGGCGATGATAAAAAGGGCGATAGATTTAGGTTTCATTTGTTTGTGCGGAATTTTTGTTCAAGATAATAAAATCTGTTTTAAGCTGAAACGTACCGGCAATTTTTAAAGGTTGCCAAATCTTAAATTTTTCCGAAATTCGCCATCATGCTGCAAATACAGGAAAACGTATCCCTTAAAAACTTCAACACTTTCGGTATAGATGCCAATGCCCGCTATTTTGCAGAGATAAGCCATGCAGATGAACTGACCGAATTGTTTGCCGACCCTCTATGGCTGAACATGCCACGCTTGGTTTTAGGTGGCGGCAGCAATATGCTGATGGTGGCCGATTTCGGTGGACTGGTTATCCGCCTTAACATCCGCGGTATTGAGCATCGCATCAGCCACGATGAGGTTTTTGCGGAAGCAGGTGCCGGCGAGGTATGGAACGATCTGGTGAACTACTGCGTAGACCACGGCTATGCAGGCATGGAAAACCTGAGCCTCATCCCCGGCTCGGTAGGCGCATCGCCCATCCAGAACATCGGCGCCTACGGAGTAGAGCTGAAGGATGTTTTCGAAAGCTGCCAGGCCTTTGAGATAGCATCGGGTAATATCAAGACGTTTACTAAAGAAGATTGCAAGTTCGGCTACCGCGAAAGCGTTTTCAAAAGCGAGCTGGCCGGGCAGTACATCATCATATCGGTAAAGTTCAAGCTTTCCTTAAAACCCAATTTCAATTTGAAATACGGTGCTATAGAGCAAGAGCTGGCAGCACGTGGCATCACTGAGCCTACGCTGAAAGACGTATCGCAAGTGGTATCGCATATCCGCGTATCTAAACTGCCCGACCCATCTACCATCGGCAACGCAGGCAGTTTCTTTAAAAATCCGGTTATCAGCGCAGCAGAATTTGAGTCAGTTAAACAAAACTTTCCTGATGTTGTTAATTATCCGGCAGGCGATGGGCTGGTAAAACTGGCCGCAGGCTGGCTGATAGAACAATGCGGCTGGAAAGGCAAAACCGTTGGCAACACCGGCACCTGGAAGAACCAGGCATTGGTGCTGGTGAACCACGGCGGCGCAACGGGCGAAGAAGTGTACAGCCTTTCGTCGCAAATCATAGACAGTGTGTACACTAAATTTGGCGTTACCCTACACCGCGAGGTGAATATTGTTAATTAATATCTTTAACTATAAAGATATTTTCTCAACCCTCTATAAGCTAAGCGTTTAAAAGCCGAAATGTTTTAAATTGTTTTCTGATTTTCCCGCGCTGCGCTTCTTACCGATTAAATGCCTAAAAGTGCTGATTTATAGCTATTTGAGATAATGGACGCTCGTAAATGGGCTGAGTTGCTTCTTACGACCGGTCTTTTGAGGCATTCTAAAATTCGCTACACTTTTTATTAGTGGTATCATGTTTGAATACTATTCTGTACAAAACATTAACAGAATGACAAAGATTGAGTTTAACACCCTGGTATTACGTCAAGCAAGTTCATTAAGGTCATACGCCTTACACTTCACACACGACGCAGACGATGCTAACGACCTTGTTCAGGATACAATGTTGAAAGCCATAACTTATTACAATAAGTTTAAAGAAGGCACAAATTTGAAAGGCTGGTTATATACCATCATGAAGAACACCTTCATCAACAATTACCGCCGTTTTGTTAAAATGAGCACTTTTGTTACCAAGAGCGACGAGATTTCTTCTCCGAACCTGGTATTCAGTTCAACTAAAAATCAGGGCGAAGCCAAATTTGTGATGGACGATATCAAACGCGCTTTGGATCGCCTTCCAGCAGATTATTATGTTCCCTTCACCATGTATTTCGAAGGCCATAAATACCACGAGATTGCCGACCACCTAACCATACCTATAGGCACCGTAAAAACCCGCATACACGTAGCACGCAAGCTGCTGAAGAAAAGCCTTAAAGCTTACGATAACGGTATTGCAAAACCTGTTTACGCAGAAAACTAAGCACATAAACTCAACCCTCTATAAAAGGAAGAAACCCGCTCAAATGGCGGGTTTTTTCGTTTATAAAAATTACGAGGTAGTAACCCTGATGCCACCGGGACGGCATCGGGGTGTTTTTAAAAATTCGGCGTCATAAAAATTAGCCCTGGAGACCTTGCCGGTTTCAGCGAGAACATCGGTAGTGCCCGGCTTATTCACTGTAATTATTTATTAGTGTATTATTAACACTTAATTATAATAAAGCTCGAAGTATGTGGCGGGTTAAGAAATCATGGTGGTTGTGATGCCTTGTATAATTGGATTATTTTAGTAAAAATGACGTGGAATGAGCCGACTTAGGCCCGCTAAGTTGAAAAAAGTCACGTGCAGTCTTTTTTATAATATTTTAAGTGTTTATTTTACAATTAATAAAATTTATGCATATTTGGTTTCGATTTGTTTTACACCAATTATAAATTCGCTTGCGCGCCCCGGGCAACCGGATGAAACCGTTGACGATTATTGAACCAACTAATATTGCCCTAATGAATATTAACAAGAAAAAATACCGCGCTATTTGCCTGCTGCTTTTTGCCGTTGCACTTTTGCCGATGGCCGCGAAAGCTGCCGGTAGCCCGGCGCAGGCCGACTCTGCATACCTTTTTGCCTACGCATCGGCAAAAAATAATCACGATGCAGGCTTGCAGCTGGCCTGGAGCGTGGATAAAATAAAATGGGAAAGCATCGGCAGCAACTTCGGTTTCGTAAAAAGCGATTATGGCCCATGGGGCAGGGGTAAAAAGATGTTCAACCCCTTTCTCTTCCGCGATAGGGCAGGGCTGTGGCATTGCATATGGGGCCTCGGCAACGATATACATGCTTTCGCCCACGCCGCATCTGCAGATTTAATCAATTGGAAAAGGCAAAGCTATCCCGCAATAACTAAAGGCGATGCATTCCTCAACCCGTCGGTTACGTACGATGCCGCCCAAAAGGTTTACCATATTACCTATGCAGATAAACAAGGCAAGCAGTACCGCATCAACACTACAGATTTTAAGGCGTATTCCGCCTCGCAGGAGGTGCCGGATGCGGTAGTTGTAACCCAAACGCAAAGCCTTAACCTTGCAGACGGCACCGAAGCCGGCAATATAACTTTGGTTGCCAGGCCGGTGATTGATAAGCTATTGAATACCTTAAAGCAACGCCAGCGCGCAGGCGCGCTGTTCGGCGAAACTTTACGCAAGGATAGTGCATCCTTTACGGGCCTTAAACCGCTAAGCGTACGGATAAAGCCGCAAACTGCTACCGCGAAGCCCATAAGCGATATGCTCATCGGGATATTTTTTGAAGATATCAACTATGCTGCTGACGGCGGGCTGTACGCCGAAATGATACAGAACCGCGATTTTGAGTACGCCCCGGCGGATAAATCGGGCCACGATGCCAACTGGAACAGCACCTATGCCTGGAAAGCGCAGGGCGATAACATCAGCCTTAAAATTGATTCCATATCGCCCATAAATACTTACAACCAACATTACGCAGTACTGAGCGTGACCAAACCGGGCGGCGTGCTGTATAACACGGGTTACGATGGCATCGCGCTGAAAAAGGAGAGCAAGTATAGCTTCACCTTTTTCGGCAAAGCCGATGGTGCTTCGCCCCGAAAAATAAAAGTTAAACTGGTTAGCGCAAAGCAGGGCGTGGTGGCAGAAGCTGTTATCAACCTAACATCAACAGGGTGGAAGAAGTGGGGCACTACATTGGTATCAGCGGCAACGGTGACTGATGCCGCGCTGTATATTGAACCGCTTTCGGCGGGTGAGCTTGCGCTTGATATGGTATCGCTGTTCCCGGCGAATACATACAAGAACCGGCCGAATGGCATGCGTGCCGACCTGGCCGATGCCATAGCCGATATCCATCCACGATTCGTGCGCTTCCCCGGCGGTTGCGTTGCCCATGGCGATGGCCTCAATAACATCTACCGCTGGAAAAACACCATCGGCCCGCTGGAGGCCAGGATACCGCAGCGCAACCTTTGGGGCTACCACCAAAGTGCAGGGCTGGGCTTCCATGAGTATTTTCAGTTTTGCGAGGATATTGGCGCTGCCCCTGTGCCGGTTATAGCGGCCGGCGTGCCTTGCCAAAATTCATCGACCGGTGGCGATGGCCAGCAAGGCGGCATACCCATGGCGGATATGCAGGCTTACATACAAGACATTAACGACCTGGTAGAATATGCCAACGGTGCCGTAACCACCACCTGGGGCAAAAAGCGGGCGCAGGCGGGCCACCCTAAGCCATTCAATCTAAAATACATTGGCATCGGCAACGAGGATTTGATTTCGGATGTTTTCGAGGCTCGTTTTAAGATGATATTCAACGCGCTGGCTAAAAGCCACCCCGAGATAACTGTGATAGGCACGGTAGGTCCTTTCCATTCGGGTACCGATTTCGTAGAGGGCTGGGATGTAGCCGGCAAACTTAAAGTGCCCGTTGTAGACGAGCATTATTACGAGAGCCCGGGTTGGTTCATCAATAACCAAAGCCGCTATGATAGTTACGACCGTACAAAATCAAAAGTGTACCTGGGCGAATATGCGGCCCACGCCCCCGGCGGCCAAACCAATTTAGAAACCGCGCTGACCGAGGCGCTGTACCTCACCTCGCTGGAGCGTAATGGCGATGTGGTGAAAATGGCATCCTACGCGCCGTTACTGGCCAAAGAAAACCACACGCAATGGAATCCGGATATGATTTACTTTAACAACACCGAAGTGAAGCCAACCACGGGCTATTATGTGCAAACCATGTTCGGCAAAAATGCAGGCGATATTTATATGCCATCGGCAGTTACCCTGAGCGATACCGCTGCTTCCGTGAAAAAGCGCATCGGTATTTCGGTAGTTAAAGATAAGCAAACCGGCGATGTCATCATCAAGATGGCCAACCTTTTGCCTGTTGAAGTAAACGCGGGTATCGATCTTAGTGGTTTCCCATCCTTATCGGCAACAGCTACCAAAAGCGTACTTACTGGCAGCCTGGCAGATAAATTCCTTAAACCAACAACAGCGCAGATAAAAGCACCGAAACAATTAACCCAAACGCTGCCGGCCTATTCTTTCACTGTTATAAGGATACCCGCAAAACCCGTAAAATAGATATTGCTATTAACCATTGGCCTGCCTTGCAAAAATTGAAACAGCAGGGCAAGCTGAGCAAATTGGCCGGTGTGCTAATTGCGGTACATCCAGGCGGCCAGCAGGTAATTGTATTTGAAATACGCTGCGCCAGGGGTGTTTTTGGCATTGTAAACGAATAAAGGCACATGCGCCTCATAGCCCGAGCCATGGCTGCGGTAATGCGCATCCAGCTGCTCCGATTCGGCGTTTTCCAGGTAACCGAATACGGTGGTTTTATCGGCTAGTACCATCAGGTCGCCAATGCGTTCGGGCATCAGGCCAAATTTCTTTGCAGCTTGCGCACGTGTCAATACCGCTTCCACGCCTTTTAGGGAGAGGAGGGCCCTTTTAACTTTTTCGAGGTCCTTCTTATCGTCTAGGTAAATGTATGCCGCGCCGCCCATGCCGCGGTGATGCTTTACGTATTTGTCCTTCTCGGGCGATATCACAATTTTCACCGGCGCATTGCGAGCCTGCAGGGCTTTTTCCAGGTCCCAACAGAGGCTTTTGCTGTTCAGGTCATGGTCCGCAGTAATCAGGATGGCGGCATCAGGTGCAATTTTCCTTAGCTCGCCAATATATTCGTCTACATGGTGCAGAAAGTCTTTAGCATCGGCACTTTCGGGTGGCCACATGTGCATGGGGTAATCGGTAGTGTGTATGTAGATGAGGCCCAAATCGGGGTTATTCTTGATGGTGTATATGGCCGATTTAAAAATCCAGTAAGAGATTTCTTTGGAGTAAACATCCGGCGGCGTGCCGAATTCTTTTGCCCATACGGTGCTGCCCGCGCCATCGCATTCGGGGCAAAGGCTTATGTCGGCAAAGCCGCTCATCAGGTCTACCGTTTTCTTTTTACAGGAGAACAAGGCCGATTTAACGCCCATTTTTTTTGCCCGCTGGAAGATGGTAGGTGTAAGGATAAGCCCCGGGTCTTCTATGTATTCCTCCTTTTGCGTTTTGGGGTTAAAGAACACGTTGCCGGTGATGCCGTTCTTAGCAGGCAAATCGCCGGTGGCAATGGCAATGTTATTAACGTTGGTTACGGCAGGCATCAACGATGGCACCACTTTGTAAATACCGGCCTTTTCCAGCTGGTTAAGGTTGGGCATATCCGCGTTGCGGTAATAGTCCTCGCCGAAGCCATCCATCATAATGATGATAGTGCGCTGTGGTTTTGCCGCCTTTTGGGCGTTTGCTGTTTGCAGGGATAAAAGGCTGATGGCCAGGCAGAGGCCGATGTGGGCGAAAGATTTCTTCATTTTTTGGGGATGGGACAGGGCCTAAATTAAGGCATGGCTATCTTAGCCTCCTCAAAAAATTAAAAACATAACATTGGCTTAATATTGGCCGGGCCAAAAATAATCTGGATGAGCAGGGTATTGCCGACAGGCTGCAAAGGGCGGATAACCACCTCAAGAGCTTGCCTTCACCTTTTTGCGGTATTCGTTTGGCGATGTGCCCATCAGTTTGGTAAACATCCGCGAGAAATAGTACTGGTCCTCTATCCCCAGGCTGATGGCGATGTTTTTGATAGACATGGCCGTGAAAGAGATGTACTGGCAAGCCTTCTGTATCTTCAGTTGGTTGAAATACTCTACCGGCGAATAGCCTGTTTTAGCACGGAAAATGGCCGAGTAATGCGATTTGGATAGCTTGGCGTGGCTGCTCAGTTCGTCCAACCGTATCATGGTGTTGATATTTTCCTGCATGTATTGGATGCTCTTCTCTACGATGTCCATATCAGCAGGCTTATCCTCGGCCTGGTTGAATTTATCCTCGTAAATCAACGACGACAGGAAGTGCGAGAATATCATATTCACATAACGCAGGGCATCGCTGCTGTAGCCCTTCTCCAAATTGAAGCAAATATCCTCGAACAGCTTGATACGGTTTTCGTTGAATGACAGATAAGGCTTATAGTTTTCGGAGTTCTTTAAAATCAGTTCTATGATGAAGGAAGCCACCTCCCCTTTAAAGTGTATCCAGTATATCGTCCATGGTTTATCCATATTGGCGGCGTAGCGGTGCGGCGTATTGGCGGGTATGGCAATAAATTGCGAAGGCGAAACCTCTACCTTTTTCTTGTTAATTTCCAGCCAGCCGTAACCCTCGGTACAATAGATGATAATATGCTGGTTGATGCCGTGTGGCCGCTCGGCGTAATGGTGCATGGCTTTGGGGTAATAGCCAATATCGGTAATGTAGATTTGCTTGGTAACCAAATCCTTGCTCAGGAAGTTAGTGATGATTTTTTTGGGCAGCACGATGAGTTTTTGCCCTTCGAAGCCATCACGGCGCCGCAGTACTGTAGTTTTCGCCATGGGATAGTATTGGTAATTGGTTATTAGCGGTAATGGCGGGTAGCCATACGTTATGCAAACATTCACAATTTTTTTTAAATCAGCCTTATCCTTAAGTAAATAAATCTAAACGCGGTCACCGTAATAAAATCCATCAAGTCCGTAATATTGACTATTTTATTATCTCATTTTATCCATCACTTTTACATCGTAACCAATTAACGATACCAGCTACACCGGCGGCCTTTATCAATATTTCCTTTTGGGCGGATAGGCGCTCTTGTAGCCATATAAAACTGTAGATGCCATACTTTAACACAATAGTACGCAACCGTAAAATATCCACAAGCTGCCTGGCGGTATGGGCAAGCCTGTTTGCCTTCATCCTGTCGGCACAAAGCCTGCAGGCCCAGCAGCTTACCAAAAGCACCGATAATGCCAGCATCGGTAGCGCGCAGCTCAAAATCAGCGTAGATAAAAGCAGCGGCGCGGTAAACTACGCATTCAGCAACGGTACGCATATAGATAATGCTATTGCATACGTTAACGATATAAGCACCGGTTATCTACCCAGCACCGACCTGGCCGACCATACCTGTACAGTAGAAAACATCAACGACAAGATAGGCCAAGGCCTTTGCCTCACCTTAAAACATAGCGACGCGAAGCACGCTATCAGTATCACGCAACAAATCACGCTTTATAAGGGTAAGCCCTACGCGCTGGTAAAGGTTACGGCAACATCAACAGGCAAACCCATAGAGACGCGTGATATAAGTCCGCTGGCTATATTGCCGGCGCATAAGGGCAAGGTTTTTATCCCCGGGACCGAGCCACGTATATTAGACGTCCCCTTTGATAACGACGAATGGACACCCACTGTAGAACGAAAATGGCCCGCCGCAGGCCAATCAAAAAGTATAGGCATCAGCTATGAGTTCCTGGCCGTTTACGACCAGGTGAAGAACAGTGGCCTGGTTATCGGCAGCGTTAACCACGATTTCTGGAAAACGGGCCTCGCCTACCAAACAGGCGCGCAATTGGGCTATGCTGATTCGTTAAGGGTATTCGGCGGTGCGGCTACGGCTAATAATCCATCCCTCAAATCGGGCTATGGCGGATTGGACGGCACGCACGACCATGCCGACCATGGCACTATGCTGGGCCAAACGGTAAGTTCTCCAACGATATACCTTGCCGCGTCCGACGATTTGCACGAAACTTTTAAGGATTATGGCCGCGTAAATGCCCTCATTAACGGCAAGCAAACCTGGGATGCGCCCGCGCCTGTGTATTGGAACAGCTTCGGCGTGGAGGGCGTATTGGGTTACGAAAAGGTAATGATGCCACCTGCGGTACATCAAATCTCCGATTTCATACACAAGATGCCCAATTTCAGCGCGTACTCGAAACCCGTGCTCAGCATCGATTCTTACGACCAGGGCATTTACAGCACCGAGGTGCTTAAAGAAATTGGCGAATACGGCGCAAAGAACGGCCAGCAAATGGGCTTTTATTTTATCCCCTTTGCCATGTGGAGCTGGAAAGATAACATCAAAGGCAACAAACTCCCCGGCGGCGACTACCTGTTGGAGGATGTGCTGCTGCACGATAAGAATGGCAAGCCCATTATGTATAAAGATGGGCAATGGGGCGCTTACGCGATGGACCCTACGCACCCGGCAGTTCGTTTGTACATCATCCAACAACTGAAGAAAGCAAAGGCCATCAACGCCAAATTCCTCAAGATAGATTTCCTTACTGCCGGCGCGCTGGAAACCACCAAACGGTATGACCCTAAAGTGCGCAGCGGCATGCAGGCTTATGACTACGGCATGAAAACCCTGCGCCATCTGGTCGACTCTATCATGGGCAAGGATATTTTTATCACCCAGGCTATCTCGCCGCTGTTCCCGCACCAATATGCGCATACGCGCTTCGTATCTACCGATGTTTACTCGCACTTGCGCGATGACCAGAAAGGTTTCCCCGGATGGGGGAGTACGGAATCGTCGCTGGCCACCGGTTCGCACATGGGTTGGATGCAGGGCACGCTGTTCCCCTACACTAATCTGGATGTGGCTATCATGAAGAACTTCCAGCGCAACCCCGATCTGAACGAGCAGGAAATAAAGGTGCGCCTGTATGCCATGATGGTGATGGGCAGCATTCTGGGTGATGGATCCGACTATCGCAACCCCATAGCGGCCTACCGCGCGCAGGCCTTTCTGGATAATAAGAACATAGCAAAGTTCTTTAGCGACCCAAAAGCATTCATCCCCATCAAAACCGCCGACGGCGACAGCTACGACCAACAGCTATCTTTTTACTTACCCGGCGATAATACCATGCTCGCCCTGTTCAACTTTCACTATAAAGACGATTTCAAGCAAACCTTTAGCCGGGCCGCGTTGCACCTCGCCGCAGGCAAAAAATACGAGCTACGCGATTTTATGAACGATAAACCGATAGGCGAATTAGGGGCTGACAAACAGGAGCTTACCCTACAAGCCAGCCCCGGCGATGCCGTGTTGGTAAAATTCGTCGCGGTTGATTAATCAACAAAATAAGTTTAATATTATGCCACCAGTTAACCCTATACAACCCAAACAATGAGTAGCACAAAAGGCTTCAACAGCAATTATATTATCGGCATTTCCTTTATTTCGGCATTAGGAGGGTATTTATTCGGGTTCGATTTCGCGGTGATATCCGGCGCGTTGCCTTTCCTGCGCACCCAGTTTCTGCTTACCCCTGTTTGGGAGGGTTTCCTCACGGGCTCGCTTGCTTTAGGCTGCATCGTAGGCTGCCTGCTAGCCGGTAACATTGCCGATAAGTATGGCCGCAAGCCGGGGCTAATCATAGCGGCGCTTATTTTTGCCGTTTCTTCTATAGGCATAGCGTTCTCACCATCGCTTGCCTATTTTTTGGTATTGCGCTTTGCGGCGGGCATTGGCGTGGGTATGGCATCTATGCTTTGCCCCATGTACATCGCCGAAGTTTCGCCCGCAGAGGTGCGCGGGCGTAACGTTGCTATCAACCAGCTTACGGTGGTGATAGGCATTTTGGTTACCAATCTGGTCAACTACTTTCTGGCAGACCATGGAGCAGATTCCTGGCGGTGGATGTTCGGCCTGGGTGCGGTGCCATCTGCCATATTTTTGATAGGGGTTACCTGGTTGCCCGAGAGCCCAAGGTGGTTGATGAAAGCGGGCCAGACGGAAAAAGCGATGGCCATCCTCAATAAAATTGGCTCGCCCGATTTCGTGGAATCTACATTCAAGGCGGTAAAGAAATCATTGGAGGGTTCTACCAAGCAATCTTACGCCATGGTGTTCGAGAAGGCCGTGCGCCCTGCCGTGGTGGTTGGTATCACCCTGGCGGTGTTCCAGCAATTTTGCGGTAGCAATATACTTTTCAATTACGCGTCGACTATTTTTAAGGAGGCAGGCTCAAGCGTGGACCATCAGCTGCTCGAGACGGTTTTCATCGGGGTGGTGAACCTCATATTTACTGTGTTGGCCATGTTTATGGTTGATAAATTAGGCAGGCGGCCACTAATGCTCATCGGTTCGATAGGCTTATCGGTGTCCTTCATCGTGCTGGCCTTTTTACTGCAGAGCCATGCGCCGGTGCTGCTGCTATCTATAGTGGTGCTATCGGCCATCAGCGTCTACTCTTTTACCCTGGCCCCGGTTACCTGGGTGCTTATCTCCGAGATATTCCCCAATAAAATACGCGGCGTGGCCTCCTCTGTGGCCATCGTTTCCCTTTGGCTGGCCTATTTCATACTGGTATTTACGTTCCCCATATTGGCTAATCACCTGGGCACGTACGGTCCGTTTTACCTGTACGCGGGTATTTGCTTCGCAGGTTTCCTGTTCGTGAAAGCAAAAGTGAAAGAAACCAAGGGCCAGACTTTGGAAGAGTTGGAAGATAATTTAGTAAGACATTAACCTCATACAGCACATGCAAAATTCATCTGTTTCCGTTTGGGAAGAGCAAGTCATAATTCCTACCTACGGCGTAGGCAAGCCCGATAAAAACCCCATGTTTTTCGAGAAACGGGTTTACCAGGGCAGCAGCGGTGTAGTGTATCCTAACCCGGTCATCGAAAAAATTGCCGACGAGAAGGAGGATAGAGCCTACACCGGCTTGTTTTTAGAGAACAAATACCTTAAAGTGATGATATTGCCGCAATTGGGTGGCCGCATCCAAACCGCGTACGATAAAATAAAGCAACGTCATTTCATCTACCATAACCAGGTAATAAAGCCGGCATTGGTTGGCCTTACCGGTCCCTGGATTTCGGGCGGCATCGAGTTCAACTGGCCGCAGCACCATCGCCCAAGCACCTTCGATCCGGTAGATTACCGTTTGGAAGAGCACGCCGACGGCAGCAAGACCGTTTGGGTAAACGAGTTGGAGCGCATGTTCCACACCCGTGGCATGGCTGGCTTTACGCTGCACCCCGATACTGCTTACATCGAGATAAAGGCGAAACTGCTTAATCGCTCGGCATTGCCGCAAACCTTCTTATGGTGGGCCAACCCGGCCGTAAAGGTGAACGATTATTACCAGTCGGTTTTCCCGTCCGATGTGAATGCTGTGTTCGATCATGGCAAACGCGATGTATCCGATTTCCCCATCGCCACCGGCACTTATTACAAGGTAGATTATTCGCCGGGTACGGATATCTCGATGTATAAGAACATCCCGGTGCCAACATCTTACATGGCCATCAATTCTGATTATGACTTTGTTGGCGGATACGAGCACGATAGCCAGGCCGGTTTGCTGCATGTGGCTAACCACCATGTATCGCCGGGTAAAAAACAATGGACATGGGGGCACAGCGATTTCGGCCAGGCCTGGGACAGGAACCTGACCGACGAGGACGGTCCGTATATCGAACTGATGACCGGCGTTTTTACCGATAATCAGCCCGATTTTAGCTGGCTGATGCCCAACGAAGAGAAAACCTTTACGCAGTACTTTTTGCCTTACCGCGAGTTGGGCATGGTAAAAAATGCATCGAAAGATATATTGCTGGCATTAAGTAAAGATGGAGAAACCCTCAGCCTTAAAGTGCAGGTGACATCGGCACAGGATAACCTGCATATCAGCCTTACCCATAGGGACGAAGAATTGTACGCGCGCACCGGTACGCTTACGCCGGAAGCCGTTTTTGTGAAAGAACTGCCGGTTGCCGCAAGCCTGAACGAACAGGAATTGCTGCTGATTATTACGCAGGATGGCCGCGAAGTACTGCGATACGAGCCTGCCAAAAACAAGCAGAACGAAATGCCTATCCCTGCGAAGCCAGCTGTGGAGCCTGCTGACGTGGAAAGCGTGGAGCAATTGTTTTTAACCGCTCAGCATTTAGAGCAGTACCGCCATGCTACGTTTTCGCCGGTGCCTTATTACGAGGAAGCCCTGCGCCGCGAGCCGGGCGATATCCGCAACAACAATGCACTGGGCAAATGGTATATCCGCAAAGGGCAATTCGCCAAAGCCGAAGCATTTTTGAGGAAAGCAGTAGAGACCAGCATTCAGCGCAACCCCAACCCTTACGATAGCGAGCCATATTATAACCTAGGCCTCTGCCTAAAATATCTGGATAGGTCGGACGAAGCTTACACCGTCTTCTATAAATCGACATGGAGCAACGCCTGGAAGGATAGCGGCTTTTTCGAAGTGGCTAAAATAGATGTAGCCCGCGGGCATTTTGCCCTGGCGCTCGACCATATCAACCAATCATTAGACCGCAACGCCAACAACAGCAAGGCTTACGTAGTGAAAATTGCTGCCCTGCGCAAATTGAAGCAATTGGATAAGGCTTTTGCTATTGCCGATGCTGCGCTGGAGCGAGATAGCTTCAACCTGGGTGTGATTTTCGAAAAAGTACAGCTTTATAATGCCACAGGCAATGCTGAAAAGGCCACTGAATGCCTCGATACCCTGCTGATTCTTAGCCGTAACGATGACCAGAATTTTATAGAATACGCGCTCGATTATGCATCGGTCGGCTTATATGCCGAGGCTGCCGAGTTGTTACAACTGACGCTGAAAAGCACCGGCAACAATGCCATGGTGTACTACACGCTCGGTTACCTGAACCATAAAAGCGGTTTGCAGGCCGAAGCGCAGGAATGGTTCTTAAAAGCCGCCGCTGCGGATCCATACCTGTGTTTTCCTAACCGTTTGGATGAGATAAAGATATTGGAGTTGGCTATGGAGGTAAACCCTGCCGACGCCCGCGCGCCTTACTATTTGGGTAACTTGTTTTACGATAAACGGCAGTACGATGATGCGCTTTCCAATTGGGAAAAAGCGGCTAAGCTTGACGATAAGTTCCCTACTGTGTTCCGCAACCTGGCTATCGCTTATCATAACAAGCAAAACGATGCCGAAAAGGCGCTGAAATATTTCGAGAAAGCTTTTGCGCTGGATACAACCGATGCCCGGGTATTGATGGAGTTGGATCAGCTATACAAACGATTGAATTACCCGTCCGCCACGCGCCTGAAGTTCCTGGAAGATTACCCCGAAGTAGCTGTCCAGCGCGACGACGTTTACCTGGAACGCGTAACGCTTTACAACCTGCTCGGCCGATACGATACCGCGCTGAACCTCCTGACGCAACGCCAGTTCCACCCATGGGAGGGAGGCGAAGGCAAAGCATCGGGCCAATATGTATTCAGCCTGATGCAGCTGGCCAAGCAGCAGATTGAAGAAAGCAATTTCGATGAGGCTATCGCGAATCTTACCCGCGCCAAAAGCTATCCGCACAACCTGGGCGAGGGCAAGCTTTTCGGTACGCAGGAAAACGATATCGATTACTGGCTCGGCTGTGCGTTTGAAGGATTAGGCCGGGCTGAAGAAGCCAAAGCAAGTTTCATCGCATCAACCGTAGGCCTTGATGAGCCATCTGCCGCCGTGTTCTACAACGACCAGCAACCCGATAAGATATTTTATCAGGGACTCAGCTGGATAAAACTCGGCGACAAGGAACGGGCGAAAAGCATCTTCAGCAAGCTGCTTGCTTATGGCAAGGCGCATGAGAACGACGAGGTGAAGATAGACTACTTCGCAGTATCGCTGCCCAACCTCCTCATTTTTGATGATGACCTTAACCTGCGCAACGTTTGCCACACCAGCTTTTTGCAGGGCCTCGGCCTGCTTGGTCTTGATGAGCTGGATGCCGCCAAAGAAATGTTTACCAAAGTACTGCTGATGGATGCCACCCACGCCGGGGCATTGGTCCATTGAGAGATGGCAAAAAAACAATTAAACGTATCCAGCTACTAAGAAAAGCATCCCCCAAACCATAAACAATAGCCATTGCGGGTGGTACCCGTGGAGCCGCGATGCTTCACCGGCGGGGAGCTTTTATGTCCATTTTAACGATAAACGATAAGATATGTATTTATTCCATACCCTAAAAAGAGCTTCGGTCATTGTGGTTGTGAGCTGCTTTTTTGCCGCCACGCAGGCCAGTGCACAGGTGATTACCATACCTGTAGAGACGGCCCACCATGCTGTGTTATTGCAGGTTGATGAGGCAGAAAGTCTCAGCACCGTTTACTTCGGCAAGCGTTTGGCAGACGCGAGCGGGTATAAAGAGGTGGCCGCCATGTACAAATTCTCGGCGGATTATAGCGGCGTGCTTAATTCAGCCTATACCACCGCCGGTTCGCGCAATCTTGCGGAGCCAGCCATCGCGGTTACGCATGCAGATGGCAATATGTCGCTCGATTTAAAATATGTCAGTCACCAGTTAACGAAGATAGATGAGGACGTGGCCCTGCTCAGCATAAACCTGAAAGACCCGGTTTATAATTTGGAAGTTACGCTGTATTACAAAACATACTTTAAAGAAGATGTTGTGGAGCAATGGAGCGCCATCAAAAACCTGGAGAAAGGCAACATCACGCTGCAGAAATTCGCTTCGGCAAATTTATACGTGCAAGCCAAAAGCTATTGGCTAAGGCAGTACCATGGCGATTGGGCCAAAGAGATGCAGCCCGAAGAAAAGGAATTGAGCCACGGCATCAAGGTGCTGGATAGCAAGCTGGGGACGCGCGCCAATCTGTTCCAGCCATCGGTTTTTATGGTTTCCTTGGATAAACCTGCATCCGAGGATGAGGGTGCCGTCCTCTACGGTTCGCTGGAGTGGAGCGGGAATTTCCGTGTCGACCTGGAGGTAGACCCACAGGATAACCTGCGTATCATCGCCGGGATAAACAACTACGCATCGCCCTATGTGCTTAAACCGAACGAGGAATTTACTACGCCTCCATTCCTCTACACCTTTTCTGATAAGGGCAAAGGCGATGCCAGCCGCAAATTGCAACGCTGGGCCCGCGAGTATAAACTGCTGGATGGCAAAGGCACGCGCTTAACCTTGCTGAACAATTGGGAAGCAACGGGGTTCGATTTCAACGAAAACAAGCTGAAGGAAATTTTAAAAGACACCAAAAAACTGGGCGTGGATATGTTTCTGCTGGATGACGGTTGGTTCGGTAATAAATTCCCCCGGAACGATGATCACGCAGGGCTTGGCGACTGGCAGGAAAACGTAAAGAAACTGCCTAACGGCATCGCTTCGTTGGTGCAGGAATCCCAAAACACGGGCGTAAAATTCGGGATATGGATAGAGCCGGAGATGGTGAACCCCCAAAGCGAGCTATATAAAAAGCATCCCGATTGGGTAATCAAACAAGCAGGCCGCCCGGAATATTACTTCCGTAACCAGTTAGTGTTGGATCTGGCTAACCCCAAAGTACAGGATTTCGTTTACGGCATTGTCGATTCCCTTTTTATCAAAAGTCCGGCCTTGGCCTATATTAAATGGGATTGCAACGCGGTTATTTATAATGCATACTCGGCTTACCTTAAGAAGGACCAATCGCAATTTTATGTAGATTATGTAAAGGGCCTGTACAAAGTGTTAAAACGCATCCGCGCTAAATACCCTACTGTGCCTATGATGCTGTGCAGCGGTGGTGGCGGCCGGGTTGATTATGGTGCCCTGCAATATTTCACCGAGTTTTGGCCAAGCGACAACACCGACCCGCTGGAGCGCATTTTTATGCAGTGGGAGTACTCGTATTTCTACCCCGCAATGGCCACCGCCAACCACGTAACCGACTGGGGTAAACAACCGCTTAAATTTCGCGTGGATGTTGCGATGATGGGCCGCCTCGGTTTCGATATCGTAATCGGCAAACTATCCGGTAACGACCTTGCTTTTTGCCAGCAGGCCGTTAAGATCTACGATAAGCTCAAACCTATCATCTTCCAGGGCGACCAGTACCGTTTATCAGACCCGGTTACCGAAAGCGTAGCCTCGGTACTGTATGTAGATACCGCCAAGACATCAGCCGTGGTATTCAATTACCTGGTGAACAACCGTTACGGGCAGGGCAACAGGCTCCCCATCAAACTTAAGGGCCTCGATGCGGCAAAACGCTACAGCCTGCAGGAAGTGAATCTGTATCCCGGCGCAAGCTCGCCCTTAGATGGCAAAAAAACCTATACCGGCGATTTCCTCATGACCGTAGGCTTCGACCCGGGCATCAATACCTATAAAACCAGCTCAGTCATCCGCCTTGTCGAGGTAAAATAGAGCGACCCTATCACCATTAATCATGTCAAAAAAGTATAACATCGTTTATAGATATTTAATAGCCATCGTTCTCTGCGTGGCAATGGGAAGCCAATCACAGGCGCAAACGGGTATGGCCTCGCTTAATAGCACAGCCGGGCAGCTATGGGAAGTAAAGCCTCAGGCAGAAGTTAGCGGTAATCCGACACAGTCCGGCTACAACGCTGCAGGATGGGTAAAAGCCATAGTGCCGGGTACCACCTTTGCATCGTACGTGGCCGCAGGGCTGGAGAAGGACCCCAACTTTGGCGATAATATCTATAAAGTAGACCGCAAAAAGTACGACCGAAGCTTTTGGTACCGCACCGAGTTTAAAATGCCGACCAATTACCACAATAAAGTAACCTGGCTAAACTTCAACGGCGTAAACCGCAAGGCTGATATTTATCTGAACGGTACCTTGCTGGGCACGCTGGATGGCTTTATGCAGCGAGGCCAATTTGATATTACCGAACTGGTAAAGGGTAAGGATATCAACGTGTTGGCCGTGCTGGTTTACATACCCCTGCAGCCGCTGGCCAACGTAGGCAGCCCAAATTATGTTGCCAGCGCAAGCTGGGATTGGATTCCTTATGTGCCGGGCCTCAACTCGGGCATTACCGATAATGTGTACCTCAGCAACACCGGCGACATTACCATCAAAGATCCCTGGATAAGGACAAACCTGCCCAATAACGCCAAAGCCGACCTATCCATAGCCATGGAACTGAAGAACAATGGCCCCACCTCGCAGGCGGCAGTTATCAATGGGTTGATAACGCCAGGCAATATACAGTTCAGCAAAAAGGTGTACATGTGGGCCAACAGCAGCACCGATGTAAAACTGACCAAAGTAGATTTTGAGCAGCTGGTTATCAACAACCCCAAACTTTGGTGGCCAAACGGATACGGTGAACCTAATTTATACAACTGTAAACTGAGCGTAGCAGTGGGCGATGCAGTATCTGATGTGCAGGAAGTTAAATTCGGCATCAAGAAATATAGTTACGATACCATCGGCCACGTGCTGCACGTAGCTATCAACGGCGTAAAGGTATTCATTAAAGGAGGCGATTGGGGCATGTCGGAATATATGCTGCGTTGCCGCGGCAACGAGTATGATACCCGTGTTCGATTGCACAAGGAGATGAATTTTAATATGATTCGCAACTGGATAGGCTCGGTTACAGATGATGAGTTTTACCAGGCCTGCGATAAATACGGCATCATGGTTTGGGACGATTTCTGGCTGAATGCCAACCCCAACCTCCCTGCCGACCTCAACGCATTCAACGGCAACGTCATCGAAAAGATAAAGCGTTTCCGTAATCACCCGGCCATTGCCGTTTGGTGCGCCGATAACGAAGGCTGGCCCGAGAAGCCCCTGAGCGCCTGGTTGAAAGAAGACCTCGATACATTCGACGGCGGCGACCGCTGGTACCAACCCAACTCGCATGCCGAAAACCTTACCGGCAGCGGCCCCTGGGCAAACAAAGACCCGCGGTATTATTTCACTGCCTACCCAACTGGTACCGGCGGTAATAGGGGATGGGGCTTGCGCACCGAGTTGGGTACTGCGGTTTTCACCAATTTCGAGAGCTTCAAAAAATTTATGCCGAAGGAAAATTGGTGGCCGAGGAACGATATGTGGAACAAACACTTTTTTGGTCCGTTGGCATTTAACGCTGGTCCGGATGATTATGCGCAAAGCGTAGATAATTACGGAAAAGCAAAGAATATTGAAGATTTTTGCAGGAAAGCACAGTTCGTAAACATCGAAACTAATAAGGCGATGTTCGAAGGTTGGCAGGATGCCATGGGTGAGGATGCCTCGGGCTTGATGACCTGGATGAGCCAATCGGCCTACCCATCGTTGGTATGGCAAACCTATGATTACTATTACGACCTCACCGGAGCTTTCTGGGGAGCTAAAAAAGCCTGCGAGCCATTGCACATCCAATGGAACCCGGTAACCAACGGCATCAAGATCATCAATACCAGCAAAACCGACGAGGCCGGCTTAACCGCCAGCGTAGATGTGTACAACCTAGATGGCACGCTGGTAAAGCGATACAGCCAAAGCAAAGTAACCGATGCGCCAGCCAACAGCGCGGGCGAGGTCTTCGCCGTAAACTTTAACCCCTACCATGCCGATTTGGCCAAAGGGAAGCGGGCCTTCGCGTCCTCATCTGCCAATGGCGATGTAAGCGCCGTGAACGATGGCAACAACGGCAGCCGCTGGGCCAGCGAGTACCGCGACGACCAATGGGTAGCCATAGACCTGGGCCAAACTGAACTGGTAAATGGAGTTGGCCTCAACTGGGAAGATGCCTATGCAAAGTCCTTTAAGATACAAACATCTATCGATGGCAAGCAATGGCGCGATGTGTTTAGCACTACCAAGGGCCATCCCGGCCAGCAGAAAATCATGTTCGCCGAAGTACCAGCAAGGTATGTGCGCATGCAAGGCGTAGAACGTGCAACCTCCTGGGGGTATTCGCTGTTCGATTTCGAGGTTTATGAGGGAGATGTGGCCAGCGAGGGCTTATCCGATGTGCATTTCATCAAGCTGAAGCTTACAGATAAAGTGGGCAAGCTGATATCCGATAACTTTTACTGGCGCGGCAACAGGCGCAGGGACTATTCGGCGCTGAACACCTTAAGCCGGGTAAACCTGAAGGTGGATAGCAAAACAATTATAAAGGATGGCAAGTATTATGTTACCGCAACCATCTCCAACCCGGCGGATGCCAAAGCAGTAGCCTTCGGTGTGAGGGTGCAGGCAGTAAAATCGTCTACCGGGGAGCAAATACTTCCCGCCATCGTGAGCGATAATTATTTCAGTTTGCTAAAGGGTGAAACCAAAACGGTAACGATTGAATTTGATGCCACACTATTGGGTAAAGACACGGTTAAGCTGTTGGTTGAGCCGTATAATAACAATATCCAATTGTAGGATTTAAAGGAGACGAGCACTCCCATATCATAAACAACAAAAAAGATTAACCCGATAACAGTCAGGTTAATCATAATATCTACTATCTTGAGCTTTAAAACAGAACCAATTATGATCAATAGCCCAGCCGCCATATCGTACCAAAAATGGGGCGAGCATGTGGGGCAGCCGGTTCACCTTTTCAGGCTGGGCAACAGCGCAGGCGCATATGTAGAACTTTGCAACTACGGCGCAACGCTGGTTTCGGCTGTGGTGCCCGATAAGAATAGCAATTTTGGGAACGTGGTACTGGGCTACCCATCACTGGCCGGCTACATAAACGACGAGTGCTACCTGGGTGCCACCATTGGGCGTTTTGCCAATCGCATAGGTGGCGCGGCATTCGAATTGGATGGTAAAACATATCAACTACAGGCCAACGATGGCGGCAACACGAATCATGGCGGACGGGATGGATTCAACAGAAAGGTGTTCGCTTACGAGGTAGGGGAGGACAGCGTTACGTTTACATGCCACAGCGCAGATGGCGAGGGTGGTTTCCCCGGCAACCTGAAGCTTGCCGTTACTTATAGCTTTAAGGACGACAACGAGCTTCGTATCCGTTTTAAAGCCATTACCGATATCACTACCGTAGCCAATTTTACCAACCATGCCTACTTCAACCTGGCGGCGAAGCCGGGCAATATTTTAGGGCATAAGTTAAAAGTACATGCCCAAAATATGCTGGATACCGATGCAGCCCACATACCAACCGGGTTAATAAAACCTACGGGCAGCAAAGCCTGGAACGGCGATCCCGTAGGCAACAAAATGAATAGCGACGGGCATGCAACCACCGGTTTCAATTATTGCTACCTGTTGGATAGTGCCGAATCATTAAAGTCCGCCGCCGAATTAATGGACGATAAAAGCGGCCGCAGGCTGGAAGTCACTACCACTTATCCATCGGTAATGGTTTACACCGGCGATTACCTCAGCAGCAATTGCGAGGGTAATTTTGGCCGACCGTATCAGCCGCTCGATGGCCTTTGCCTGGAATGCCAGTACTATCCCGATAGCCCAAACCATGCACATTTCCCCTCCACAGTGCTGAAACCGGGCGAAGAATACGACCACACCATCGTTTATAAATTCGGGGTAATAAATTAAAAGTTAAGGCAGGAGCCTTTCCGCGCAAATAGAGCCCGTACCCTCGATAAGCGGTATTGATGCAGTGTTGTTAACGTATCTGCCAAAAAAAATAAAGTTTCGTAATATTGTCTATCTAAAATTGATCACTGTTTAAAATTGGAATGAGGTTCGCCATCCTCACTATGCGTTCGCCCCGGCCGTTCGATTTTTAAAATCCCATACGGCTAAAACGTTTCGGTTTGCATTTTAAAGCCATTCGGAAGGTTGACCTTAACCGCGGTCGGAAAAAAGAAAAGTGCCTGTCGGGGAATTCGGCCTTCTCAAAAAAGCCTACACTATCGCTCCGCGCCTGGCTTTGCTACGGCCTTGCCAAAAGGCACAAATCAGTAGCCATGCGCCTTTTATAGTTGTCTAGGAGCCTGATTGCGCGGCTTCTGTAAATACTTCCTCTAATATTCCCCCTGCGATTGCTGCCAGTAATTGTTTCCTTAGTTTCGGCATCAGAGAAATCGGGAGGAATAGCCGCCGGGATTTGATTGCAGCGGATGGCGAAAATTCGAAAATGGCCGCCGATGGACTGACTTTTTTGCGTACGGTGGAGTGATGTCTGTACACATTGGCGGGCATGCCGTGCAACTAATACCGGATGATTAAATCCCTGCTTTATGCTGCCTCTGCCGCCGCGATGTATTATCTTCCAAAAAAATCAAAAATCAGAATATTGTCTATCTATTTTGGAAGTCAATCCATTTTTTAAACGCGTTGTGCGCTATACATTTACAAAACCAATTATTAACTAAAGCCATAAAGTATGTAAAAAATTCGACTCTTATATCTAAGGGGAAGCGCGTAAACTTTTCATTCCAACCGGGTTAATTCATTAGCCCCAATAGGTTGGCATGTTTCAGCATATTGATATTTTGGGCTACAGCCTACCCCAGCTACAATCCAGTGTACCAACCAAACTGATTGACCAAACCCGATTGACTTAAAATAAATTTTATGACCAAAACTTTATGAACTTAGCTTACCTAATCAACAAAATACTTTTAAAGGAGTATGCAAAGCCCTTAAGGTACTGCCAGCGGCGCTGCCTGATGCTTTTTGCCCTTTGCATGTTCATCGGTACCGCGTTTGCGCAAACCGCCAAAATTACGGTAACCGGTAAAGTAACCGATACCACCGGCGTTACCCTGCCAGGCGTTAGCGTAGCCGTTGTAAACAATAGCAAACTGGGTACCCAAACAGATGTAAATGGCCGGTTTATATTAGAAGTTTCAGACGGGGCACAGCTGCGTATTTCTTACGTAGGTTTCAAACCCCAAACCATCATTGTATCGGCAACAAATAACAACCTTACCATACGGCTTAGCGAGAGCAAGGGCCAGTTAGATGAGGTTGTGGTAACGGCCTTCGGTAAAAAGGAGCGTAAAGAAGCGCTCGTGGGCTCGGTTACCAGTATAAAACCCAGCGAACTGAAGATACCCGCAAGTAACTTAACCGCTGCATTGGCGGGGCAGGCGGCCGGTATAGTTGCTTATCAGCGCAGCGGTCAGCCGGGGCAGGATAACGCTTCATTCTTCGTGCGCGGTGTAACCACTTTCGGCTACAAGCAGGATCCGCTAATTTTGATAGATAACGTAGAGCTCACCACGTCAGACCTTGCCCGTTTGCAGGTTGATGATATCGCCAGCTTCTCTATATTAAAGGATGCCAGCGCAACCGCCCTTTACGGGGCGCGTGGTGCAAACGGCGTTATTTTAGTAAGCACCAAAGAGGGTAAAGTAGGCCCGGCAAAAATCAATTTCCGGTCGGAGTATTCTTCTTCGCAATCTACCCAAACGCCGCAGATAGTGGATCCTATCGAATACATGAATTTGTATAACGAGGCATCCCTCACCCGCGATCCCGCCTTGCCTTTGCCATTCCCGCAAAGCAAAATCAACAACACGCAAAATACCATCAACGGCGGCCCCGGCGCAAACCCCTACGTTTACCCGGCGGTTGACTGGCTGAAGATGCTGTTCAACAAAAGGGCAACCACGCAGCGCAATAATTTGAGCGTAAACGGTGGTAACGAATTTGCTCGTTATTATATAACTGGTACTTACAACCAGGACAATGGCGTGCTTAAAACCGATGTGCGCAACAATAATAACAACAATGTAAGCTTCAAGAATTATCAGCTGCGCTCTAACATCAACCTAAACCTTACCAAAACTACCGAGGTTGTGGTGAGGCTATCAGGTACGTTCAATGAGTACGCCGGGCCAATAACAGCCGATGGTTCGTTTGCATCTGACCTTTATAATATAGCTATCCACACCAGCCCGGTGCTTTTCCCGGCTTTTTACCCTGCAGATGCTGCCAACCAGAACGCACAGCATATCCTTTTCGGGAACGTGGGCCAGGCCGATGGTGCCAGCAGCAACAATATATTATATAATAACCCTTACGCAGCTTTGCTGAGGGGGCACAAGAATTTTTCAGAATCAAGGATGTCGGCCCAGTTGGAGCTGAACCAGAATCTGAATTTCGTAACCGATGGGCTTAAGTTCCGTTCGCTGTTCAATACCAACAGGCACTCTTATTTCGATTCGCAATTGGCCTACAGCCCCTTTTATTATAATGTAGGTTCGTATGATAAGGTAACCGACCAGTACACCTTATCCTGGCTCAACCCCCAGCCAACTGGCTATAACGTAGCGCAGGAATACCTGTCGTACTCCAAGAACGAGCCGAATGCCGATACTTTCCTGTACCTGCAAACAGCGCTCGATTACAACAAACAGCTTGGCGATCATAATATCAATGCCACGTTGATTGGTACTGTGCAGCAAACCGTTTACTCCAGCCAAAGGGATCCGAAGACAAATACCACCACCTTGCAGTACTCTTTGCCTTTCCGCAACCTGGGCCTGGCGGGTAGGTTAACCTATGGTTTCAAGAGCAAATACTTTATAGAGGGTAACTTCGGGTACAATGGATCCGAGCGTTTTAATGCTGCGCACCGTTACGGTTTCTTCCCAACCATCGGCGGCTCGTGGGTAGTTTCGAATGAAAAATTCTGGAACCCTGATATCATCCAGCGTTTAAAGATACGCGCCAGCTACGGTTTGGTGGGTAACGATGCCATTGGCCAGCAACGCTTCTTCTACCTGTCTGATGTGAACTTTACCAACGGCCCCAATTACTCGCAGTTTGGTTTCAACAACTCGTACGAGCGTAAGGGCGTTTTCATCAACAGCTACGAAAACAACAACATCACCTGGGAAACATCAAGGCAAACCAACTTAGCGGTAGAGTTTACCGTGCTGAAGAACCTAAGCGTGATTGCCGAGATTTACAAAAACCATCGCTACGATATCCTGCGCCAGCGTTTGGTGCCATCAAGCGAGGGCTTCGAATCGGCCATCAGCTCTAACTTAGGGGTGGTAGATTCTAAGGGCCTCGACCTTTCTGCAGATTACAAGGCAAGCTTCAGCAATGGTGCCTGGGCATCATTCAGGGGTAACTTCACGTATTCTACCAACAAGTACACCTATATAGAAGAGCCCAATTACAACGAACCGTGGAGGCACTTCATAGGCCAGCCCATCAGCCGTGGTTACGGTTATGTGGCCGAGCGTTTATTCGTAGATGATCAGGAAGCACGCAACTCGCCATCTCAGGTATTCAGCGGTACCGGCATAGCCCCTAAAGGTGGCGACATCAAATACCGCGACCTGAACAACGACGGCAAGATAGATAACCTTGACCTTACTTTCCTGGGCTATCCGCAAACGCCGGAGATTGTTTACGGTTTCGGTTTCTCTACTGGTTACAAAGGCTTCGATTTATCGGCCTTCTTTCAGGGGCAGGCCAGGGTATCGTTCTTCGTAGATCCTAACCGCGTTAGTCCCTTCATCCCAAGCCCCGATGCCTACGTTTATGGCAATACGCAGGTGCTGAAAGAATTTGCTGATAGCCACTGGAGCGAAGAGAACCAAAACCTTTACGCCGCTTACCCAAGGCTGGGCACTACAAGGGCAGTTATAGAGAATAACCTGCAGCCAAGCACCTGGTGGCTTCGCGATGCCAGCTTCCTGAGGCTGAAATCGCTGGAGATTGGTTACATGCTGCCCGTGCGTTTAGCAAAATCATTAAAGCTTACCAACTTAAGGATATATTTCAACGGTTTGAACCTGGTTACCTGGAGCCCCTTCAAGATGTGGGATCCCGAACAGGGCGGCAATGGATTTGCTTACCCTATACAAAAGGTGTTCAACATTGGTATTAACGTGAATTTATAACCCTAACCGATTAAAAAAGAGACGATATGAGACCATATTATAAATTTATACTGATGGCTGTATTATGCATTTCGGGCGTGTCGTGCAAGAAATACCTGGATGTAGCGCCTGATAACGTTGGTACGCTGGATTATGCTTTTCGTAACCGCAATGAGGCGGAGAGCTATCTGTTTAGTTGCTACTCTACCATGCAGCAGATGAACAACGTAATTTACGATGCAGGCTTCACCACCTCATCGGAGATTGTGTACCCAAACAACCTTACCGCCAATTTCTTCGATCAAAGCGGCTTTAACCTCATCAGGGGTGTACAAAGCACGGGCTCGCCGGTGTTGAATTACTGGGGCGGCAGCGTGGGTAGCGTAAACCTATTCCAGGGCTTGCGCAGGTGCAACACCATGCTGGAGAATATAGATAAGCCCATAGATCTGAGCGCACCCGAGAAACAGCGCTGGATTGCCGAGGTGAAATTCCTGAAGGCATTTTACCACTACTATTTAATAAGAATGTACGGGCCGGTTATACTAATTGATAAAAGCTTCCCGATAGATGCGCCAACCGATTCGCTGAAACGCAAACGCTCATCTACCGATGAATCTTTCGATTACGTGGTAATGCTACTGGATGAGGCTATCCCCAACCTGCCGCCCACGATAGAAAACCAAGCTAAAGAGTTTGGCCGTATCACCAAATTCATCGCCATGTCGGTAAAGGCCGAGGTGTTGGCAACTGCTGCCAGCCCGCTGTTCAACGGCAACCCTGATTATGCCAGCTTTACGGATCATGCCGGCAAGCACCTTTTCTCGGCTAATTACGATCCTACCAAATGGAAAACAGCCGCCGATGCCGCAAAAGCCGCAATAGTAGAGTGCGAGGCCAGGGGCCTTCACCTCAACACTACTGCGCCTACTACAGGCGTAAGCAGCGCATCAGACGAAATGAAGCGGGTGCTCACGTTGCAATCGGCCATTACCGGCAAATGGGAGCAGAACCCCGAACTGATATGGGCACTTAACTACGGTTTCGGCTACCAGGGCTTTGTGATACCCAAGCTTACCAGCGCGGCCGTGGGCATGGCCAATACATACCCATCCAATTGGGCGGTACCCATCAGCCAGTCGGATTTATTCTATAGCAACAAGGGCGTACCCATCGGCGAGGATAAAACCTTCGATTATAATGGCCGCTTTACGCCACAGGCCGGCGACGATGCCAACAAGCATTATGTAAGGCAGGGTTACGAAACAGCCAAAGGCAACCTTAACCGCGAGCCACGCTTTTACGCCAGCATCGGTTTCGACGGCGGCATATGGTTCGGCAACGGCAAGGTTACCGAGGCCGATGCGCCTTACGTGCAGGCAAGGGGTATATTTGCTACCGCAGGGCCCAAAAGCTTCAACTCTACCAACATTACCGGTATATGGCCCAAAAAGCTGGCCAATTACCAAACCGTAATGGATCAGACATTCGATGTAATCAACTACCAATTGCCCTTGATCAGGTTATCGGGCCTATACCTTTTATATGCCGAAGCATTGAACGAAGCCGAAGGGCCGAGCGCCGAAGTATATAATTATATAGATAGGGTGCGTGCAAGGGCAGGCCTGGAAGGCGTGCAGAGCGCCTGGGCCAATTACTCTAAAACCCCTGGTAAAGCCTTATCAAAAGATGGCTTACGCCAGATTATACACCAGGAGCGCAGGATAGAGCTTGCTTTTGAAGGCCAGACAGGTTGGGATTTGCGCAGGTGGAAGGAATTGCAGGAAGTGTTGAGCAAACCGCTGCAAGGCTGGAGCATAAACGAAACGAGTTCTGCCAATTACTATCGCCCAACAACCGTGGTTATACCCGTATTTGGCGTAAAGGATTATTTGTTTCCTATTGCCACGCAGGATATCATCATCAACGAAAACCTCACCCAGAACCCATACTGGTAGCAGGTAGGATCTTAACCATATGTTGGCATTGAAAATATTAAAATACGAATTATGAAAAAGATATATAAACGCAGCTGCCTTGCATGCCTCTTGCTGGCATCGTTGATGCTCATGATGTTTGCGCCCTCTTGCAAGAAGGCCGAATCAAACATCCAGATAGTGTCTACAGACCAAACCAAGCCAGGGCCGGTAACCAACGTTACGGTAGAGAACCTTAACGGTGCGGCAAGGCTCACCTACACCCTGCCCGATTCAAAAAACCTGCTGTACGTTTTAGCCAGGTACGATATCAATGATAGCCGCACCCGCGAAACCAAGGCCAGCTATTATACCGATACCATCGTAGTTGATGGCTTTGCGAAGGCTAAAGAGTACACCGTTACTTTATATGCGGTAAGCAGGGCCAACGTAATGTCGGACCCGGTTACGGTTAAGGTAAACCCGGCTACGCCCAACTACGAACTGATTAACGAAAACCTGGCTATCACGCCCGATTTTGGCGGGGCAAATTTCTTTGGACTCAACCCTAATAAAGTTCCGGTAGCTGTGCACATCCTTTCGTTCAACTCAACTACCAATAAGTACGACGAGCAAGAGCCGACCTACCTGGCAGGCGACACTGTAAACGTATCGGCACAGGGTTTCCCTGCATTGCCGCAAAAATTCGGCGTGTTTGTTACCGATAGGTTCGGCAACGTATCTGATACCATCTTCAAAACTTTGACGCCATTGTTTGAGGTAACGCTGGATAAAAAGAAGTTCTCAACCTACCACCTGGCCACAGATAGCCCTATTGGTTATGGTTGGGAGTTCAAGAATTTCTTTGACGATAACCTGGGCGATCCGGGATGGCACACCACCAGCAACCCTTTGAAGATAGGCAGCATCAGCCTCGGCGTAACGGCCAAGATAAGTCGCGTAAAGCTGTACAACAGGCTGCCCGATATCTACGGCTATCAAAATACCCGCCAATTCACCATCTGGGGTTCGCTAAAAGATGCGCCTGCAGATTATTCTGCATGGCCTGCTACAGTAACGCCGGTTGGCACGGTACTGGGCGATTGGGTTAACATGGGCAACTTTGTGTTCCCTAACCCGCCTTCGGGCTTGCTTCCGGGCCAGGCCAATGCTGCTGATATCGCTTTCGGTGCTGCCGGGGTCGATTTCAAGATGCCGAATACTGCGCCTAAGGCCAAATTTATCCGTTTCCAGTGTACGCAAACCTGGGCGGGGCTCGATTATATCAACGCGAAGGAAATTACATTATTCGGCGATCCTACACAGTAACCGTTAATTAATAAAACAACGAAATGAAAAATATCTTCCATGTTATTATTTTCCTGGCGGTGTGCGTGTCAATAGCCGCCTGCCGGAAGTATGCAGACGACTATAAGAGCTTCCTGGATAATCACGAAGTTACCTACCCGGGCCTTGCATCGGGCGTGGGTTACCGCGCGGGCAACCTGCGGGCCGTGCTGGTATGGCACCCCAGCCCCGATCCCAGCATCAAGAATTACCGCGTGAGCTGGAACAACAACGTCGATTCGATGGTGGTAGAAGCGACAAGCCATAGCCCCGGCGATTCCATCAAGGTATCCATCCCTAACCTTAAGGAATATGTGTACAGCTTCAGGATTATCGCCCGCGATAATAGCGGCAACGCATCGGTAGGGCAGGACCTTAATAACGTGCGTGTGTACGGGCCTATATATCAGTCTACACTGCTTAACCGTGGTTACAATATAGCAAACCCGTACATGGTGCGCCCTGATGGTTCGGTGGACCTTAATTTTATACAGCCTGATAGCGGTAACGTATCTACATCGATAGAATACAATACCAATACCGGTGGGTTAAAAACCGTAACCTTGATGCCTAAAAACAACACCATCAATTTGCCTGATTTTAAATTTGGAACGGTGGTAAAGTATCAATCGAGCTATGTACCGGCAGCCAATTCGGCAGATGTATTTACTACGCTGGAAAAAGCTACTTTCCCAACCATAAGATTTATTGCCATATGTGATAAATCGTTGTTTAGGGAGAACCCTTTACCTGGCGATGCAGGGATCTATGACTCCAACACCACGGTACGCAAATTGTGGGATGGATCGGTTGGCCCGCAGGGTTACCCGGATGTATTCCACAGCGATGGCAGCCATGGCATGCCGCATGCCATAACTTTTGATATGGGTAAAGTGTATAAACAGCTTACATCGGTAGAAGAAACCGGGCGTAGCTGTTGCAATAACCCCGACCAGTTTGAAATTTGGGGGATAGCGGATATTACCGGTGCAGAAACAAGCCTGTCGCCGCGCGATGGCGGATGGCCGGCCGAAATGGTTGCCAAAGGATGGACGCTGTTGAAGGATATACGCAGGACCGATGATGGCCAGAACGCGCAGAAATTCGATTTCGGTACAGTTCCGCCGGTAAGGTACATCCGCGTACGCATCAAACACGTAACCACAAATGATAGCAATTACAGCAACATCAGCGAATTTACCTTCTGGAACGAAAAGGTTGATTAGCCCCCATCAGGGCGATATTCACATCTCTGTTCATTTTAAAGCAGGGCAACTGTTTTAAAGGTCAGAAGTATAAAGCTTAGAAAAATCGAGTAATTGGTGCTTTTATATATTGGTTGAATAGAAGCCGGCGGCGCAATAAGTGCCTGCCGGCTTTTTTTGCGTGTATATAAATATATGTAGGGAGGGCTCCGGTCGGCAGGTGTTCCACTTTTGATGTGGAACACTGTTTTTTAAATTCCTATTGATTATCAGGATTTTGTGTTTTTTGTGGAACACTTGGAACACCCCGCCTTGTCAAAAGGGTGGTCTTATACGGCTATAGGTTTACAGGAGAACCTATAGGGCAAGATCCGGTGTATTGTCCTGAAAAGGTTTACGCTTTTAATGATTAATCTTGATATAGGTTTACACATGGCCCGTAGTCATGGCTCAACGTTGTTTGATTTTCGCAACTTTTTGTTTGATTGGCGATATCGGTTGCCTTAGTACCGCGCTAACTTTACTTTAATTAACAATGGCCCTTGAGGGGCGCGATAGTCAACAATATGCCACCAGTTTTGTTATGCACAAGCCGCTAAGGGCAAAAAACTCCAAATAATGAGCACTACGGATAATCAACAAGCAGATTCCATTTTCCCGCAAGGCGATAGCGCGCCGGCCGATTACTTTACGGGTCAGGCATGGGTGAAAGTTTTGGTACCCAACGATACCACTTTTAACAGCGTAATTGGCAACGTAGTATTTGAGCCGGGCACACGCAACAATTGGCATACCCACCCCGGCGGGCAGATATTGCTTTGTACAGAAGGCACCGGCTATTACCAGGAAAAAGGCAAACCTATTCGGGTGTTGCACAAAGGCGATGTGGTTACCATACCGCCCGATTTGGTGCATTGGCACGGCGCATCGCCCGATAGCCGGTTTACGCACATCGCCATCAGTACCAATACGCAGAATGGCGTAGTAATTTGGCTGGATAGGGTTACCGACGAAGAATACTATAGCCTGATAAAATAAGTAGCCTGGCGGCCGGCAATGATGCGGATGCCGCATACCTATATATTACTATATTATATAATCTTAAGATAAAACAACATTATGGAGAAAAGGAAATTAGGCAGCGGCGGCCTCGAGGTATCGGCAATAGGCCTCGGCTGCATGGGCTTGAGCTACGCCTACGGCCCCGCTACTGATATTACGGATGCGATTAAATTGCTGCGCGCCGCTTTTGAGCGTGGGGTAACGTTTTTTGACAGTGCCGAGGCTTACGGCCCCAATGCCAATGAAGAATTGCTGGGCGAAGCGCTGCAACCATTCCGCAATGAGGTAGTGATAGCTACTAAATTCGGTTTTAAGGATGGCATAGTGGCCCACGGCCTTGATAGCCGGCCCGAGAACATCAGGGCGGTTACCGAGGGCGCCCTTAAACGCCTGCGTACAGATCGTATAGATCTTTTATACCAGCACCGCGTAGACCCCAACGTGCCTATAGAAGAGGTTGCCGGCACCGTGAAGGAGTTGATAGCCGAGGGCAAGGTGAAGTACTTCGGCATGTCGGAAGCCGGGGCGCAAACCATCCGCAAAGCACATGCCGTACAGTCTGTATCTGCGTTGCAAAGCGAGTATTCGCTTTGGTGGCGCGAACCTGAAAATGAAATCATCCCTACGTTGCAGGAACTAGGTATTGGCTTTGTGCCTTTCAGTCCGCTGGGCAGGGGCTTCCTTACCGGGGCTATTAACGAGAATACCACATTCGATAAAAACGATTTCCGCAACACACTACCTCGCTTTGGTACCGATGCCCGCAAAGCCAACCAGGCCCTGGTAGATCTGCTTGGCCGGATAGCGGGGCAGAAGGACGCAACAACAGCGCAGATTGCGCTGGCCTGGCTGCTGGCGCAAAAATCATGGATAGCGCCTATCCCCGGTACCACCAAGCTGCATAGGCTGGAGGAGAACCTCGGCGCAGCCAATGTGGTGCTTACGGCAGAGGATATTAGCCAAATTGAGGAAGCGGCTGCTCATATTATCATAGAAGGAGCGCGTTACCCGCAGCAAATGCAAGCCACCGTAGGGAAATAGCGCCTGCACGGTGGGACAAAACTGGGACAAACGCCTCATACGCTTCTTTAAGGCTGATACTTTAAGATAGTTTTTTGACCTTTGCGCTCTCATTCGTAGGCATAGCTTACTATTGTGATAAGGTTTAGGTTAAAGCCCCCAGGCAGCGAGTGCGAGGGGGCTTTTATTTTTTGGCCATTTTCGGCCGCTATGGGCAATCGAAGCCGTTTCGGGCATCAGTTTGGTTTATTCCCTCTATATTATATATAGCAATAGTGTAGTAATGCTGCCTATAAATAGGCCCTTTTTGCATACGCGCAGCAGTAACGCCCGGCATTTACTACCACATAGCGCTTTTAAGGGCAGATAACGCAAATTTTTAGCCCTCATCTACAGCGTGTTAAAACTACACTATGCAAAATGTTTGCAAAGCATTTGCAAAAGCAAAAAAGCTATGTACCTTTGCATCCCGCAAACGAAATAGCGGGTTGTTCTCTAAAAAAATAAGCAACTAAAAATTAAAAAATAAAGTTTGCAAATTCAACAAAGGTTAATACCTTTGCAGCCCGCAAAATAGGTAACGAAATTGCGATTGTACATTGAAAAGCAAGCTGGAAAAATTAAAAAATAAAGTTTGCAAATTAAAGGAAAGTAAGTACCTTTGCAGCCCGCCAAATCGGCAACGATTAGCGAATTGAAAAGAGAAAAACAAAGCAAAACTTTTAAATAATAAAGTTTGCAAAATCCAAAAGGTTTTCTACCTTTGCAGTCCCAAAACGAGGGAGCGGAAATTAGAAATAAGGGAAGCAAAAAGCGTTAAAAATTAAGAGCAATTCTTAATAACAAAATATTGAAAGTTAAGCATCGCAATGATGTAACGACATATACCGGAACCGTGAGGCGAAGGGAACAAGTTCTTAAAAGAGATAGAAAATGAAATTATGCAGCGTAACGGCCGGAGGGTTGTTAAGCTGAGGAAAAGAAGCTTGAGATTGATAGAGGGATAATGTAAGAGAATATTTTTTTTTACAGATTTCTATTGATTGAGTTTAATAGGGTCTGGATTTGAACAACACATTATACAATGGAGAGTTTGATCCTGGCTCAGGATGAACGCTAGCGGCAGGCCTAATACATGCAAGTCGGACGGGATTTGGGAGCTTGCTTCTGTCGGACGGGATTTGGGAGCTTGCTTCT
>NZ_JBFUAP010000025.1:0-66406 GCF_056406215.1 Mucilaginibacter sp. P1_D10 | reverse complement strand
AGAAGCAAGCTCCCAAATCCCGTCCGACTTGCATGTATTAGGCCTGCCGCTAGCGTTCATCCTGAGCCAGGATCAAACTCTCCATTGTATAATGTGTTGTTCAAATCCAGACCCTATTAAACTCAATCAATAGAAATCTGTAAAAAAAATATTCTCTTACATTATCCCTCTATCAATCTCAAGCTTCTTTTCCTCAGCTTAACAACCCTCCGGCCGTTACGCTGCATAATTTCATTTTCTATCTCTTTTAAGAACTTGTTCGGAATGTCTGTCGCAGACATCCTATATGCTTTTTCATCCTAAGATGATGTTGCCTTCTGTATTTTGTTAGTCTCGAATTGCTCTCAACTTTTTAACGTTTTTTGCTTCCCTTATCTCTAATTTCCGCTCCCTCGTTTTGGGACTGCAAAGGTAAAAAACCTTTTGGATTTTGCAAACTTTATTATTTTATTTTTTCAAGCTTGCTTTTCAATGTACTTCCCGGCGAGTGTTACCTCGTTTGCGGGCTGCAAAGGTGCAGATTATTTTGGTTTCTGTCAAGTGAAATAATCACTTTTCTTTAACTTTTTTCTATCTGCCTGATGTTCAAAAAACAACGCCCCTTTCGTTTGAGCGGATACAAATGTAAGGAGAAAGTGCCTCTCCGTCCAAAAGAAATTTCAAATATTTAAAACAACGCTGTAACTCATTGTAAATTAATTGCAAAGGAAGGCTACCATTGTGCGTGGCAACACCTATGCGCCGGTATTAGATCATCCCGCGGCCTTGTCACTCGTGCCGGAAACGCGCAATACCGCGCGTCCGCCCTATGCAATTCTGCCCAAAAACACCAAATAGTCGCGGTTTTTTTTCCGTAAGTTTGAAATACATATGGACGCAAGCACTTTCCCACCACATTTTCTGGAGCAATTGAACGCCGAACCCGGCTATGATAAGACAACTTTTATTGATGCGCACCAAAACGGCAGCTCAATTACTTCTATCCGGCTGAACCCATTTAAGCCTGCGGGCATTAAAACGGGCGAACAAGTGCCATGGTGCGCAGAGGGCCATTACCTGGATACCCGCCCCTCCTTTACTTTCGACCCATTGTTCCACGCGGGTGCTTACTATGTACAGGAGGCGTCCTCTATGTTTATAGATCATATCCTGAAAAGCATCCGCCCCGAAAAGGAAGATGCTATTAAAGTATTGGACCTTTGCGCTGCTCCCGGCGGCAAAAGTACGCTGCTTAATTCCGCCTTAAACAGTACCGACCTGCTCGTGGCGAACGAAATCATTAAAACACGCGTACCTATATTAACGGATAACCTTAGTCGCTGGGGTGCCGCCAATACCATCGCCACCAATAACGACCCACGCGATTTTACCGGGCTTAAAGGTTTTTTTGATGTAGTACTGGTAGATGCGCCTTGCTCGGGCTCGGGCATGTTCCGTAAAGACCCAGCCGCCATGAACGAGTGGAGCGAGGGCAGCGTAAACCTTTGCCACCAGCGGCAGGAGCGCATACTGGCCGACATATATCCCGCCATAAAAGAGGATGGTTACCTTATATATAGTACCTGCAGCTATTCGCACCAGGAGAATGAGGATATCGTGGATTGGTTGTGCGAGCAATTTGATATGGAGAGCATCCGCATACCTATATATAAGGAGTGGGGGATTGTAGAAACCGAATCGCCTTTGCAAAAAGCATGGGGCTACCGTTTTTACCCTGGCCAGGTATTGGGCGAAGGTTTGTTTGCTGCCTGCCTGCGCAAAAAGGAAAGCACTGGCGGTGTAAGCAATTATAAAAACAACGCCCAGCAGAAACTGGCAGCCGCCGAACTGGATATCGTGCGCAGCTATATAAACCAGCCGGATAATTTCTACTACTTTAAAGTGGCCGATGACTGGCTGGCCATTAATCGCGAACACCAGGCCGGTCTTAACCTGCTGCACAAGCATCTTTACATCAAAAAGTCGGGCGTGCGGATTGGTAAACTGGCCGGCCGTGATTTGATACCCGACCACGAACTAGCCCTGAGCCTTGCTATTAATAAAGATGCCGTACTAACTACCGCCCTAAATAAAGACCAGGCCATACAATACCTGCGCCGGGATAATATTGATATTGCCATAAATGAAAAGGGCTGGAGCCTGATGGAATACGAAGGGCTTGCCTTAGGCTGGGCAAAGTTGCTGCCTAACCGCATCAATAATTACTATCCAAAGGAGATTAGGATAATGGCTAGCCCCCCAGCCCCCTGAAGGGGGAGCTTTTGATTAGTAGGATGGCTACTTTATACTGTTGATGCCGTAACCAGCGAGGCAATCTTTTAAGTTTTTATAGATGTTGTATTTATAATCGCGGAATTCCAAGTCGCTTTCCTTTGCTTTTAAAGGCTTCCAATCCACGTTGAGCAGGGCACTGATTTGCGCAATAGACTTTGCTTGATCGTAATACTTCAGTAGTTCTTTTCTCGCTACACCGCCTTTTATATTATCGTCGAAAATAGATTCGGACCTGTAGAAGGCAATAGTATTGCCGCTCCCGTCAAAATAGTGCCTATATACAATATCCCAATCCCCACTCTCGCTGTAGGGCGACTGCTCAATAAAAATCACCTTGCCGGCTTTATCTTTCAACAGGTTAATAGTGTAATCAATCTCGTCTGGCCATTTTTCGTTCATTACCCTCATAAGGTTCTTTTTACCAGGAGTTTTTACCAGCACTATGGTCTGTTTACTATGTTTATTTAAATAATTATCGATAGCCGCCTTTTTTGCTTTTAGTTTGATGAGGGTGGAATCGGCATCCGGTTTATTAACAGGTTTAATGGATTCGGCCGGTTTGATGGTGGCGATGCTGAATGTAATAAGGAAGAGGTAAAGAATTTTCATATTTTATATGATAGGAACTTCATCTGCACATCTGTAATCTGAAATCTGCACATCTACACTATGTTATTCTTACCGTAAGCAGGGTAATATCATCAATGGGTTTGCCTTTTATTACGGTGTTGATGTGGTTGAGTACAGCATCGTTGAAACAATCGGGCGTTAGGTTGCCATTGGCTAACACAAAATCCAGCAGGTCTTCTTCGCTCCAGCTCTTTTCGCTTTGCAGTTCGTGGTCCATCAGGCCATCGGTGTAGTTAAAAAACAGGCTATCGGGCTCTATATCTATCTCGCCTTCATTTAAAAAGGGCAATTCGTCGAACGCCCCTATCATGGTTGTGCCCAGCCGCAAGGGCACTGCGCCGCCATTGCAATACAAAATAGTGGGGTTGTGGCCGGCGTTGATATAATTAAGCTTGCGGGTTTTTTGGTTGAACCGGGCCAGGAACAGGGTAATGAAACGCTCGCCTTTGGTATTATGGATAACCAGCTTATTCAGCCGCTCTACCAGGGTGGTAAGGTCGTCTTCTATGGCAGCAAGGCCCTGCAGGTTTGCCTGGAAGTTGGCCATAAGCAAGGCCGCCGAGATACCCTTGCCAGAAACATCGGCAATGCACCATAAAAACTCATCCTCGTTAAGGCGGAAAAAGTCGAAATAATCGCCGCCGATGTTTTGGTGCGGCAGATATTTGGCACCAACTTCTACCCCTACCTCTTTATAAACCCTCAGGGGCACCAGCATATTTTGCACCTCTGCGGCCAGCTCCATCTCGCGCTGGAAACGTTCGGCCTGCAGCCGCTCGCGGAAAAGCTTCTTATTCTCCAGTGCCACCACGATTACGTTGATGAGGGTTTGGATAAAAGTAAGGTCGTTGTTGAGCATTTCGCCCGTGGTGTTGAACTCGCCGATGAGCGCGTATGCCAGGGCCTTGTTTTTATGGTATATAGGTATAAAATATTCGTAATTGCTCAGCACCGGGTCGGCATTGTTGTGTAAGGCCGCTGGTGATTTTATTTTGCTGAGATGAGCCCAGGTGCCATTCAATACGCCGGGCGTTTCTATTTGCCCGCCGTATTTAGATATACAAGTGTAAACGTTGTCTTTTGCGATAAGGAAGCGGAATTTGCCTATCTGTAGGTAGTTCTGCAATATCACCTCCAGCATTTGTATCAATACCGGCGTAGACGTGTTTTTATTGATCGCCCGCGTTATCTCCAATAACGCGTTCAACTCCGACTGCCGCTTTAGCAGCAGCCTGATCAGTTCGTCTTCTCCGGAGTTATCCTGGTTGTGTTGCATTATTATAATAGGCAGCCTAAAATAATGAATAATTTATTCTAAACAGGATTTGTTTGTTTTTTGTGTAAATGATGTTACCGTACCACGCGGCCCTTCCAGGCGTACTTGCGGGTATTACCAATAAGGCCCACGTAAACAAAGTACACTACGTGTATGGGTATGAGTATAATAAGCAGCGCAACAAGGTTGGCGCGCTTAAAAAATGTGGTAATGGGCAGCAAAAATGCCGCCTCGAAAATATATTTAAGCAAAAGCTGCACGCCTAGTAGCTTCAGGTAAAACACATCGTAAAAGCTTAAGCCCGCATTTACCAGCAAGCTGAGGTTGAACAGCCAGATGCAAACCGCCAGTGCCACTATCCATTTATCCTTGTATTTGGTAGATTTTGATGCCCAGCGGCGGCGTTGCTGCAGAAACTCCTGCAGGGTGTGCTTGGCATGGGTGTAAACAATAGCATCGCGGTTCTTTAAAAAGCCTATTCGGTCGGGATATTTCACCGCCACTTTTTGCAGCAGCAATTCGTCATCGCCCGATGCCAGATCATCTATGCCTTTAAAGCCGCCCACCTCGTTGAAAACATCTTTGCGGTAGGCCAGGTTAGCACCATTACAAGTTGATGCCCTGCCATTGCCAATAAAAGCCGCACCAATACCGATGAGGTATGAAAATTCGAGCGTTTGCAGCAACTCGAACAAAGTCTTCTCCTCAAAATAAGTTACAGGCGAGGATATCATTACCGGGTTATGCGTTTCGTAATAAGCCACTACACTACTTAGCCAAGCCGGCCCCATGCGGCAATCGGCATCAGTGGCCACCATCAGCTCCCCGGCAGATTGGGCGATAGCTTCGGCAATGGCTTTCTTTTTATAGGAATTGAGCGGCTTATCGGCCTGCAACTGCATCAACTTAATGCCATGGGCTGCGTAGCTGCTGATGATTTCGGCGGTGCGGTCGGTAGAGTGATCGTCAACGATGATTACTTCCACCAAATGCCGGGGGTAGTCCTGCGCTATAATATCTTCAATGGTGTAATGGATGCGTTCTTCTTCATCGCGCGCGGCAATGAGTATGGTTACGTGGGTAGTCAGGCTTGCGCCATCGGTAATGGGGCGTTTAAGGGCGGCCCATCCTTTAATAAGGTAAGCAAGTACCAGCAGGTAAAGGCCGGTGAGAAAAAGGGAAACGATGCTATGTGCGATCAAAGAATTTGAGTTTTAGTACGAATACCGACCCTATAATTGCCGGTATGATTAAGTTAATAAGCCAGATAGATGATACCGCTGCAATGATAGCTATTTGCTGGTTGGTAATATACAAAAACAAGTGCATGGCGGTAAAGCTGCGCACGCCGATGTCTAACAGATCCAACGAGGGCAGGGCCGACTGGATAAATATGAACACCACAACGGTAAGCATCATGGGCATAAATGGCAAGGCAGGTAGCAATAAATGAATAACCAGGTAATACTGGAGCGAGAACACCGCGAAACGGGCCAGGCTATAAGCGATAACTGAACGCAGCTCCTTACCATTGTAGCGGCCCATAATATCGAAAAAGCGGTGGTATTTCTGCAGGAATTTTATCTTATCCAACAGCATTACCAGCCAGGTAATGTTGAAATAGCATACCAGCAGCAAGGCCAAAAACGCAAGCGACAAACCCACGATACCCAAATACACCCATATGTTAAGGTGCAAAAATTCATAGGCGAACCACAGCGAGGCCAATACGCCCGCCACATTGGTGATAACGTTTTGCGCGAATGCGCCGACCGCCATAGCAAACACCCCATGGATACGCTTGCGGTTGGGCAAAAACATTACGCGCCCACCAAATTCGCCGATACGGTTGGGCGTGAATATGGCCCAGGTGAGCCCGCAAAAAACGGCTTCCACCGCTTCCCATACCGTGATATCCACCAGCCGCTTAGAAAGATACTGCCATTTAAGGCTCTCCAGAAACCAGTTGAGGAACATCAACAGCACCACTGCGGATAGCGTTACCACCACCTGCGTGCGGCTGATGCGCGCAATCAAATCTTCAAATTGCCTGATATCGGAGTTCTTGTTAAGGAATTTATGGTAAATAACATAAAAAGCCAAGGCCAGAATGGCTGCCTTAAGCAGATAGGAAAGAATTTTCTTGGCGGTAGCAGTCAACAACAAAAATTTATGCAATGTTACGAAAAGCATCAGCAAGCTTTGGGCCTGCCTGCAAATTATACGGCAGATAGCCGAAATAATGTTTTATGCTTATACAAAATGGGGGCGGGATTTGTTTGGGGTGCGGGGCGGTGACGGTGGTTTTAAACAACTCAACCTACCGCGTCTTTGCCGAACTTGTTTCGGTACCCCACACGGCAAGTGGGCGGCACGCAAAGCGGCTTAGCAAAGGGTGTTGAAAAAACCCCAACATGACAGACGGATAAATCACAAATACTCCACCAAACTCGCCTTCAATATCCCCACCAGCTCCGGGTCGTTGAATTGGTAGGCATCTTCAATGCCCAGCACAACAAGGGTTTTGCCGTTCAGCTTTAGGTTGTTTTTGATGATCTCGCGGTGCTTGTATTCCATCACAAAAACCTCATCGGCCCAATCCAGCAGTTTTTGGCTCAGCCGTACCCTCGCCTTTGCGCTGGTACCTGCCGACCGCGCCTGGTGAATGGGATGGTTTTTAAACAATAGCTCGGCCGTTGGGCTGCGCCATTGGTTTTTGCTGCAGATGAAAAGAAGATTGGCCAAGAGGAGTCTGTATTTGAAGGAGTGTGCTAATCAGATTTGTCAACTTTTAAAAAGTTGACAAATCTAAATGTTTTTGGGACGAGGCGTGTAAGCGTTGCACGGCTTGTGTGTATTACCCCTCCCCACAGCGTTCTTATTGTTTAGGGTGCCGGGTTTTCTGGTCGGCGTTTATCTTGTCCCAGGCTTCCATAGTGAGTATTACCAGCCTTCTTCTTTGGCAATCCCAGCTCGACATATAGTCTTTAGAAATCACTGCCATGGTAACCCAGGCAGTGTAGTGCTGGTACAACATCATGGTACATATATCTGTGGCCGTCATAAACGGGTCGTTCCCTTCTACGTGCGAATGGAAGCTGCTTGTTGTTCTTGAACTGTCTTGAGCGTTGCCCGTTTTCATAACCAACAAGGTATTGTGCAGTTTTTTTACTGATGCCACTTCATTTTGGTTGTTGAAACGCAACAAGTAATCGTTTCCAAAAAGCACTACGCCGCTTTGGCTTGTGCCGGTAAGCACATAAACTTTTTTATTCCCATCGTGTATAATTGGTACCGGATTAAGGCTGGTATTTTGGTAAAATTTAAAAATGGTATCGGTTCCCATTCTTTTTATCGCTGCCGTGCGGATATCGAAGTAATCTTTTTCGACGGCAGTAAAAAGCCGCGGGACGGTATCGAGTGTGTATTTTTGCTGATTGAAATCATTCCCAAAAAATATAGTGCAAAGTACTTTAGGTTGCTCGCCTTTGCTATAAAAGATATTATACATCCCTTCGGCTGTTTCGTAAGATATATAGCCGGCGGCGAGCGGCCTTTTAGCTGCGCATTTCTCCCTAAAAATATCCGTACCGTACCATGATGCCCATTCTGAGCGGTATAATCTCTTGCCTTCTGTTTCGATGCTGTCTGTGATGCGGTCGATGATTTTACGGTCGAGATATTTTGTTTGCCCAAAAACTGCGGCAAAGCAGGTGAGCAATAACGTGGTGGTAAAGGCAGTTTTTAGCATGGCTTAGGTTTTATTATGGTTATTGGCGTTTTGGCGTAGGCGGATTCAAATCGTTATCAACCCAAAGATAAATGCTTTTTAGCCTGTTGCTGCGAAAAAAGCGACCAGACTGTCAAAATTATCTTTTGGAAAAAGCAACCTTAACAAGTAAATTGGCCAAAACTATACCTGCATATGAGCGATACCAGTACATCCATCGTACCTAAAGTTGCCGACTATCCCGATAGGTTATCGAAAGCTACCGAGATAGTGGACTGGCTGGTTTCGATAAGAGCCATCAAGCCCAATAAATCTGATTGTGTGCTGTCATCCGCACAGGGCTACGCAATAGACACAGGTGCTAAGGCATTAACCGATGAACCAGAGTACCTACCTTTTGGCCTGATAACTAACGGCCTTGAAGTTGTCACCGAGCGAACAGTTTTTCATACGGGAGAGAACGGGTTGGATAGCTTCGTTTGCCCCCAATGCGGTGAGGATATACTCACAGAAAAATGGGACTTCTCGGGTTTTTCGGAAAATGGGAACTCGCTGCTGGAATGCCCGCTATGCCATAATGCAAGCGACATAAATGACTATGAAATAGAACCGCAATGGGGATTCAGCAACCTTGGCTTTACCTTTTGGAACTGGGCGGACCTTAACGACGATTTCATAGAAGAATTTGAAAAAAGGCTCGGGTGCGAGGTGAAAATCGTAGAAAGCCATATTTAGGTTTAGCCGCAGGCAGCTATGTTATTGCCGTTTTGGCGTAGGCGGATTCAAATCGTTATCAACCCAAAGATAAATCCTTTTTAGTCGGTTACTGCGCCTGTCGAAATATAATATCCAGTCATCCTGTAGCGCAATACCCATGGCCGATATGCTCACCGCCATGGTTTTGTCCATATCGGTACCACTCAATTCGTTGGCAAAAGCTTTTGGGAATACCTTTTGCAAAGTTTGAATAGTTGTAGTGCCGTTTAACGACAGCCTGGCCGAAGATAAAGATAAAGCCGGGTTCTTATCGAAATCGATATTCCTCAGGATAAGCGTATCGCCATACTTTTCAAACTCCAGGCCCTTAAACGTGCAAGAGGTAAACAGGTCTTCGTAATACGCATTATCAATTTGGTACCGGGTAGCTTTGGCTAATTTATATTGAGTCCCCAGTAGGCGTGTAGCCTCCGGCAGCTCACTTTCCATCGGCAACTTGCCGTTAAGCATTAAGCTGTCAAAAGCCAGGTACTCGCTATCCGGTGCTATCGGCATCGGCGGTGGAACCTTGCTGAGTGGTGGCGGCGGCGGTAATTCAACGCTCACCTTAACGCCGCCGCAGGGACCGCAGCCTATGGCCATGGCCAATACTAAAAGGCAAGGGAGTGTAATGCGTTTCAAGGTTAATAGTGCTTTAGATAATCGGCAGATTCATCTGGGATGTACTCTTCCGGTATGGGCGTTTTCCAATAATCCATGCCTTGCTGTTGGAGATACTTAACAATTTCCATCTTTTTTTGGTGCTGTTTAGAGCCTATTTCAAATCGCCAGTACCTCAATTCGTCCGTCAGGTATTTTTTTACGCCTTCGGGCTTTGTTACGTACATAACCGCATGCACATCCGCACCCTTGCTAATCAGGAAAGACACGATTTCCGGGTCGCCATTTAATGACACCGCAAGAGCAGCGCGATGCAAGGGGCTATCGCCATATTCATTCGTAAAATTAGACTTAGAACCTGCCGCTATCAATAAACTGATATATTCTATATTTCCCCTAGTGCAAGCCACCAGCAGCGCATTATCCCTTGTTTTCCGTTTTCCGCCATGCTGCACAATGTTCGGGTCGGCACCCCGCTCAAGCAATAGCTTTATAAAGCGGGCATCAGAATGATAAGTGCCGCTACCGATGTTTGCTGCTTCCATCAGCGGCGTGGATGCATAATTTTTATCGGCTAAATTGGGGTCTGCTCCATTATCCAATAAACTTTTGGCCGTTTCGTATTGCTCGTTATAAACAGCTAGCTGAAGGAGGGTTTGCCCGTAAACAGGCTCCTGGTAATTGACTAAGCGGGCATCTTGTTTGGAAAGGCTTTTAATATCTTCCAAATCATTGTTTTTAACCGCCTTGGCCAACTCCCAGGCGGGTGTTTGTTGCCACAGCCTGTAATCGTTACCCAGTATGGTAGATTTATCTACTATCGTATCCGGGTTCGTGCATCCCGACACTATTAACATTGCCCCTATCAAAAATGAGCTCATTCTTTTCGTTAACTTAAATATCATTGCGTTATACGCTCTATCCATCAGCCGCCTTATTTTTTCATGGCCATATACTCCAGTGTTAAATTGCACAAGGTTTTTACGCCCAGGCCGAAACCGCTTTCGTCGATGTAAAAATCTGGCGTGTGGTGCGATGGTGCTATCAGCGCGTTACTGCCTTTGGGCATGCCGCCTAAAAAGAAGAAAATGCCCGGTACCTTCTGCTGGAAAAAGCTAAAATCTTCGGCACCGGTTACGGGTGGGCGCAGGCTCACATTGTCCTTACCGGCAGTGCCTTCCAGTGTGGGCAGCATCATGGCGGTTAGAGCAGGGTCGTTAAAGGTAACGGGGTAATGGTTGCTGTAGGGTAGCAGTACCTCGGCGGTTGCGCCGTAAGCCTCGGCGGTTTTGGTGGCAATACGGCGCACATTATCGGTTATCAGCTTCTCGTCGCTTTGGGTAAAGTAGCGCACGGTCCCCTGCATCTTCACGCTTTCGGCGATGATGTTGAACCGCGTACCACCCGTAATGGCCCCTATGGTAACCACGGCCGGGTTCTCCGTGATATTCACGTTACGGCTTACAATAGTTTGCAAGCCGGTAATGATCTGGGCCGATACCACCATCGGGTCAACGCTGCTCCATGGGTATGCGCCATGTGCCGAGCGGCCTTTAACGATGATCTGCAGGTCGCTTACACCGGCCATAATGCCGCCCGGGCGATATACGAGTTTGCCCACCTCGGTTTGCGAGTTGATATGCAGGCCGAAGATCACATCCACATGCGGGTTATCCATCACGCCCTCTTTTACCATCTGCTCGGCGCCGCCTTTCTCGCCGAAGGGCGCCCCCTCTTCTGCCGGCTGAAAGATGAATTTCACGGTGCCGTGCAAATCATTCTTCATGCCCGATAATATTTCGGCAACGGCCATCAGTATGGCCATATGCGAATCGTGCCCGCAGGCATGCATTACGCCCACTTCGTTGCCGTTATATTGCGTTTTTACTTTGGATGCGAAAGGGAGGTCTACCCGCTCGGTAACGGGCAAGGCGTCCATATCGGCACGCAGGGCCACCACCGGGCCGGGTTTGCTGCCCTTCAAGATACCTACTACGCCGGTTGTGGCCACGCCGGTTTGCACCTCTATCCCCAGCGACTTTAAATGGGCTGCAATAATGCCTGCCGTGCGCACCTCGCGGTTGCCCAGCTCGGGGTGCTCGTGGAAATCGCGCCGCCAGGCTACAATCTTAGCCTGCAATGCATCGGCTTTGGCACTGATGAGTTTACGGGTAGCGGCGTTTTGGGCCGATGCAGATAAGGATATGACGGTTAAGGCAAGCAGTAGTAGTTTTTTCATGTGGGAAGCGTTGGTAATTTTTTTAAATATAGGTATTTGTGGGGGAAAAAAGAGGGGGTTAGCGGGTTGGGGGGGGGGATTTCCAAAGCGGGGGATGTGCGATTCCCCTCTTGAGAGGGGTGAAGGGGTGTGTTTTACGCTATGCATTGCGCCGTTGCATGGTGGCGAACACACCCCTGCCACAACACCATCCACCGCGCCCCCTCTCAAGAGAGGAATTGAAAAAATCTTTCGGACACCCAAAGTTTCAACCCCATCGATATCCTATAAATTGCAATCCCAAAAAAATGCCTTAGCTTTAGCTTGCATTTATGGCTTGCCAAGGCCGAACCAATACCATTGTATTATTTACCTGATGAGGAAACATCTTATTGCCCTTATTTATGCCCTGGCGTTTGCCGGGGTGCTCCACGCGCAAAGCCAGCCGGATAAGCTGCAGGTTAGTCTGTCTACAGATTACCAGCGCGAGGACGTCAAATGGTCGATCGCTGGGAACCAGGATGGGCAGAATCCCAATATCTATTCGGAGCTGCAATGGAAGAAGCTGGGCGGGCAATCGTTAGCGGCATCCCTGCAATGGAATTTTGGGGGCAAGTTGCTTCTCACGGGTGGGTACGAACGCACGGCGATAAAATCGGGCACCGTACGGGATAACGACTATAACGGCGATAACCGTACCAACCCGGCGTACGACCAATTGTTCGATGCGGACAAAGGCTTCACACGGGATATTTACGCAGGGATCGGCTATAAGTTAATCCATACCGATGGATTCTCGCTTACGCCTTATGCTGGCTATTATGCCGGTAAGCAATCCCTGCATCTGTACGACCGCAGCGGCCAATACCCCGATTTGAATAGCATGTACGATACCGATTGGAAAGGTCCCTTCGTGAAAGCCCTGGCGCAACTCCGGCTCACAAAAAAGCTGAGTGCCACCGCCACGGTTAGTTATACCCAGGCCGACTATAAAGCCAAAGCCGACTGGAACCTTATCCCATCGTTCCAACACCCGGTGAGCTACCGGCATACTGCCAATGGCTACGGACTGGATGCCGGCGCAGCCCTGCAATACGCCATCACCAAAAATATCGGGGTGAATATCGGTGCGGGATATTTTACCTGGCAAACCGGCGAGGGGGTAGACGAGTTGTTTTTGACCGCGGGCCAAACCGAAAAAACCCAACTAAACGGGGTGGACAGGAAGGGGTTTAAACTATCGGGCGCTTTGATGCTCAATTTTTGATAAAAACATCCCTTTTTATGGCCCATTGTTATAAAAACACGGAGATTTTCGACAGTAATTTTGCGCATTTTTGGGTGTTTTTGCATTAGGCGCAACGGTTTAATTTCAGGAAATTAGTAACCATAAATTATCATATGAAAAAGTTATCAGCCTGCTTTTGCCTCATGGTGCTGCTGCTCTCGGGCACCTCCTTTCAAATTCCTTCTGAATGGACCCCGCTGCTGGATAAAACCCTCAGCAAATGGGAAACTTACCAAAGCTTTTACCACAAAGTGGGCTACAATGGCAAGCCCCCGGTAGATAGTAATGGTGTGGAAATCAAACCGATAGGGTACAACGTAAACAAAAACAATGTGTTCTCGATAGTAATGGAGGATGGACAGCCTGTTTTGAAAATTACCGGCGAGATATACGGCTGTCTTTTTACCAAGCAGGATTTTGCCAATTATCACCTGAAACTGAAATTCCGTTGGGGCGCTAAAAAATGGGTGCCAAGGTTGAACGAGTTGAAAGACAGCGGTTTACTATACCACTCGCAGGGCAAATGCGGGGTAGAATGGTTCCGCACCTGGATGCTGAGCCAGGAGTTCCAGGTGGTAGAGAACAGCACCGGCGATTACTGGTCGCAGTCAAGCTCCATGGCGGATGCTAAAGCGCTGAAAGACAGCAGCTACAAATTCAACCCGAACGGGCAGTGGACATCCCTGGGCGGCTCTACAGGCAACGGCGGCTTTTGCGAGGCCGGCACCAAAATGGATAAACCCATAGGCCAATGGAATGAAATTGAGCTGATTACCTACGGCGATAAAAGCCTGCACATCGTAAATGGCAAAGTAGTAATGGCCCTAAAAAACTCCCGCTACAAAGATGGCGACGTGATAAAACCCCTCACCCATGGCAAGCTGCAACTACAAAGCGAAGCCGCGGAAGTTTACTATAAAGATATCATAATCAAGCCTATAAAAGAGATACCGGCGGAGTATGCGGGATATTTTAGGTAGAGGGTGTTGCTGAAGTTTAGCCTTTAATAAGAATTGACCTATTAATATTCAAGTGCTATACTTGACAAAATAGTTTTTACAACAGATAATTCTTTATGACTTTCTTCGGAGTTGCATGTTGATGTGTCTACGGTAAAAGAACACACGAACAATGTGCTCTTTTTACCGGCAATCCAATAATAAATCAAGTTCTCTGCATCACTAGAGATGCTGCTGTAAAAAACCATTTGCCATTTTCCCAATGTAACCATAGTCGCACTTGGTTTATTTATCAGCTGAGAGTTTACTAACGAAGCTGTTTTTGAAGATTCCACAACTATCGGAGTTATTCTTAAATTTCCGCTCCATTTTACTGTGTTGAAAAATGCGGCGAGGTCATCCCCATCATCGTATTCGGCCCAGTCAGATGGAAGTTTCAGACTGAAGATATCCGAAAATTTAAAAATAGAATACTCCATAACCTATCGATTCGAGCTATTTAAGCAGCAATAAATCATTACCTGTCACTCAGCAATATTGGCGTCCCCTTGTTGTTGCCGATGATGATAACCTTAGCATTCGGTGATAGTGCAATCGCCTTCTGCGCTATGATGCTTTCGTATTGTAATTGCCTGTCAGACAAACCGGTAGAAAGTATCTTTTGATAATCAGCAATGCCCTGTGCCTCAACGCGTTTGCGGTCGGCTTCCTGGCGTTCTTTTTGCAGCACGAAGGTCATCTTCTGAGCCTCCTGCTCGGCGTTTATCTTCGATTCGATACTGGCTTTAACAGATGATGGTAAGGAGATGTTACGTATCAATATCTGCTCAAGTTCAAGTCCGCGTTTAGTAAAGCTGGCGGCAATGGTACGGTTTATCCTGTTCTGGAATTCCTGCCTTTTTACCGAGTATAAGTCTACCGCTGCGTAGTTAACAGCGTTATCGCGTATGGCGGTCCTTGCTACCGCACGCACGATGTTATTAACATAATCAGGCCCGATGCTTTGTAAAATAAAAGGAGCTTTAGTGGAGCGTACATTGAACAACACCGTAAGGTCAACCGTAACTTCCAACCCGTCAGACGATAGCACACGTATGGCGTCATCGCCGGCTATATCGCCCTCGTTATGCTGGGCGCTCATGGTGTAGTTCTGGGTGCGCACATCAAAATTAGTAACCTTTACCAGCGGATTGACAAAGTGCAGCCCGCTCTCCAAAACATCCGGTTGTACCTTGCCAAACAGCACCTGCACGCCAACACGACCGGAATCTATCACTGTTACAGACGATAGCCCTAGTCCCAATACGGTTATAAGCCCGCCAACAACGGCCACAATGCCGCCAAATTTACCGGCAGGCTCGGGAGAACGTTTTACCAGTACGCCTACAAAAAGAATAATGATGCCAACTATTGCTAAAAACATGGTGGGGTGGGGTGGGGGTGAGTTTAAATAGAAAGGTATTTAGGTATTAGAATATAACAACGGCGCATTGTTACCAACGCGCCGCTTTATTTTGGAGAGGGTGATTTTAAGGCTTCCGGGTGGTTTCCTTCACCTCTTTTAATAGCTTCATTTTAAGGGCGATAACTACGGCTACTATAAAAACTGAGGCCAACAGGTAAGCGTACTGCCCGCGTATAACGCCCTCGTATGCAATTGCCAGGGCAACAAATATGCATACGTTATACAGTACGTTTAGCGCTAATTTCTTGCCCATATTAATAAACGCTTATGGTTGGGTCAATTTCGGCCTGCCAGGCTAAAATGCCGCCTTTTAAATTATAAAGATTGGTATATCCCTGCGCTTCAAGCTGGTGCAAAGCTACCGAGCTGCGTTTGCCACTGCGGCACATGATTACCACCGGCTTGTCTTTCTCAACCTGGTCGGCTTCTATCAGTATGCCGCCCAGCGGGATATGCTTGCCGCCAAGGTTAGAGGTTTCGTATTCAAAATCCTCGCGAACATCAATCAGTTGAAAATCTTCGCCGCTATCTAATTTCTCTTTTAGTTCCTGTACGCTAATTTCTTTCATCGTAATTATTATTATTAGCCAAAGGTATGTTTTTTCTCAATCAAATAATTGGCCGGTTTTTGTAACAATAAGAGGCTAAGTGCGTTTCATAGGTAATTGTATATAGTACAATTGCTAGTTTAAATGAAGAAGATTAACCGGTTTTTTTGGTTCTGTTCCGGAGCGCATATAGATACTTTAAAGAAATACCCCATAGAGCATAATAAATACGTAGGCATTGGGGCTACTATATTTTTCACGGCCCTGTTTGCTTCGTTATCAGGCGGTTATGCTATGTATTTCGTATTCAGCGGCGATGCTTTTGCCGTTGGCTTCGCTATACTTTTCGGCCTGTTGTGGGGCACGGCAATCTTTAATATGGATAGGTACATCGTATCCAGCATAAACAAAGAGGGCAGTACCAACCAGCAGATATTGCAGGCCTCGCCGCGGATATTATTGGCCATTATGATAGGCGTGGTTATCTCGCGCCCGCTGGAACTGAAGATTTTCGACAAAGAAATACGCCAGAAACTTAAGACGGCTTACCTAAAAGGGCAGCACAGCAAGATAGATTCGCTGCAGAAAACCTACTCTCAGAAATATGCACAGGAGCTGGGCAAGAATACCGACCTGAAAAAGGAAAAAGATTCACTGGAACGCGACATCAATCGCTCGCGCTACCAGCTAAACCAGGAGGTTTTTGGCGATAAAACCAACCAAACATCTGGCATCACCGGGTATGGCACCTACGCCAAGCAAAAAGAGCAGGTGCTTAAAGAGAAAGAAGACCGCCTGAAAACGGTGACTGATAACCTGGGGCAGATGGATACTTACCTAAGCCGGCGCAAAGATTATGAAGGTGTGAACGCCACCCGCCTTTTCAATGAGCACCAGCTGGATAGCCTGTCGAACGTGGCCGGCTTTGCCGATCGTAACTGGGCGCTTGGGCAGCTTTCGTACAACGTAGACGGCTCGCGCGATCTGGATACTTATCTGGCTATATCTTTTATCGGTTACCTGTTTATCCTGTTCGAATGTTTGCCGGTGTTCGTGAAACTAATGTCGCCAAAGGGCCCGTACGATACCGCCATCGCCAAAATTGCCGAGGCGAACGTGCATTTTGCCGATAAGGATAAAGACCGCGAGATAGCTGTTACCGATGGCACATACGACCATAACCTTGATACCGATATTGACCGGCGAAAGCGGGTTATCACGGCGCAATCCGAATTCGATTTCGGGCGGCAGAGTTATGATTGATGTATATAAGTAAATCAAATATTAAATTTTGTTATATTTGGATATGCAGTTATCAGCCAGCGATATAGCCATTGTAAAAGATTATTTTGAAACCCAACCGGTTTTAAAGGCATATCTTTTTGGCTCGTATTCGCGCAATGAAGCTGATGCTTATAGCGATGTGGATATCCTGGTAGACCTTGATTATTCTACGCACATAGGGCTTGGTTTCGTAACCATGCAGGCCGATTTACAAGACAAACTTCATAAAAATGTTGACCTTGTATCGTCAAACGGTGTTTCTGCTCACTTGTATCCCTTTATAGAGAAAGACAAAGTGCTTATCTATGAAAGGTAAGCGCATACCTCCATCAACCACTCCCTACTCACCATTCTCCTTCCTGTAATAAAATTGATAGAAAACGTTTAGCTATTAAATGTTAACTTCAACGCCGTAATTTACCCATTTCATGAAGAAACTATTTACGCTTGCGGCAGCTACTATGCTGGCTGCATCGGCTATGGCCCAAAAGCAAAAGGCCATTTACTATACCATCTCATTCCCTAACGCGGTACACCACGAAGCCGAAGTACTGCTTACCATTCCGCAGGCGCCCGGCGGTGCGCTCAAGATACACATGAGCCGTTCCTCTCCCGGTCGTTACGCGACGCACGAATTCGGCAAGAATATCTATAACTTAAAAGCTACAGGTGCCGATAACGTGCCGCTGATTATCAAACAAATAGAGGGCGATTTTTACGAGATACAAGGCACTACCGAAACCGTAAAAATAAGCTATACACTTTTTGCCAACTGGACCGACGGTACCTACGCCAGTGTTGATGCCAGCCACGCCCACCTCAACATGCCAGCCACCCTGATGTGGGCAGAAGGCCAAACCGAAAGGCCCATCAAAATACAGTTCAATGATGCTGACAAGTATGGCTGGAAAGTAGCCACCCAGCTGAAACCCGAAGGCGATAACGTTTACAGCGCGCCCGACCTGCAATACCTGATGGATAGCCCTACTGAGCTATCGGCCTACAAAATAAACAGCTGGACGGTTGATAACAACGGCAAGCCCGAGAAGATAAACCTTACCACCCACTCAGACGATAGCCAGGCCGTGATTGATAATTTTGCCAAAATGGTGCAGAAGATGGTGCTGGAAGAAAAAGCCGTTTTTGGCGAACTGCCTGTTTACGATAATGGCGAGTACACTTTTTTGCAGGACGTACATCCAAATACATCGGGCGATGGCATGGAGCACCGCAACTCTACAATCATCGTACAGCCTGCGCCAAAGGTAGAGGGTTTTGAGACCAGGCTCATAGGTACGTTCTCGCATGAATACTTCCACAGCTGGAACGTAAAGCGCATCCGCCCCAAGTCGTTGGAGCCATTCAACTTTACCCACGCCAATATCAGCGCGGAACTTTGGTTTGCCGAGGGCTTTACCCAATACTACGGCGAATTGGTTTTGGCCAGGGCCGGTATCAACTCCGTTGAAGATTATACCCGCACCATAGCCGGTTTGGTGAACCAGGCGTTAAACACCCAGGGCGCAGCGAAGTATTCTCCTGCTGATGCCAGCCGCTACGCTGTGTTTGCCGATGCGGGCGTATCTATCGACCCGAACAACCAAACCAATATGTTCACCAGCTATTATACCTATGGCGGTGCAACGGCCCTCGCGCTCGATTTGCGCCTCCGCAGCGAGTTCCATCTCACGCTGGACGATTATATGCGCCAGGTATGGCTGGCAAGGGGCAAAACCATGCGCCCTTATACCATTGCCGACTTACAATCAGATTTAGGCAGCCTCACCAAGAACCCCAAATTTGCTGCCGATTTCTTTAAACGCTATATAAACGGTATTGAGAAGAACGATTACGAAGCTTTGCTGGCCAAGGCAGGTATGCTATTGCGCCGTGCGCAGCCGGGTAAAGGCTGGGTTGGCCCCTTAGGAGGAGCCGGTGGCCGTGGCCGCTCGGGGCAGGCGCGTGTGAGCGATGCCGATGGTTTTGCCATCATATCCAACACCACTGCGGGTACGCCTATATACAAGGCCGGCATAGATGCAGGCGACGTGATAACCAAAGCCGATGGCAAGGATATTAAGGACGCTGCCGCCTTTACCGAGGTATTGGCTGGCAAAAAGCCAGGCGATAAGATTGCCGTTACCTTTAAAAACCGCGCAGGCATACACGAAACCGTCATCACGTTGGAAGAAAACCCGGCCTACGAAGTGGTACTGTTTGAAAAAGCAGGCCGCGAATTGACTAAAGAACAACAGGATTTCCGCAACAACTGGTTATCATCAAAAGTAAAATAAGCATGAAAAAATTTATAGCAGCCCTTGCCCTGGTGGCAACATCGGCATACAGCTTTGGGCAGGACGTAGACAAACTGATAAAACAGGATGACGTAGAACGCATCATCAAAACGCTCAGTGCCGACGATATGCAAGGCCGCGGTACCTTTACGCCGGGCATTGATAAAGCGGCAACCTTTATCGAGGGCGAATTTAAGGCAGCGGGCATAAAACCGCTTGCGGGCGCAAAGGGCTTCAGGCAAAACTTCAGCATGCTGCGCACCACGCCTGTAAGCGCCAAGGTTACCCTGAACGGTAGCGATGTGTCGGCTGATAAGTTTGCAGTTAACGCATCAGGCTCGTTCAACTGGGCCAGTCTTGATGGTGTGGAGGTGGTGAAAATTGCCGCTGGTAAAAACCTGATAGCCGAATACCAGGCAATATTAAAAAACAGCAAGACGAGTATCGTACTGGTAGATACCAGCTACTCGGCCATGTTTAAAAGGTTGGTTGCGCGCGCAAAACGCGGAGGCACATCTTTTAAAGGTGTTGCCGGTGCAGATAATCCTATTGTTTTTGTGATGGCCGGTATGGACGATGTAAAATCACTTACCGTTAACTACGAAGCCAAAACCGAAGAGAAACCTTTGTTCAACGTTGCGGGGATGATTTCCGGCAAATCAAAGCCGGATGAATACGTGGTATTCTCGGGCCACTACGATCACCTGGGCATCCTTAAACCAATGGAGGGCGATAGCATTGCCAACGGGGCCGACGATGATGCATCGGGTACAACCGCTGTTATCGAGCTGGCCAAGTATTACAAAAAATTGAACAATAACGAGCGCACGCTCATCTTCGTGGCATTTACCGCAGAAGAAATTGGAGGTTACGGCTCGCAATACTTCTCTAAACAAATGGACCCAGATAAAGTGGTAGCCATGTTCAACATCGAAATGATTGGCAAGGCCTCCAAATTCGGCGAGAATTCGGCATTCATCACCGGCTATGAGCGGTCGGATTTTGGCAAGATACTGCAAAGCAATCTGGAGGGCACGGCATTCAAATTCTACCCGGATCCTTACCCGCAACAGAATCTATTCTACCGCAGCGATAACGCAACGCTGGCCGCCCTGGGCGTGCCCGCGCACACTATCAGTACCGACCAGATTGATACCGATAAACTATACCATTCGGTTAAAGATGAGTTCAGCAGCATGGATGTAAGCAACATCGTGGCAACCATAAGGGCAATAGCCTTGAGTTCGCGCTCTATAGTAGCCGGCAAGGATGCGCCTACCAGGATACCCAAGCTATAACGACAACAAGATACCGGGAAAGGCGACTCGATAAGTCATATGGCACCTTTCCCGGCTCTTACCTTTATTAGGGTTTATACTTTTTTAGAATGATCGCACGTTAACGTAGCATCCAATAAAATAAATACTACTTTTACTACCAAACTAAACAAAAACGCAGCCCGCTCGTGCTGCTAAAACGAAACAGCATGAAAAAATTAATCTTAAGCGCTTTGGCGTTATCGGCAATCGGTTACACGGCATCTGCCCAAAAAACAACGAAAATATTCGATGGCAAAACCACCACCGGCTGGCACTCATACAACAAAACAGGCGCGGGCGCGTGGTCGGTAGTTGATGGCGCTTTACAGCTCGACCCGAAATCTACAGAGGCAGCAGACTTGCTTACCGATGCCGAATACGAAAACTTTGAGCTGAGCATAGATTGGAAGATTGCCGAAGGCGGCAATAGCGGTATCATCTTCGGCGTGCACGAAGACCCATCATTAGACGCTACTTACTTAACCGGTATCGAAATGCAGGTTTTGGACAATAAGGAAGCTGAAGATAATAAAAATCCTACCCACCTGGCTGGTAGCTTATATGATATGAAGGGCGCACCTGCCACCGCTGCAAAACCAGCCGGCGAATGGAACAAGGTAAAGTTACGTAAACAGAACGGCCATCTTACCTTTTGGCTAAATGGCGTGCAAACCGTTGATGTAACCATAGGCAGCCCCGAGTGGACCGAAATGCTGAACGCAAGCAAATTCAAAACATGGGAAGGTTTTGCCAAATATCCTAAAGGCCATATTGCTTTACAGGGCCACGGCGCGGTAGTTTGCTACAAAAACATCTCCATAAAACAACTTTAGGCACGACCCTCAACCGGGATATTTTCTAATGGAAGATTTACAGATAAAAAAATCGGGCACCACGTACGATGTGGTGGTGGTAGGCTCGGGCGCGGGCGGTGGCATGGCTGCCTATGTACTGGCCAATGCAGGCGTTAAAGTATTGATGCTTGAGGCCGGTCCGTTCTTCGATCCGCAGAAAGATTCGATGCAATTGAAATGGCCATGGGAATCGGCACGCAGGGGCGCAAGCAGTACCCGGCCCTTCGGCGACTTCGATGCGGCGTTCGGCGGCTGGGAGATAGAGGGCGAACCATATACCACTAAAGATAAAACAGAGTTCTACTGGTTCCGCTCGCGTATGCTGGGCGGGCGCACCAACCATTGGGGCCGCATAAGCCTCAGGATGGGGCCGCAGGATTTCCAGCCGACAGACGGGCTCACCGATCCCTGGCCGATTACCTACGACGACGTAAAACCCTTTTACGACAAGGTAGACCGCCTGATAGGCATCTACGGCACCAAAGAAAATATAGAAAGCGAACCGGATGGCATCTTTTTGCCACCGCCAAAGCCGCGTTTGAACGAACTGTTTATAACGCAGGGTGCGCGCAAAGCGGGCGTAAAGGTCATCCCAGGCCGCGGATCGGTACTTACCGAAGCCTTGCCTGGCAATAAAGACCGTGGCGCCTGTTTCTTTTGCGGGCAATGCGGTCGCAGCTGCAAAATTTACGGCGATTTTTCGGCATCATCGTGCCTGGTTATACCGGCCATCAAAACCGGTAACCTGAAGGTTATACCCAACGCCATGGTACGCGAGGTATTGACGGATAAGGATGGCCTGGCCACCGGCGTATCCTATGTAAGTAAAGACGATATGCAGGAGTACCAGGTAAACGCCAAAACGGTGATATTGGGTGCCAGCGCAGGCGAATCGGCGCGTATATTGCTCAACTCCAAATCATCTGCCCATCCGGGTGGTTTGGCCAACAGCAGCGGTGTGGTAGGCAAATACCTGCACGATTCTACAGGCTCAAGCGCGGGCGGCTTTTTGCCCCAATTGCTGGATCGCAAACGCTACAACGAAGACGGCGTGGGCAGCGTACACATCTACTCGCCATGGTGGCTGGATAATAAGAAACTCAACTTCCCGCGCGGGTATCATATCGAATACGGCGGCGGCTTGCACATGCCATCGTACGGCTTTGGCTTCAACATGCATAAAATGAACGGGCTGGTGCCCGATAGGGATGGCAAACCTAAAGAAGCCGGCGGCTACGGCGCATCGCTTAAAGATGATTACCGCCGCTTTTTTGGCACCCAGGTGGGCATGGCCGGTCGTGGTACCGCTATTGCCCGTGCCGAGAACTATTGCGAGATAGACCCTAATGTGGTTGATAAATTCGGTATCCCGGTTTTGCGCTTTAACTACACCTGGACCAACGACGAAATAAACCAGGCAAAGCACATGCAGGATACCTTTGAAGAAGTACTGCATAACATGGGTGCCATACACGGCCCTAAACAAGGTGCCGACACCAATTATGGGCTGGAAGCACCCGGCAAGATCATCCACGAGGTTGGCACTATCCGCATGGGTAACGACCCATCCAAATCGGCACTGAACAAGTATTGCCAGGCGCATGATTGCCGCAACCTGTTCGTGGTAGATGCCGCACCCTTTGTACAGCAGGGCGATAAAAACGCCACCTGGACCATATTGGCCCTAAGCATGCGCACCGCAGAATATATTTTGGCTCAACGTAAAAAACTCAACGTATAACGCATCATGAACAGACGCGACTCACTAAAGGCACTTGGCCTGGGCACGCTATCGGCAACGGTATTGCTGGAAGCCTGCAAAACGCCCGATAATAATAATACGGCGGCAACCGTGACTGATGGCGCGGAGGGCACACCCGGTCGCCAACCCGCAGAGGTTGAACGGGAAAAGAAGCTGTTAGCCGATAAATTCTTTACCGACCACGAGATGGCCACCGTTGCAATACTGGCAGATATCATCATCCCTAAGGACGATAAATCGGGCAGTGCCACGGATGCGAAGGTGCCGGAATTCATCGAATTCATCGTAAAAGATATACCCGAGCACCAACTGCCTATGCGCGGCGGCTTACGCTGGCTGGATGTGCAGAGCCTCAACCGCTTCGGCAAAACTTTCGTGGCTAGTACATCGGCGCAGCAAATACAATTGGTAGACCAGATTGCCTACCCTGCAAAAGCCAAACCCGAAATGCAGCAGGGTGTAGCATTCTTTAACCGCATGCGCGATTTAACGGCTACAGGCTTCTTTACCACCAAAATGGGGATACAAGACCTCGGCTTCGCGGGAAACTCGCCCAACAAATGGGAAGGCGTGCCTGCCGATGTATTGAAGCAATACGGGATGGAGAACGTGGTAGTATAGGTAAGCGGGCAGAGCCCTTTTGTCCGGTTGTATTTTATAGAAAATGTTGGATAAATCAGGCAAACTTAAGCCTACCGAGGAAAGCTCAGCCTGCCGTTTTTCCTCCTTCTACAAGCCTGAATTTACCCAAAAAGCCGTAAAAAATCTGTGTTTTTCGGAGTTTTTCTTAGCTTTTTGGGTGTTTTTGACCTTATTTCTGCAAAAACGCAAAAACGGCCATTCCAAGCTGGAGTGGCCGTTTTTGGCTAAATGATACCTGTTCGGCCCCCGGAATTATTTCCAGCTTTTTCCAGTAAACCGCGCCCGTTTTAGCTATAACTTTCCAGGAAATTCCAGCTTTGGAAAACCCTTTAATGACATTGATAAGAAGGGTGCGGCCGGGTGAGTACGCCCACAATTTATACAACAAAGCCCGGGCGTAATTAAACGCCACGGGCCTGTCATCACTCACCATCCTTGCGCGAACGCATTTGCCCTTTTTGCCTCCTGCGTTTTTTAAACTGTTTCGTTTAAGTTATCAGACGCGTATAATAAATTACAGGTTACAACCCATTTAACATAAAAATGAGTTAAATTGTACCGCCATTTAATACCATGTATTTTATCCTTTCCAAAGTATTATATATCCTTATACTGCCTTTTATATGGGCTTTTGGTTTGTTGGTGTATGCCATCATTACCAAAAACCCTAAAAGGCGGCGCAAGCTGTTGATTGCTGCGGTGGCTATCATCTACGTTTTCGGCAATCCATTGCTGATTAAGTTTTACTCAAACCTGTGGGATGTAAAGGCTTATAACCCCGACAATACCAAATTCAGCAGCATTATTTTATTGGGCGGATTCGTATCAGAGGACGAAAACAAGCACGGCTTTTTCAACGATGCTGATGACCGCTACACCGAGGCCGTTAAACTGTTGAAAAACGGCACCGCATCGCACCTGTTGTTTACGGGCGGTAATGGCAACCTCAACCCCGATGGGTTCCAGGAAGGGCTTTTCGTGCAGGCCGAGCTACGTAAGCTTAACATCCCCGACAGTGCTGTATTGATTGAGAGCCATGCCCGCAATACTTTCGAAAATGCGTCGCTCTCAAAACCCCTCCTGCAAAAATCAGGATTAAAGCCGCCCTACCTGCTGGTAACCTCAGCTTTCCATATGCGGCGGGCACTACTCATCTTCAAAAAAGCGGGCATACCGGTTGTGGCTTACCCTTGCGATTATGATAAGACAAACCGAGGCAGCATATCTTTTATGGATATATGGCCCGATACCGGCGTGKTTGGCAAATGGAACACCTATATTAAAGAATTAATTGGCTACATCGTAGCCTCGTTAAAATAAGCATGAAACGAATACTTATAACTATATCACTATTTTCTGCTCTTTGCCTGCAATTTGCATCGGCACAAAAATCTGCTAAGAAAAAAACGTCGGGCAACCCAATCGTACAAGGCTGGTATGCCGACCCGGAAGCTACCATATTCGGCAAGGAATATTGGGTGTACCCTACCTACTCTGATAAGTATGAGCAACAAGTACATTTCGATGCCTTCTCCTCGCCCGATCTGGTGAACTGGACCAAGCACGCCAATGTGCTCGATTCCTCCAATGTAAAATGGGCAAAACGCGCCATGTGGGCACCCGCCATCGTTAAAAAAGACGGCAAATATTATTTCTTTTTCGGTGCCAACGATATCCAGAATGACCAGACCCTGGGCGGCATAGGCGTTGCCGTTGCCGATAAGCCCGAGGGGCCTTTTAAAGATTATTTGGGCAAGCCTTTAATAGATAAATTCTACAACGGGGCGCAGCCGATAGACCAATTTGTGTTTAAGGATACTGATGGGCAGTACTACATCATTTACGGCGGCTGGCGGCATTGCAACATCGCGAAGCTGAACAATGATTTTACAGCCATTGTACCTCTTGCCGATGGTACCCTTTTCCGCGAGATTACGCCGGAAGGCTATGTAGAGGGTCCTGTAATGTTTACGCGCAAGGGCAAATACTATTTCATGTGGTCTGAAGGTGGCTGGACCGGCCCCGATTACCGCGTAGCTTACGCCGTGGGCGATAACATCAACGGCCCCTTCAAAAAAATAGATGTGATTTTAAAGCAGGACCCCAGCGTGGCAACCGGCGCGGGCCATCACTCGGTAATTAACGTACCGGGTACCGATGATTGGTATATTATTTACCACCGCCGCCCTTTAACCGAAACCGATGGCAACCACCGCGTAACCTGTATAGATAAACTGGTGTTTGATGCCAATGGGCTTATACAGCCTGTAAAAATCACCAACCAAGGCGTAACACCCAGAAAGATAAAATGATGCATAAGCCGTGCTGAAACGGATATCCCATATCGCTATCTGCATAATGGCCCTTATGGCCGTAAGTAAGAGCTATGGGCAGGCACCCAAAATAAGCTACCCCGACGTAAACTCCTTTAAAGTGGGCACGCCCATAACCCCGCTGATACCAACCCAGTTGGGCGGCGCGGTGCCTGCAACCATTTTTGGGCAGATAACTACCTTTGCCGGCAGCGGTTCGCCCGGCGCTACCGATGCAAATGGACTGCAAGCCAGTTTTAGAGCCCCCTTCGGCCTTAAATTTGATGCTGCGAGCAATTTGTATGTGGCCGATGTAGGCAACAACAAGATACGGAAGATAACCCCTGCGGGCGACGTATCTACCTTTGCGGGCACGGGGGCCGTAGGTTCTGCGGATGGGGCCTATCTTATTGCCACATTTAACGCGCCAACCGGTATAACTATTGATAAGTTGGGCAACGTGTTTGTTGCCGACCGGAACAACCACACCATCAGGATGATTACCCCGACGGGTACGGTTAGCACCTTGGCCGGTTTACCCGGCGCGTCGGGCCTGGTAAATTCGCAAGGCTCGTTTGCGCGATTCAACCAGCCAACCGGCCTTGCGGTTGATAAAACAGGCGGGCTTTTTGTTGCCGATTACGGAAACAACCGCATACGCCACCTTGGGCTGGATGGCACGGCGGCTGAGATAGCAGGCAGTACGGCCGGCTGGGTAGACGGGCAGGGGCCAGCAGCAAAGCTGAACGCGCCGATTGCTATACATTTTGGCAGTAATGGCCTTTTTTATATTGGCGACGATTCGCATATCCGCGGGCTGGACGATGACAATAACGTAAACACCGTAGCGGGTAGTTTCTTCAGTGGCACTTTCGATGGCCTTTTCCTCAGCGCAAGGTTCAGCCTGCCTTCGGGTATCGTACGTGATGCTGCGGGGACGATATTCGTAGCCGATTATGGCAGCGGCATTATCAGGCGGCTGGGTACAGACAATATCGTAGAAAATATTGCCAGCGGCCCCCTCAACGGCCCGGCAGGCATTGAAATAGATAACCTGGGCAACTTATACGTTGCCGACGAACGCAATAACGTAATACGAAAAATAACCACAACCGGCTATACCATTTCGCCCGCTTTGCCGCCTGGCCTCACCTTCAATAGTGCTACCGGTGAGATAAGCGGCACCCCGTTGTCGAAGATACAGACGTCCAACTATTCGGTTTTGGCCTATAATACTTCGGGCAAAGGCGCCTACACGTTCACGCTGGAGGTGCGCGAGGCGCAGTTGAAACCACAGGTGATTACTTTTGGCCCGCTGGCCGATGCTACCGTGGGCGACCAGGATATCATCCCCGGCGCTACCAGCACCAACCCAACCATACCCATTACCTATACCAGCAGCGATTTTGCGGTAGCCACCATTGCCAATGGCAAAATACATTTAACCGGCCCCGGCACAGCTATCATTACTGCCATGCAAGCCGGCAATACCGACTATGATGCGGCCCCGCCGGTTCCGCAGGAGATAAAAGTTGCCCCCGAACCCGATTTTGCCAAGCCAACCGTTGAAGCCCAGCCCGGGCCCTTTACCTTTGCTTTAGATCAGTTTGGCAACTACATCGTAACGGCAGAGCAGCTGGCCAAAATTACGCCCGGCCCCCAAACACCGCCATTAACCATTACCATAAGGCCAACCGCCGAGTTTACCTGCGAGGATTTGGGCCAGCAAATGATAACCATTGGCGCAGGCTACGGCCCCGACCCTGCCGACCCACTGAACGCCGAGTTTGATGAACCAAGCGCTATCTCTTACGATGCTTCGTCGGGGGCGCTGTATGTATCAGACCAGGCCTTTACCAAGATAAGGAAGTACGGCACCGATACCCGCGTTACCACCCTCGCCGGCGGCGTAAACGGATACCGCGAGGGAATTGGGGCAAACGTTGGCTTTAGCGCCAATCTGCTCTCTTTGGCCAACGATGCGCAGGGAAACACCTACGTGTGCGACGTATTCAACAACGCCGTAAGGCGCATAACCCCCGAAGGCCTTACCATCACTTTTGCCGGGCCTGCGCTAAGGGCCGCAAACGGCGGCAATACGTTCACGCCCGAGTCGATAGCCATTGATGCATCAAACAATATTTTCATTGCCGATAAAACAAACATATTCAAGGTATCGCTTGATGGCAGCACCGTTACCCCATTTGCAAGCGGTTTTGCCGGGATAACGGGCCTCACTTTCGATAAAAGCGGCAACATGTTCGTAAGCACCAACGCTTATAATAACGGCAACGGTGTTTATAAAATAACGCCAAATCGCGTAGTCACACCTATTTATATCGTGCCCTCTGCTGCCGGTTTTGCCCGCCTTGTGGTTGATAGCAAGGGCAATATCTTTGTAGGTTCCTCCGGCGCAGTTATTTATAAAATTACGCAGGATGGGCAATTTTCAATTTATGCCGGCGGCTCCTCGGAAGGATTCGCAGATGGCAACTTACAGAAAGCCAGGTTTCATAACCCCCAGGGCATCGGTATCGACCCATCAGATAACCTTTACATTGCCGATTCTGACAATCACCGCATACGCAAAATTACGCCGGCCGGTAAAGTAACCACTATTGCCGGCAGCGGCAAACCCGGGCCGAAGGATAATACCAACAAGAGTAATGCCGCCAAGGTTACGGTACCGGTAACCATAATAAGCGCATTGGCGTTTACCAGCGTGCAGAATAACGTAGAGATTCCGGCTGCGTTAAGGTGCCCGGCCTACCTGCCCGATTACAGTACCAATGCCGTAGCCCTAAGCACCTGCGCCAACAAAATAACCATAACCCAAACGCCGGCAGCAGGCACGCCACTAGCCATAGGCCAGACGGTTGCGGTAAAATTGATTGCGCAGGATAACCTTGGCCAAACAACCGAAATGCCCTTTACCGTTACCGCCATCGCACTGCCTAAACCAACTATAGCTATTGTACCAACCACAGCCGCCCGTTGCGATGGCGGCCCTATATCGTTTACTGCAACAACACAGGGCGAAGGCACGCACGCCACTTATAACTGGCAGGTAAATGGTACAACCGCTTATACCGGCGGTAAAGATTTTACATCAAGCAGCCTCAAAACCGGTGATAGAGTAACCTGCGTAGTAACCAACCATGATTATTGCGAACCGGTAGACTCAGACCCGTCTGCGACTTACACAGTTTCTACCGACCCATCGGTGCTTACTTCGGTAACGGTTTCGGCATCGCTTACTGATGCCATATGCCCCGGCGTGGCGGTTACCTTTACGGCAAGCCCGGGCAACGATGCCCAGGTTTTGGGCAATGTGCCAAATTACCAGTGGAAAGTAAACGGAGAGCCGAAGGGCAGCAATAGTGCTGTATTTACCGCCAACAACCTGGTTGACCGCGACGAGGTTGTTTGTGAGATGACCAGCAACATCAAATGCGCCATCAACCCGGTGGTATCATCGGCGCCTATCATCATAAGGGTAAAAACAGATGCTGAATGCGCCATAAAAATACCTACTGCCTTTACGCCGAATGGCGATGGCGTAAACGATTTATGGGAAATACCCGAGCTAAGCAGCTTCCCCGATTGTGATTTTTCGATTTTTAACCGTTACGGCAAATTGGTTTACCACTCTATTGGTTACACCAAAATGTGGGACGGGGCCTTTAACGGCAAAAAGCTGGCAGCCGGCACCTACTATTACATGATAAACCTAAAGACCGGCCGCCCACCCCTTAGCGGCCCGATAACGATACTGAGATAAATGCGGGGCGATTCATAAAATGCTTAAAACAGGCTGGTGAGATGGATAAAACACATGAGCTGTTGCGTTGCTGCCTTTTTAGCGGCGGGGCATGCTTTTGGCCAATTGCCACGGTTTAGGGATCTGCCCGATCAGCAGTATTATATGGGCACGCCCATAACGCCGTTAGCACCCAACTTCAGGCCAACCAGCGGGCCGGTGCCGCCAAACGTTTATGGGCAGGTAACCACCTTTGCAGGCTCGGGCAATGCCGGTTTGGTAAACGGCAAGGGAAAGCTGGCGAGCTTTAATTCGCCCATGGATATTAAATTGGATGCCGCGGGTAATTTATACGTGGCCGATGCCGGCAATAACGCCATTCGTAAGATAGCGCCCGACGGCACAGTTATCACGTTGGCCGGCGGCAGTGCAGAGGGCTATACTGATGGAACAGGCGCGGCGGCAAAATTTGCATACCCCACGGGGTTGGTGCTGGATGCGGCGGGGAATTTATTCGTGGTAGATCAGCAAAACCAGCTCATCCGTAAGATTACGCCTGCGGGGGTAGTCAGCGTTTACGCCGGTACCCCCGGGGTTGCGGGCATGTCTAACAATATCGTCAATTTCCCTACCGGCATCACCATAGATAAATACGGTACCCTGTTTATTACTGATAGCTACAACCTGCGTGTGCGGCAGCTGCCGGGGCAGTATCTTACCAGTTTTGCAGGCAGAGGCCAGGGCAGGGGCCCTCTGGCCGATTTTAACGGACCTGGCGAAGAAGCAAAATTTGGCGCAATAACAGGCATTACCGTTGGCCCCGACGAGAATTTTTATGTGGTAGATGGTGAATTGGTCAGGAAAATTAGTCCCTCGGCCGTCGTAAGCACTTATCTTGGGGTTAACACCTCGCATGGGGCATTTAATGGGGATGCAAAAACAGCGGTGTTCCAATATTTATTCGGGATCGCCATCGCTAAAGCGGGCACGGTTTTCCTCTCCGATCAGGGCAACCACCTAATCCGCAGGTATGGCGTGCGCGAGAACTTCGTAACCTGGCTTGCAGGCAACGAAGGCAAAACCGGGCCGGTAGATGGCGTAGGGCAATCGGCATTATTCAATAAACCATCGGGTATTTGTATTGACGATGCAGGATTTTTATACGTGGCCGATGCAGGCAACAACCTGATACGGAAGGTGTGCACCACCGGCTTCCAGATATTCCCGGCGTTGCCACCGGGCCTAACTTTCGATGCCACTACCGGCGCCATTAGCGGTACACCTACCAAGCCCTCGCCGCTTACCCTTTACACCGTTGTAGGTTATAATACCGAAGGGCAGGGGCAATATTCTGTAAGCATCCAGGTGAATGAATTTACGCGCCGGCAGCAAACCATAACGCTGGACCCGATTCCCACTAAAAAAGAAACCGATCCCGATTTCCTGGTAAACGTAACACGCAGCAACCCCTCATTACCTTATACTTTAAGCACCAGCGACATCAGCATAGCATCTATTGCCGATGGTAAGGTGCATATCCTTGGCCCGGGTACCGTCTATATTTATGCCGACCAAAAAGGCGACCCGTTTTTCTACGACGCGCCGCAGGCATCGCAAAAGCTGGTAATTACCGAGGTGCCGCCCGTAGTAGTGTACCCGGATATCAAACCTAAAGCCAACCCGGTTATGATTCCGCTGGATGAGACCGGGAAATTGACGATAACACCGGACCAGCTTGCCGATATCACGCCCGAATACAACCTGCAAAAAAGCATATCCACATTGGATAAAAATGCGTACTCCTGCGCCGATGTAGGGCTGCAAACGGCCGTGATCACATCCAGTTTTGGCCCCGATCCGTTCGACCCGCTTAGTGCGCAATTTAATTATCCATCGAATATTGTATTCGATGCGGCATCAGGGAAGATGTATATACCCGATAAGGGGAATTACCGCATCAGGAGCATCGGTACCGATGGCCGTGTTGGTACGTTTGCAGGCAGCGGGCAACCCGGCAAAGCCGACGGGAAATCGAAAATAGCAGGCTTTAGCCGCGAACTGCTCACCATTACAACCGATGCGCAGGGCAATGTGTACGTATGCGATGTGGGCAATGCGCTGATCAGGAAAGTGACACCGGATGGTACAGTGAGCACCTTTGCGTACGACCAGTTGCTGCCCTTCAACGATTTCGACCCGGTGTACAGCACCGCCGTGGCTGTTGATAAGGCTGGCTATATATACGTATCAGATAAAACCCGCATCTATAAAATAACGCCCGATGGCAGCAGCGCTGGGGTTTTTGCAGGAAGCGGAAAAGAGCAAATTACGGATGGCACTGGCGCCGGTGCCGATTTTAACGGTATCAGTGGCCTGTATTTTGCAGCCAACGGCGACCTTTACGCAAGCAGTTTTGACAGTAACGATATCAACACCCTGCGCAGGATAACCCCGGCGGCGGCAGTAACCACCATCTACCGCAAAACCGATCCGCTGTTGCATTTTACCCGTGTGGTTGTGGATAGCAAGGGCAATGCGTTCGTCGGATCTACCGAACCTAAGATTTATAAAATAACGCCCGATGGCACGCTCTCGATATTTGCAGGCAGCGCAAGCCGCATTGGCGCGGTAGATGGCGATGGCCCAACCATAGCATCGTTCAACAACCCGCAGGGCATCGGTCTAGATCCGCAGGACAACCTCTACATTGCCGATCAGGACAACCACCGTATCCGCAAAATTACCCCTGCCGGTATGGTCAGCACGATTGCAGGCAGCGGCGTGGCGGGATACTTTGATAATACCAGCTACAGTAACAAAACCAAAAAGAACATCCCGGTTGCTATAACCAGCCCGATTACTATAACCAGCACTTACAATCCGGTAGTCATCCCCTATCTGGATATTTGCCCGGCCATAGTTGCAGATTATACCAAAGTGGCCACTGCAAAAAGCAGCTGCGCCAGCACTTTTACGTTTACGCAAACGCCCGCTGCAGGCACCGTATTGAGCGATGGACAAACGGTAAACCTGGTGCTTACTGCGCATGATAACCTGAGCCCTTATGACGATGCCAGCATTACTTTCACCATCACCGCCAAAAAACTGCCCACGCCAACGGTTGTCGTAAGTCCAGGATTTATAGATACCTGCGAAAGATTCCCGGTTACTTATACTGCTGTGGCACAAAACGGGGGCCTTAACCCGGTATATACATGGTATGTAAATGGCGTAGAGAAATATAGGGAGGGCGCGGAGTTTACCAGCGCAGAACTTGCCACCGGCGATAAGATAACCTGCACGGTTACCAACAGCGATGGTTGCGCGCCCATTACTTCGGCCCCATCGGCAGCGGTATCTATTAAGGCTGCTCCATCGGTTACTACAGCGGCGACCATATTTGCCTCCTATACCGATCCGATTTGCCGGGGCAGCCGGTTGGATTTTACTGCTATAACCCAAAATGTGCAGCCTGGTCCCGGCAGCCCGCGTTACCAATGGCAGGTAAACGGCAATAATGCGGGCGGCAACAGCGCAACTTTTAGCACCAACAACCTGGCCGATGGCGATGTAATTACCTGCCTCATGAGCAGTGGGGGCAAATGCGTTATCAATCCTGTTACTAAATCGAACCCCTTCATAGCTCGTGTATTGTCCGATGGTGACTGCGCTGTAACTATTCCCAATACTTTTACGCCGAATGGAGACGGCATAAACGATTACTGGCAGATACCCGTGTTGAAAAACTACCCTTTCAGCACCGTATCGATATTTAACCGTAATGGAAAGCTGCTATACCAAAGCACTGGTTATGGCAAACCATGGGATGGCACTTATCAGGGCAACGCATTGCCTGCTGGTACGTATTACTACATGGTTGATACGCACACCTTCCGCAGCGTTTTGGCCGGTTGGGTAACTATCCTGAAATAAAAAACGAGTCTGTATCATAAACAAAACCAAGGGTTAAACAACAAAACTAAATTTGGTCAAGATAGGCTTTGTGCCCTTTGCGCTCAACTATATGCCAATCTTAGCGTTCTTTGTGGTTAAAATTTTACCACAAAGTCCACAAAGCGAGAAACGCAAAGAACACAAAGTCAAATTTAATTTTGAGTAAAATGCCTAAAATGTTTTTATGATACAGCCTCGTTGATACGGAAAGTGGCTGTTAAACTATCTTCATGTTTTCTGCATCCCAACGGATAACCCTATTCTCGAAGTAACTATCGTTGCAAGCCAAACACGGCGCAGCCGCCCTGAAACCAAACACGGCATCTTCTACAACTTTAGTACCATTACGTACAGAATCGAAAAAATTGGCAAAGTGATCGTTGGAGGCATTATAGCCATCGGGCGCACGATAGACAACGTCTGGGAATTTCTGCCGTGTTTTTTGTGCCTCGGTGTAGCGTTTATTGTAATCGTCCATTAAGGCTTTTTGTTGCGCCTCGGTATAGGTGAATAACGAATCCCATCCGCCTATGCCAGGTGCCTGGGTCATTTTGTTTTTACGGATGGTGAAACCTTCGCCCTCGCCGCCAAGGTCAATCACTCCTTCGGACCCCGTTATTTTTGTGGTGCTCGATCCGCCGTCGCCGCTTGCAAAATTAACGCGTAAAGTAACCTGGAAAGCTGGGTGCTCCTTGGTTTCGCCGTAGTGGATAACGGCGCTCATTACATCGGGGACGTTGCGTCCATCTTTCCAGTAGGAGAGATCGCCGATGGAATAAATTTTTTCTGGCCCCTTAGAGCCGGTGATGAAATGGATACCACTAAGCAGGTGCACAAAAAGGTCGCCAGCCACGCCTGTGCCGTATTCGCGGTAATTCCTCCAGCGGAAAAAGCGCTTGGGGTCGTAATCGTATTTAACTTTAGCATTGGATTGGAAGCGCGCCCAATTTACATTTTGCACCGATTGATCCAGCGGGATGGTGTACTGCCATGCGCCCAGGGCATCCTGCCGGTTGAAGGATGCCTCAATGGAATTTATCTTGCCGATGGCTCCGGCCTCATACATTTCTTTTGCTTTTTTATACGCAATGCTGCTTACCCGCTGGCTGCCCACCTGGAAAACCATCTTCGTATCGTGCTGTGTTTTTATCTCGGCAAGGCCCTGACTTATCTGATGCACCATGGGTTTCTCACTGTAAACCGCCTTGCCCGCAATCATCGAATCGATGGCGATCTGGCTGTGCCAGTTATCGCTGGTGGCAATGATAACCGCGTCTATGTCTTTACGATCGATGATCAGGTCGCGGTAATCTTCTGTGGTAAATAATCCGGCACCATAAACCTCTTTGGCGCGCGCCAGCCTGCCCTTGTACAGATCGCRGGCCGCAACCAGTTCCACGCCGGGCACGCTTAGCGCGGCATTGGTATCGTTAAACCCCATAATGCCCATACCTATGGTTGCAATACGGATTTTATCGTTGGGGCCAACGCGTTTTTGGGCGCGCAAGGTGCGAATTTCCTGCTCCTCGCGCGCAGCAAAACTGGTAAGCGAAGCGGAAGTAAGCAACACGGAGGTGCCCAGGTGTTTAAGGAATTTTCTGCGGTCTGTCGACATGGCGTAATTAATTAAGCGTAATAAATTGGTTGTTCGGATTGCAGGCGCAATCGTTAGATTTATGGGAGGCAAGTTAATAAAAAAGCCTAATCATGAATTTAATTTTGCAATAATATGTAGTACTTAAACACTAACAACTACGGGAATAAAAAACTTATTAATATTATTTAAAAAGTGATAAATTGCATGCTGTTACCCCTTTTGTAAACCATTAGTATCTCACATGAAAAAAATCTCGTTATTGGTATTCGCCTGCCTTATTGGCTCCTTAAGTTTTGCGCAGCAAACTTCGCCGGATATCGCCATTATCCCCGAACCGGTTAAAATTACGAAGCACGCAGGGCAATTTGCGTTACCCAAAATTGTTGTAGTGCAAGCCACGGCCTCGCCGGAAATTAATCCCATATTGGATTTGTTGAAGAACAAGCTATCCACCGCTGCGGGTAAAACCGTGGTTGTAAAAGCCTTGGGCACCAATGCAGCCATTAAGCTGGTGATCAATAAAAAAGCTGATACCGTTTTGGGCAAAGAGGGTTATGCCCTTTCGGTAAAAGCTAATGGCATAACCATACGCGCCAACAAGCCGGCGGGTTTGTATTATGGCGTGCAAACGTTGATGCAATTGCTGCCTAAGGAAATCGAGGGCCTGGAGGTTGCCAAAAACGTTGCCTGGACAGTACCCGTGGTAGATATATACGATTACCCGCGTTTTGAGTGGAGGGGCCTGATGTTCGATGTATCACCTCATTTTTTTACCAAACAGGAAGTGAAGCATTTTATCGATGATATGGTGAAGTACAAATTCAACCTGCTACACATGCACCTTACGGATGATGAAGGCTGGCGCATCGAGATAAAAAGCCTGCCCCGCTTAACCACCGTGGGCGCATTTAACGTTAAACGCGAGGGTGCTTTCGGCGATTTTATCCCTCCAAAACCCGATGAGCCCCGCACTTATGGCGGCTTTTACACGCAAGATGATATACGCGAACTGGTAAAATACGCCAAAGACAGGTTTGTAGATATTATGCCCGAGGTGGATGTGCCCGGCCATAGCCTTGCTGCTGTAGTTGCCTATCCGCAGCTGTCGGCTACGCCGGGAGCAGATAAATATATGGTACGATCTGGCGAGAAGATAATGGATTGGTCTAAACCGGGCCACCCCGCGTTGGTAGATAATACCCTGAACCCCGCCAGCGAGTACACTTACGACTTTTTGGATAAAGTAGTGGGCGAGATTGCACAGCTGTTCCCCTTTGCCTATATGCACCTGGGCGGCGATGAATGCGCCAAGAATTTTTGGGAACAAAGCCCCGATGTAAAAGCACTGATGGCGAAAGAAGGCCTCAAAACGATGGAAGAGGTGCAGAGCTATTTTGAAAAGCGCCTTGAAAAAATAGTAGAAAGCAAAGGCAAGCGCTTTATGGGCTGGGACGAGATACTGGAGGGCGGCATTGGCCCCAATGCAGCTCTGATGAGCTGGCGCGGGATACAAGGCGGTATAGATGCTGCGAAACTTGGCCACGAAGTGGTGATGAGCCCTACCACCTATGTGTACCTGGATTATATGCAAAGCGACCGTATTACCGAGCCGCCGGTGTACGCCACCCTGCGCCTGAACAAAACTTACGAGTTTGAACCGGTACCGGATAGTGTTGATGCCAAACTGATAAAAGGCGGGCAAGCCAACCTGTGGACGGAGCAGGTGTACAACTTTCGCCAGGTGGAATATATGATATGGCCGAGGGCTTTGGCAGTGTCAGAATCGGTATGGTCGCCAAAGGGCAAGAAAAACTTCCTTACTTTCTTCCCGAAGGTAGAGCGGCAGTTCGAGCGTTTCAACCTGAGCGAAACGAAGTATTCACCAAGCGTTTACGACCCAACCTTTAAGGCCATACGCAATGCAGATAAAAGCCTGAGCGTATCCCTCACGCCGGAAGTACCGGGGCTGGATATTTATTACAGTTTCGATAATTCATCGCCCGATAGGTTTTACCCCAAATACACCAGTACGCTGCCCGTGCCTATTGATGCCACGCAGCTAAAGGTGGTTACCTACAAGGGTAAAACCCAGGTTGGCCGCATATTGATTATGCCCGTTGCAGAATTGCAGAAAAGAGCTGGGAATTAAGTTTTCAGTAGGCGGTGGTGATTTAACCACAAAGAACACTAAGGAAATAGCACAAAGGGCACAAAGTATTTTTACTTTGTGCCCTTTGTATTATAAACGCGTCAATATCGCAAATCATCACGCCTTTGCCTGGAATGACCGGGCCTTGTGTCCTTTGCGAAAATCTTTGCGCCCTTTGTGGTAAAAAAATCACTCGTTTATTTTCATTCTCGAAAAAGGGAAGCCATTGCAGCCGGTTTTGGGATGCTTGCGGTCGGCTTTGGCCATGGCTTCGGCAGCAATATCGGTTGGTGCATCATAGGCGGTAAGGCAATAACCCCATTTCCATGGCGACATGTTTTTGAATTCCATAAAATCTATACGGGTGTACAGGCCGCCATCGCCGGGGTTGCCATCGCCGTTGCGGGCAACCAGGTATTGCTCTTTCAGGTTCCATTTAATGATGCGGAACTTGCTTTTGGGCAATTGGAACCACAGCGTGTCGTTTATCTCGTACTTAATGCCGTAATCATCTTTGAATTTCCCTTGCATAAACTCGGGGATGGTATCGTTACGGTGATTGGTTTTACCGGTAACGCCCGCTACCGATAATAGACATACGAACAACAATAATTTCTTCATGCGGTAAATATAGGCCGATTTGTTTTGAAGTTTCGGCCTTTGGTATAAAACAAAAAACCCGGCTTTTGACCGGGTTTTCCTATTAAATCACTTATTCTAATTATTGTATTTCGAAAACGTTGCTGAAGCTACCGCCGTTAGGGTAGTAGCCGGTGATGATCAGCCTTCCATTTTTAAGGTTGGTGATTACGTCGTCCATATCGCCCACGCTGTTGATAGGCTGTTTGTTGATAGAAGTAATAACCGAGCCCACAGGGATTTCGGTATCGTCGAAGATGCCACCTGCGCGTACCTGCGTTACCATTACGCCCTGGTTTACGTGGAATTTATTCTTCTGAGCCTGGGTTAATGGCTGGAAGCTTGCGCCCAACTTGTTGAACAGTTCTGAAGCTGTTTTAGAATTGCTGGCCATTTTGTTTGTCACCGCTTCTGCCTTAAGGGTTACGTCGAAGCTTTTCTCGGTACCGTTGCGCAATACGGTGATGTTGATTTTATCGCCGGGCTGCAAACGTGCAACGCGCTCCTGTAGGTCAGATGATTCGTAAACAACGTTGCCTTCAACTTTGATAATGATGTCGCCTGGTTTTATACCGGCGGCTTCTGCACCACCGCCTTCAACTAATGAGTTTACGTAGAGGCCGTTGGTTTTGTCGGTTTTTAAGCCTTGTGCGGCTTCTGGGTCGCTCAAATCTGCAAAACTGATGCCGATGTAACCACGTTTAACCGAGCCATATTTTTTAATGTCGTTCAAAACTTTCTTAGCCAAATTCACAGGGATAGCAAAGCCATAACCTTCGTAAGAACCGGTGTGCGATGCAATAGCTGCATTGATGCCGATAAGCTCGCCGGCAGTATTTACCAATGCACCACCGCTGTTACCGGGGTTAATGGCCGCATCAGTCTGGATGAACGATTCGATGCCTTTACGCAAAGTGGGCGACTGCTGGTTAACCGGACCGAACGGGTTCGAATCCTGGTCGTCATCATCATCTTTACCGATGATGTTGATGCTGCGGCCCTTTGCGCTTACAATACCTGCAGTAACGGTAGACGTTAATTTAAAAGGATTGCCTACAGCCAGTACCCATTCGCCTACACGCACGGCATCCGAGTTGCCCAGTTTTACAATGGGCAGGTTGGTGGCGTTTATTTTGATGAGGGCAAGGTCGGTGTTAGGGTCTGTACCAATTACCTTAGCATCAAACTGGCGGTGGTCGTTGGTAGTGATGGTGATTTTATCGGCTTTAGCTACCACGTGGTTATTGGTAACGATATAGCCATCGGGCGAAATGATAACGCCCGAGCCTGATGCCATCTGGGGTCCCTGCGGGCGCATGCGTTGGCCAAACATCTGGCCGAACATCTGCTCGAATTGGTCCTGGCTACCGCCGCTTTTTGCCGAGTAGGTGGTGCGTATGTAAACTACGGCAGGCGTAACGTCTGCAGCAGCCTGCGTAAAGTCAACCGAGCCGGCCGATGATACCGCGGGGGCATTGGGCTTATTGCTGGCGAAATAAACTTTTTGTTTGTCCTCAAAACTAACGCCCTGGTCGTATTTGTTCTCTGCGTATTTGTAAACGCCTAAAGCTAAGGCACCGCCGGCAAAGGCGGTTACTAATGTTAAAAGATATTTTTTCATATTTTTATCCTATTTCTCTTTTATGTTTATCGGTATAAAAACCGCAAATCAAATTTAATACCATATAGACGATATAAACAATGGTAAGTTATGTGCAATTTTGTTAAAAATTGTTAAATAAAAAATAACAATACCCGATAGTTGTTGGTTTAGGTTAGCATTACCCGGCTGATAGCACTTTAATTCGATTACGACGTGAATATACAGTTTTATAAATACCAGGGAGCGGGTAACGATTTTGTATTGATAGACAACCGGGAAGGGGTTGTAAATCAGTTAAGTAAAGCGGTGGTCGCGAAGCTATGCGACCGTCGTTTCGGTATCGGTGGCGACGGCCTTATGTTGCTGGAGAACCTGCCCGGCCACGACTTTAAGATGGTATATTATAATGCCGACGGCAACGAGGGCAGCATGTGCGGCAACGGCGGCCGCTGCATAGTGGCTTTTGCAAAGCATCTGGGCATTATACACGATGTGACAAATTTTCTGGCAACGGACGGCCCGCACTATGCCAAAATTTCAGAAGAAGGAAATTGGGTGAGCCTGCAGATGATAGATGTGTCCAGTATCAGCAAAGATGGCGAAGCGTACGTACTTAATACGGGTTCGCCGCATTACGTAAAACAGGCTGCCGACCTGGCCATAAAAGATGTTTATAACGAAGGCTACGCCATCCGAAATAACGCTACATACAAAGCCGATGGCATCAACGTAAACTTTGTAGAAAAAGATGGCGAAGGGTATTTCGTGCGCACCTTTGAGCGTGGCGTGGAGAATGAAACCTACGCCTGTGGTACCGGCGTTACGGCGGTTGCGCTGGCCATGGCTAAGCATAACGGGCAATTCGGCACTATCAGCACGCCCATAAAAGTACTGGGCGGCAAACTCAATATCCGCTTTGATAACAACGGCGAAAAATTCAGTAATATATTTTTAGAAGGACCGGCGGAGCTGGTGTTTGAGGGCGAGATAGAGGTATAGCTGTCGACCCAACTAACCACATCGTCATTGCGAGGAACGAAGCAATCTCCCGATTAGCAGAGCGACCTGCAAAGTGGCCCGTCCAACGTAGAGATTGCTTCGTGCCTGGCAATGACGCGATTTTAATGTCGTGTTAATAAAATCTCCTTAGAAAATTTTTCCTTTTCGGTTTTTTAGTTTACGTTTGAATTTTTTGTTGATGTAGCTTTCATTAATTTTTTACCTATCAAATTAATGTTACGCGTAGACAGCAGCAAACCGTGCCAAATTATTTATGCCATTGCCCGGCACGATTACCTGTCGTACGTGATAGAGCCGCACATTGTGCAGCTTAACCCCAACGGTGAATTTTCCCTTACCCATCAGCGCCTGTTCAGCAATACTGCTGTTGAATTCAGCCATTGCATTGATGATACCGACCGCAAGCTCATCAAGATACTGGAGGATATGGAACAGGGGAACGTTATCAAGAGGTTCTATAAAAAACCCATCCGCCCTTTCGAATATTTCGCCAAAATATTCAACGACCAGCTTTTCGAGGTTATCCGCCCCAAAATAGAAAAGAAGATAGTAGAGGCCCTGGGCCTGATAGGCGGTACCAATAAGCAGCTATACCTAATGAGCAAGGAGGGCTATCCCGCCGGGCGCAAGGTGCATATTGCGGCGGAGGCGGCTTCGGTGCTGTTCCATTTCAGGCGGAACGAGGAGGAGATCCGCTACTTCCCAACCATTAAATACCAGGGGATGCGCATCGAATTTATGTTTAGGGATGCCGAGGTTATTTGCAACCACCCCGCCTGGATGCTGCTGGATGATACCTTGTATTACTTCGATAAGGAGATAGAGGGCAAGAAATTGCAGCCTTTTTTAAACAAACGGTTCATATCCATACCCAAATCTTCCGAGCAATCGTACTTCGAAAAATTTGTTGCCCCGCTGATAGAAAAGCATAACGTATATGCCGAGGGCTTTACCATCAATACCGAGAAGTATGATGCGGCGGCCTTCCTGAAGCCCATATACGTAGAGGGCGGCACCTCGCAACTGCAGCTCTACTTTAAATACGCCGGCTATATTTTCCCGTATGGCGATGGGCGGCATATTTCGGTACGGATGGAGCGCAACGGCGACGATTACCTCTTCCACCGCATCAAGCGTTCTGTTACCTGGGAAAAAGGCAAATTGGCGCAACTGGAGGCCATGGGTTTAACCATCACCTCGTCGCTGTTCCAGAATCTGGAGGTGGCGCATGCCGACGACGATACCGACAGGGCTTTCCCGGTTTTTGAGTGGCTGAACCAACATCACGATGAACTGATTGAAAAAGGCTTTGAGCTGGAGCAGCCCGAAGGCCAGAAACGCTACGTTTTCGGCACCACCAAGATCGACCTTGAAGTAAAAGAGAATAACGATTGGTTCGATATCAACGCGGTGGTAATCTTCGGCCCTTACCGAATACCGTTTATCCAGCTGAAGAACCACATCCTCAACCATAAAAAAGAATTCATACTGCCCTCTGGTGAGATTGCCGTAATACCCGAGCAATGGTTTTCGCAATACGGCAACCTGCTGCATTTTTCTGAAGGCGGCGACCAACTGAAACTGCGCCGCCACCACCTGGGCCTGGTAAGCGATTTGGAAGGCGAAATGGCCGAAACCGCTATGGGCCGTAAATTGCAAAAGCTAAGCAATTACGAGGAGACCGCCGATGTGCCCATGCCGCTAAACTTTGCAGGCAGCCTGCGCCCTTACCAAAAGGCTGGCTACAACTGGTTCCACTTTTTAAAGGAGTATCACTTTGGCGGTTGCCTGGCCGATGATATGGGTTTGGGCAAAACCATCCAAACGCTGGCATTGCTGCAAAAGCATAAAGAGGATATTGAGGCCGGAGGCAGCAAAGCCACCTCGCTGGTTATTATGCCAACCTCGTTGATATACAACTGGCTTAACGAGGCGAAGAAATTTGCCCCACAGTTGCGGCTGATGGTGCACACCGGTGCGTTCCGCTATAAATCGGCCGAGGTGTTTGCCAATTACGATGTGGTGATTACCACCTATGGCATCAGCCGGATAGACATAGAGATGTTTAAGGCCTATTATTTCGATTACGTGATATTAGACGAAAGCCAGAACATCAAGAACCCGTCATCCAAATCGTTCCAGGCGGTGCGGCAATTGAAATCGCGCTTCAAATTGATTTTGAGCGGTACGCCGGTTGAAAATTCCGTTAACGATTTGTGGACGCAGATGAGCTTCATCAACCCCGGGTTACTGGGCGCGCAGATCTATTTCCAGAATGAATTCGTAACGCCGATAGAGAAAAAGAAGGACGAGGAAAAGGCGCGCAAGCTGCAGGCCATCATCAAACCATTCGTATTGCGCCGTACCAAGGAGCAGGTAGCTACCGAGTTGCCGCCGAAAACCGAGAACCTTTTCTACTGCCAGATGAGCGAGGAGCAGGCCGAAGTTTACGACAAGGTAAAATCTGAATACCGCAACGAATTGCTGCGCAGCATTGAAGACGGCACCTACGCCAAAACGCAGATGCAGGTTTTACAAGGCTTGATAAAACTGCGCCAGATAGCCAACCACCCGCTGATGATAGATAAGGATTACGAGGGAGATTCGGGCAAGTTCGAGAACGTGGTGCATACGCTGGCCAACGTGTTGGATGGCGGGCATAAGGTGCTTATCTTTTCACAATTCGTAAAACAGCTCAACATCTACCGCGAGCACATGGAGCAGCAAAACATTCCGTATGTGTACCTGGATGGCAGCACCCAGAACCGTGGCGATGTGGTGAAGCAGTTTCAGGAGGATGTAAAAACCAGGGTGTTCCTGATATCGATAAAAGCCGGCGGCGTAGGCCTTAATCTTACCGAAGCCGATTACGTCTTCATCCTCGACCCATGGTGGAACCCTGCCGTTGAGCAGCAGGCCATAGACCGTACGCATCGCATTGGCCAAACCAAAAACGTATTCATTTACAAATTCATTACCAAAGACACTGTGGAAGAGAAGATATTGGCACTGCAGCAACGCAAGCTAAGTGTGGCCCGATCGCTCATCACCACCGAGGAAAGTTTCATCAAATCGCTCACGGCGGAGGATATCCGGGAGATATTGGGGTAAACTCTTGTCTCCGTCGATGCCGAAATTTTTTCAGCACCCCATCATAAAAGTGGCCACCATGCTAACCCGCTTTGCATGCCGTTGACCTGCCGTGTGGGGTGCTAAAAAAAATCAGCATGACGTGGTGAAAGTATGCTTTATAAATCCGAATTCGAACATCCGAATTCCGAAATCTTTCTAATCCACCTTCTTAAAATCGTAAGGGTTGTACTCAATAAAATCGGCCACTTTTACGCGTACGCCGGTTACCTTGTTATTGATCGTAAAAAAGGGGAACACGGCTTTGCCGAGGGTTGGGTCGCTAAAGGTTACGTAGAAACGGTTGCCGCCCAGGGCCTGTAGCTTGGCATACATTTTTTGGTGATGCTCAAAGCGCATTTCCAATATACCGTTCTCTCCGGCGGTAATTTCCATATTGCCGTAAAACTCGTTGGTGTACTTGCCAATGTACTCGCTTAGGGATAGTTTGGGTTTCGGCATCAGGGCCACGCTGTCGCGCAGCTTGCGGTCGGCCTGTAGCTGGCGGGTGGCGTTGGCTTTAAACTGGGCCAGGTACACCTCGCTGTAATTGCGGAAACGCTGCTTAAAATAAGCATCCATCACCTCCCACTTCAGAGCTTCGTAAAACTCGTTCTGGTCGGTATTGGTAAGTACGATGATGCCCAGCTTATCCTGCGGCACCAGCGTTACCGAAGTAAGGTAGCCGTTAACGCCGCCCGTATGCATATAAATGCGGTGGCCGCTATAATCCTCAATCTGCCAGCCCAGTCCGTATAGCTCAAAATTGGTTTCGCCGTTAAGGTGCTTTACGCTGCCTACTATATCCTGCGGCTGGCGGGTAGCCTGTATGGCGGCGGCGGGTATCACCTGCCGCGCGCCCACCTTACCATCGTTCAGCAGGGCCAGTACCCACTTGCTCATATCGTTTACAGATGAACTGATGGAACCCGCAGGAGCCAACCCGTCGATAGCGGCGTAGGGGATAGCCGTAAGGCGGTTATCTACAAACGTATGCGGCACGGTGCGGTTGATGGCTTTGGGCATATCGGCGCTGAGGGCCAAAGTATTGCCCATGCCCAGCGGCGCAAAAATATTATCCTTCACGTATGCTTCCCATGGCCGACCTATCACCCTCGGGATAATTTCGCCGGCGGTTAAAAATGCCGCATTGGTGTAGCCCCAGGTGGTGCGGAAAGGGTAGGTGGCTTTCATTACCCCCAGCTTGTCTATCACGTCGTGCCGGGCCAGGTTGGTGTTGTAAAAAGTAAAATCGCCCTGGAAGGTGCGGAAACCCAGGCGGTGGCAAAGCAGGTCTTTTATAATGGCCAGTTCGCCGGCGGCTTTATTATCCAGCTTAAACTCGGGGATGTATTTGGTCACCCTATCATCCAGCGATAGTTTTTTATCGGCCTGCAGCATGGCGAGTGCGGTAGCGGTAAAGGCTTTGGTGTTACTGCCTATCATAAACAGGGTATTCTCGTCTACCTTGTTCATCAGGCCCAGCTCTTTTACGCCGAAGCCTTTCATCAGCACTATCTTGCCGTCCTTAACAATGCACACTGCTGCACCGGGTATGCGCCAATTGGTAATAGCGCGGTTAATGTAACTCACGAGGCTGTCTTTGATGAATTTGCTGCGGTCGATGTTTTGGGCATGGGCCGTGGATAATGCAAAAAGCGCAAAAACAAGCAGGTATATTTTTTTCATCGGGCGGATATTTAATTCAAGGCTTTAAAATGCTAATTTAACGCAAAATTTACCGGGGCAATGGTTTATTAACAAATAATGCCCGCAAACGTTTAACCTCATTTCGATATGAAAATTTACCGCCGGGGCCTGGCCCTCGTCATGTTTTTACTGATGATGCTGGCCCAGAGGGCTGCATTTGCGCAAATACCGTCAACCCATTGGGCAAACGATGGCTACCAATATTACAAAGTACAAAGCGGCGAAATCGTTGTGCTTGATGCCCGCGATGCTGCCAAAAAAACCGTGCTGCTGAGCAAGGAGATGCTTACGCCGGCCGGAGGAAAGCCCATAGCGCCCCGCAATTTCTACCTATCGGCCGATGGGCAAAAGGTGCTGATATACACTAACGCAAAAAAGGTGTGGCGCTATCCTACCCGTGGCGATTATTGGGTGTACGACCTAACCGCCAAAAAGCTGACCCAGCTCGGCGGCAAATTGCCGGTGTCGTCGCTCATGTTCGGCAAGCTTTCACCCGATGGCAGCAAGGTTGGCTACGTAAGCGGGCATAATATTTATGTGGAGACTTTGGCCGGTAACAACATCAAGCAACTCACTACCGATGGTACCGATAAACTCATCAACGGCACGTTCGATTGGGTGTACGAGGAGGAGTTTTTCTGCCGCGATGGTTTCCGCTGGAGCCCCGATAGCAAGCAGATCGCCTACTGGCAGATTGATGCCAGCAAAACCAAAAATTATCTGATGCTGAACACTACCGATTCGATATACCCCTTCGTAAAACCGGTAGAGTACCCCATTGCCGGCGAACCGCCATCGCCGTTTAAAATAGGCGTTATCAGCGCAGCCGGTGGCACCACCAAATGGATGGATATCCCAACCGACGCGGTGCTGCAATCGTACGTTCCGCGTATGGAATGGGCCGCCAACAGCAGCGAGTTGATTGTCGAACACATGAATCGAGCCCAAAACCATACCGAAGTAATGATGCTGAACGTTGCCACCGGCAAGGGTAGCACCATTTACCAGGAAACCGATACCGCATGGATAGATATTTTGCCCGAGTGGGAAGAGCATTACTATTACGGCGGCTGGGACTGGTTCAACAAAGGCAAAGAGTTTTTATGGGCCAGCGAGAAAGATGGCTGGCGCCACCTGTACCGCATAAGCCGCGATGGCAAAAAGGAGAAACTCATTACCAAAGGCAATTACGATGTAATGCAGATAAATGCCATCGACGAGCTATCGGGCTATGTGTATTTTTCGGCTTCGCCGGATAACGCTACGCAGAAATACCTGTACCGCACCAAGCTCGATGGCAGCGGTAAAGCAGAACGCCTTAGCCCGCTTACCGAAGCCGGCTGGCACGAATACGACGTATCGCCAAACGGGAAGGCGGCAACCCATGCCTTCTCCAACTATTATACCGAAGGCGTAAACGAGGTGGTAGCCCTTCCTACGCACAAAACCTTCAGCGGCGATGAAAAAGTACTGAAAGCGCTTACCGCATCTGCCGATGCGAAAACGAAATCGAACGTGGAGTTCTTCCAGGTGAAAACCGAAGATGGCGTTACGATGGACGGTTGGATGCAAAAACCCGATAACTTCGACCCGAGCAAGAAATATCCTGTAGTGCTATACGTTTACGGCGAGCCATGGGGCCAGAACGTGAAAGATGAATTCGGCGTTACCTACAACTTTATGTACACCGGCGATATGGCCAAAGATGGCTACATCTACATGTCGATAGATAACCGTGGCACACCCGTGCCTAAGGGCCGCGACTGGCGCAAATCCATTTACAAAGGCATCGGCACCGTAAACATCCGCGATTTGGCCATGGGCACCAAGCAATTGCTTAAAGACCGCAGCTACCTGGATAGCAGCCGCGTAGCGGTATGGGGCTGGAGCGGCGGCGGATCATCAACCCTTAACCTCATGTTCCAATACGGCGATATATTCAAAACCGGCATCGCGGTGGCAGCCGTTGGCAACCAGCTTACCTACGATAATATTTATCAGGAGCGCTACACCGGCGTACCTGTAGATGCCGCAGGCCGCGAAGCTTTCACCAAAGGCTCGCCCATTACCTATGCTAAAAACCTAAAGGGCAACCTGCTTTATGTACACGGCACGGGCGACGATAACGTGCATTACACCAATGCCGAGCAGCTGATAAACGAACTGGTGAAATACAACAAACAGTTCCAACTAATGCTGTACCCTAACCGTACCCATGGTATATCAGAGGGGGCAGGCACCACCACACACCTGCGCACCATGTATACCAACTATTTACGCCAGTACTGCCCGCCGGGAGCGAGATAGCCCCCCGGCCCCCTGAAGGGGGAGTTTAAACAATCAAAAAAGCCCTGCTGATTATCTCGGCAGGGCTTCGTTGTTTAAATTTATTGGGGTTAAAAGGAGAGTCCGTCTGCATCGCTTATGTCGACGCTTTCGTTGGTATCACCATTATGCTTTATGCCGTTGCGGGGCCCATGGTCATTATTCTCAAAATCGGTTTTGCGGCCGAGCATGGTAAAGTTTTCGGCAACCACTTCGGTGGTGTATTTTTTGATGCCTTCCTTATCTTCGAAAGAACGGGTGCGCAATTTGCCTTCTATGTAAACCAGCTTGCCTTTTTGTAAGAACTTGGCGGCTACATCTGCCAGCCCCCGCCACATTACTATATTATGCCACTCTGTTTGCTCTACTTTGCGGCCATCCTTGTTAAACGTTTCAGAAGTAGCTAAGGGAAAGCTCGCTACGGCCACGCCACCCTCCAAATGCCTTACCTCCGGGTCCTTACCTAAATGACCTACAAGTATTACTTTATTAATTCCAGACATGCCATAAAATAACGGAAAATTATTTACAAATTAAAAAAATCTTTTATAAATATAAAAATAGTCTTCGGCATAGCTAAATTTTCCATATTAAGAACAGTTGTATAAAACCAGGTTTCTTTCAACTTAAGGGGTACACCATCTAAAACGATAAAACGGATAAACAATTGCTGGTGCGTAAGCACATGCTTTATAACAGCAGTACTTTGTCGGACAGCAACATCCGCGCCAAAAAAATCGACTGCTTCGGGCATCTGCAGCAGCTGTTCGGGCTCCATTAATTCCTCGGTTTCTATAAGCGGCAGGTCATACATATTGGCCCATATATCGCCTTCCCCGCGTTTGTTCATCAGCAGGTTTTGGCCATCGGTAATTAACAGATAGTTAAAAAACCGTTTACGCACTTTAACCGTCTTCAATTTTACCGGCAAATAAGTGGTAGCATTGTTTTTAAAGGCTACGCATCCCAACCGCACCGGGCAAATGCCGCAGGCCGGATTGCGTGGCTTGCACAGCATGGCCCCAAACTCCATCATGGCCTGGTTGTGTAGGGCAGGGCGCTGCCTGTCCAGGGCTTCATCGGCCAAGGCCTGGAAAAGCTTCTTCCCTTTAGGCGAATTAATAGGCTCATCAACACCAAAAAAACGCGCCAGCACGCGATAAACATTGCCATCTACCACTGCCCATGCCTCGTTTGCCGAAAAAGAGGATATAGCCGCAGCGGTATATTCGCCTATGCCCTTCAGTTTAATCAGCTCGTTATAGGCGATAGGGAACACGCCATTATAATGCTGCTGCACCAGTTGCGCCGTCTTGAGCATATTGCGCCCCCGCGAGTAATAACCCAGGCCCTGCCAAAGCTTCAAAATGTCGTCTTCGGGTGCGGCCGCGAAGTGCATGACGGTTGGATATTTCTCTGCAAAGCGGTAGTAATAAGGCATTCCCTGCTCTACGCGGGTTTGCTGCAGTATAATTTCAGATAGCCATATGAGGTAGGCATCGGTGGTGTTGCGCCATGGCAAATCGCGCTTGTTTTGCTGGTACCAGCTAATCAATTGGGTAGATAAATCCATCTTTTGCAAAGATACTTTATCCATCTCAGTATCATAATTTAAGCCCGAAAACGCCCATTTTGGGCACTTGTAAAAAAAATGCACCAATTATTTTAATCTTTAAATTTAAAGCGATACTTTTGCAACCCCAAAACAGTTAAGTATTTATACATTTTAAATAAAGAAAACAGGATATGACCAAGGCAGAAATTATAGCTGAAATCTCTTCTAAAACAGGTATCGAGAAGGTTGATGTGCAGGAAACCGTTGAAGCATTTTTCAAAGTAGTGAAAAGCTCGATGGTAGGCGGCGAAAATGTTTACGTTAGAGGCTTCGGAAGTTTCGTAGTAAAAAAGAGGGCTAAGAAAACCGCCCGCAACATCTCAAAAAACACTGCCATTATTATCCCCGAGCACTTCGTGCCAAGCTTTAAGCCAGCAAAAACTTTCGTAGAGAAAGTACGCACCGGCAACAAAACCACTGCTAAAGCAAGCAAATAATAAGCAATGAATAAAAAGCAGATAGCCGTATGCGCAATAGTAGTATTTACTATGGGCTATTTGTATCTGCAACCCGTTAAGGGTTTGGTAAAAACCCAGGATGCGGGCAGCAAACCGGCTGCTGCAGCCGGTGCGGCAGAGCCTCCTACCGAAGTAACACTAGCTTCGGTTGAGGAGATTGCCCGGCCCGCCTTAAGCGCACAACAGGCGCAGCAGATAAGCACGCTGGAAGAAAAGCTGAAAACAGCATCTGATGCAGACAAAGCAAACTTACAGCTAGAAATTGCTGCCCTTTGGGATGCCGCAAGGCAACCTGCACCGGCGGCGTTTTATTACCAGGACATTGCCCAGCGCACAAACGCGTTTGATGATTGGGTAAACGCCGGCAACCGCTTTAACGAAGCTACCCGTGCATCGCAGGATGCACAGGCACAGATTGCTTTAAGCGCAAAAGCTGCAACGGCGTTCACCAATGCCACCAAGCTTAAGCCAAGCGATCTGGAAGCCAAAACCGGCCTGGGCGTTGCCTACGTAAACGGCGGCGGCGCACCAATGAAGGGTATTGGTTTACTGCTCGAGGTAGTAAAGCAGGACCCTAAGAACCACTCGGCGTTGCTCAACTTAGGCATGTTTGCCATGAAGAGCGGGCAGTACGATAAGGCCGTAGCAAGGTTTAAAACCATGATTGCCATAAAAGAAGAGCTTGAGCCCTACTTTTACCTGGCAGAAAGCTATAAACAGCTGGGCCAAAAGAAAGAAGCTATTGCGGCTTATGAAAAATGCAAGGAATTGATAGGCGACCCTGTAGAGGCACAGCGTATCGACGAATTTATAAAAGAATTAAAAAAATAAATCACACTTAAAAATTATTATCATGCCAAGCGGTAAAAAACGTAAGAGACATAAAATGGCTACCCACAAACGCAAAAAGCGTTTAAGAAAAAACAGGCATAAGAAAAAATAAGCTATCGCGATAGCTTATGAAGTCCCGCACAAAACCTGCGGGACTATTTATGTTTTATTTTTTCCCAACCCGCGGTGCCTATGGCGCCGTTTTAAGAAATGGAGTAGCAATTGATAAAAGAATTAATTATCGATTCATCCCCCAACGGGGCTACTATTGCATTAATACAGGACAAACAACTTGTAGAACTCCATAAAGAGCACATCACCAATAATTATACTGTTGGCGATTTGTATTTAGGCCGCATTAAAAAAATTATGCCGAGCCTGAATGCTGCTTTTGTGGATGTTGGTTACGAGAAGGATGCCTTTTTGCATTATCTTGATTTGGGGCCGCAGGTACAAAGCCTGCTTAAGCTAACCAAACAAGTACGTAGCGGGGGATACCAATCGAAGCTTTTAGATAACTTTAAGCTCGAGGCGGATATAAACAAAGGAGGCAAAATCTCTGATGTTTTATCGAAGGGAGTGCTTGTACCAGTACAAATTGCCAAGGAGCCTATCTCAACAAAGGGCCCCAGGCTTAGCAGCGACCTGTCTATTGCGGGCCGCTATGTTGTTTTGGTGCCTTTTTCTGAGGTGATATCCATCTCTAAAAAGATTAAGAGCAATACCGAGCGCACACGCCTGCGCAAGGTGGTAGAGAGCATCAAACCAAAGCATTTCGGCGTAATTATACGCACCGTGTCCGAAAGTAAAGGTGTTGACGAGTTGCAAAAGGACCTGCTGGATCTGATATCCAAATGGGAAGTCTTTGTAACCAAGCTGCAAGGCACCGAGCCTTCTAAAAAGGTTTTGGGCGAGATTGGCCGTACATCAACTATCCTGAGAGATATCCTTAACCCGGATTTTCAGCACATTTATGTGAACGAGCAGAGCATGTACGATGATGTAAAATCGTATATCCACGAAATCTCGCCAGAGATGGAAGGCATCGTACGCCTGCACAAACACAAAGAGCCTATATTTGAGCACCACGGCGTGGATAAGCAGATAAAAGGCGCATTCGGTAAAACGGTTAACCTGGCTGGCGGCGCTTACCTGGTTATAGAGCATACCGAAGCCCTGCACGTTATCGACGTAAACAGCGGCAATCGCACGGCTAATAAAGAAAATCAGGAGGATAACGCTTACCAGGTAAACAAGGAAGCGGCCAAAGAAATTGCCCGCCAGCTGCGCCTGCGTGATATGGGCGGCATCGTAGTTGTCGACTTTATAGACATGCACAAGCCGAACAACCGCAAGGAACTGTTCGATTACCTGAAGGCCCAAATGGCCGACGACCGCGCCAAGCATACCATTTTGCCGCCAAGCAAGTTCGGGCTGATACAGATCACCCGCCAGCGCGTAAGGCCCGAAATGAACATCGTTACCAGCGAGGTCTGCCCTGCCTGTAACGGAACGGGCACCATACGCCCAACGGTATTGCTGCTGGATGATATTGAAAACAATTTCAACTTCATCCTGGAGGAGCAGAACGAGAAAAACATTACCCTTTGCGTACACCCGTACATTGAAGCATTCATCAAAAAAGGCCTCTTTAACCGCCAGATGAAATGGTACTTTAAGTACAACCAGTGGATAAAGGTAAAAAGCAACCCTGCTTACCAGATAACCGAGTTCCACTTCTTCTCGGGCAAAGACGAAGAGATTAAGTTGTAGATGTGCAGATTATAGATTTGCAGATATGCAGATGAAAAAGAGCAGATGTTTTAATTAGCATCTGCTCTTTTTGTTAGCTTTATGTTATGTTGGGCTATAGAAAAACTAATCGGGCATTAAGAGCGCTAATAGATATGGCAAGGGAAACCGCATTGCCGAAGCAGGACATTATTTGTGCCGAAGAATATGTCGAATATAGCGAACTCCTCCTCGCTTTAGCGCAAATCGCGGAGCAGCTATATGAGTTTTCTATCCCGATAAGTGCAGAGCTTTATGATACGGTAGAACAATGCTGTGTCCTAATGGATTTGCCGGTTAATAAGTATGCCTATCTGAAAGAATTGATTAAATAAGCTAAAAGATTAAAGATTTTTGTAGCTTACAGCAATAAACCCACCTAAGCTATATGAAGAAGTCGCATATTATCCTTGCCATCATCGCCGTGATATTGATTATCGCCGCCCTTACCAACCCCAATACGCAGCGGCACAAAGAGGCCGTAAAAGAAAAGCTCACCGCATACGTGAACGACAAAGTGAAAGATGATAGCAGCGGCCTTGGCGCACTGTTTGGCACCGCCTTGATAAGCCGCGCGGTAGACACTCTGGTAAGCAGCGACAACTACCTTTTCTTTTCCCTCACCAAAATGAGCTATCAGGAGCGTTCCAAAGTAGTGGGCATGGGCATTTTCGGCAATGTGTTTATGTTTGGTAATGTAGATGATTTGGCGAGCGCGGGATTGCAGCGGTAAAGGCACAAAAGGCGCGTAGCCTCGATGCGCGGTTCGCCGTGCACTATGCAGACTCTTTATTTATAAGTTTGAAATCTTAAATTTGTGAAGCCATGAACCTTCACGCCGCACAACTCATTTCATTAATTTATAACTACAACGAGTATAGAAAAAGCGGGACGATCCCTCCCGGTTATCTCGATAGTATGGTATTTGAGAACTGCGAAACCGTTGGATATATTTTGCTCAGGAACTACGTTAACCGTGGGGGGCTCGATGGCGAAATCGCGGCTGCGAACCCCATCAGATGGTTTAAGTTCCTGGAAAAAGAAGATTGTATAAAATTATCGTTGCATTACCGGCTGCCCGAGGCCGCCCCAGCCAACGAAATACAAACGCCGGTTGCGCTGAGGGGGACTTTATTTATCGAAGCCATCTATAAAAGTTATTCCAATTTCTGGTTTCAAAGGTGGTTTAAACAAAAGAATTCATCAGGAGAGGAAAGTTGGAACGTAAGATACTTCCTCGCCTACAGGCTTGAAGAGACGATAGATGAAAAAGTTGACTTGCAACGAGCCAAAAAGCGATTGCACGATGTGCTAAAAAGATGCATTTCGTATGCCGCGGATAATGATTTCTTAAAGTGGGCAGATATCTTTAGCATTGCTTTTAACACCCTCGATAGCCCGCAGCCACATTCAGTGTTAAAAGAGGGATTACTTAAAAATGAGGCCTCGTCTCTACCTGTAAGGCAGGTGCTTTATGCGACTCTGCTTGCTTTTATTGGGCATGAAGAAGATTTATGGAAAATTAAGTTCCGTAAACCAGAAAACACGGCTGCCTTAAAGGCGCTTATGGAAGAGTTCTATGGTGCTTTAATTGAATCGATACTAGCCGTTGCCAACAACCGCATCTAAGGCCCATAGGGATCAATTTTTTTCTGCCGAAATAAGCGCAGCACACCCTTAATTGATTGCTATTTTTTTTAGCATTCAATAATAATCTGCATATTTGTATCCCGAACCTTCGGGACACATCCGAACAACAATGGCTAAAACCAAAATCGCATATTTCTGCCAGAGCTGTGGCTACGAATCGCCTAAGTGGCTGGGCAAATGCCCTGCCTGCCAATCGTGGAATACCATGGTTGAGGAGGTTTTGGAGAAGGCCAACGCATCCGTACCCGCCTGGAAGGCTAGTCCGGCATCATCCGTACGGGCCAATAAGCCGGTGCAGGTGGCTGATATTACCTTTAAAGAAGAGCACCGCCTGCTTACGCCCGATAAAGAATTCAACCGCGTGCTGGGCGGCGGCATCGTCGCAGGTTCGCTGGTGCTGATAGGCGGCGAACCGGGCATCGGTAAATCTACCCTGATGCTGCAGTTGGCCCTGAATATGCCGGGTATCAAAGTACTCTACGTATCGGGCGAGGAAAGCGACCACCAAATAAAAATGCGGGCGGAAAGGTTGAGCACAGTAGGCAGTGGGCAGTTAGCAGTCGGCAGTGACAATCAATTCGAGACAGGAAAGACTTGCTACGTCCTCACCGAAACCTCCACCCAAAATATATTTAAGCAGATAGAGGAATTACAACCGGACCTGGTGGTGATAGATTCCATCCAAACGCTGCACTCGGCGCATGTAGAATCTACGCCGGGGAGCGTATCGCAGGTGCGGGAATGTACAGCCGAGCTGCTGCGCTTTGCAAAGGAAACGTCAACTCCTGTGTTTTTGATTGGCCATATCACCAAAGATGGTATGATAGCCGGTCCCAAAATACTGGAGCACATGGTGGATACCGTGCTGCAATTCGAGGGCGACCGCCACCACGTGTACCGCATATTGCGCACCATCAAAAACCGTTTCGGTTCGGCATCGGAGCTGGGGATTTATGAGATGCTAGGCGAGGGCCTGCGCGAGGTTTCTAACCCATCAGAAATATTATTGTCGCAACGCGATGAGCCACTGAGCGGCATCACCATATCAGCCACCTTAGAAGGCATGCGCCCTATGCTGATAGAAACCCAGGCACTAGTGAGTACGTCGGCATACGGTACGCCGCAACGTACCGCAACCGGCTTCGACACTAAACGGATGAGCATGCTGCTGGCCGTGCTGGAGAAACGCTGCGGTTTCCGTCTGGGCGCAAAGGATGTGTTCCTCAACATCACCGGCGGCATCCGGGTGGAAGACCCGGCTATCGACCTGGGCTTGGCAGCAGCTATTATCTCCTCACACGAGGATATCCCTATACCTGCAAAAACCTGCTTCGCGGGCGAGATTGGCCTCTCGGGCGAGATACGCGCCGTAAACCGCGTGGAACAACGCATTGCCGAAGCACAGAAACTCGGCTTCGAGCAGATATTCATTTCCAAATACAACATGCCCTCCGGCGCAAAAGACAAAAACCGGCTTGATCTATCGCGCTACACCATCGATGTGAAGGTAGTGGGTAGGATAGAGGAGGTGTTTGGGTTGCTGTTTGGGTAAAATTCCTGGCTGCCGCGGGCTTCCAGCCCGTGGTGCGCACATGGTCAGCTTTCAGCTGACGCAAGCTGGAAGCTTGCCCAATGCCCACCACGAGATACGCTACGCTAATCTCGCGGTAGCGGAATTTGGGTTGCTGTTTGGGTAAAACCACCACGTCCTTGCGAGCGATAGCGTGGCAATCCTCGGTGAGCAGGGCCGCTATGCAAGTCTGACCTTAGTGCCGATGATTGCCACGCCGCCAGTCCGCACGCCCCCTACCCGCCGCGGCTCGCAAAGACGTAGTGGCAAAGGCGTGGTGGTAAACGAAATGTGGCGCACAGTTTCCTGCGCGCCACATTTCGGGCTTGTCAATAACCTACAGCTTTAACTACACCGCATCGTTAGTTGGTTTAATATCAACTACGCCTGCTTCGCGTTGCAGCTTTTTCAGCATTTCGCTGCCTATCAGGGCATCTATCATACCGTTGCCGCCGCCATTCTGGCCGTTTATCAATATCTCAGGTACCAGTTTTATACCGTTCATAGCCAGTGTTTCGGCTACGCGCACTATGGCGTATTGTTCGGTACCCATGGCTTCGGTTTTTTGTTTGGTAACCTCGGCTTCGGCCAAACCTATGGCCTTAATTTTACCGGCATCGGCGTTACCGTTCATTTCGGTAGCGGCCGCATCGGCTTTGGCGTTGATGGTTTTGGCTTCGGCATCGGCACGGGCAATAATGGTTTTATTTTCCGCGTCCGCTTTAGCGTTAATCACCCTCGATTCGGCATCACCCCTTGCAGCAGCCACTTTAGAAGCAGCCATCTGGGTGTTTATTTCTACCTGTCGGGTCGATTTTACAACCTCAGGCTGCATATCGGCACCGGCTTTGGCGCTTTCAAATTCCTTACGCTCTATCTGGGCACTTTTCTGTATCTCGTAAGTAACGCGTTCCTGCTCGGCTATTTTACGATCGGTAAGGGTACGCATCAACGCTTCCGGCGGCACAATGTCACCTATCAGCGTATCCACGCCTTCTACGTTATACTCGCCCAATACCTTGCCAATCTGCGCACGGGCATCTTCCTGCCTGTCGGACCGGTTGGTTAAGAACTCTATCACACCACTTTTTTGTGCCGAGTTACGGAAGTAGTTGGCGATGGTAGGTTCCAGCACCTGCGATACCAGGTTTTTCATGTTACCGAAACGGGCAATCACCTTTGGCGCATCGTTACGCGGTATGTGGATGATCTGTGATACGTCCAAATTGAACGTAAAACCATCGTGCGATCTTACGCTTATGGTACACAGATGCTTATCCAGCTCGTGCGATTCGGTACGGCTATTTGCCCAGTTAAGCACGATGTTGGTTGTAGGCACAATCTCTACCGAGTGGGTGTAAATATTCACAGGGTGCTTACCCGGGTCTAAAGGCTCGTCCCACACACCTTTATCGTATTTCTTTACAATGTTACCATGGGTAAAGCCCACACCGCTGGTATCCTTACCTTCGGGGCCAACGAAGGAGTTCACCACGCCCACATAACCGATGTGGATATGTATCATCTCTACCTGCTCTACCACGGCAAACCATGGGTTAAGGTAGTACGTACCTGCCAGGATGACGTCTTCCTGCAAGCCTTTGCGGCCGCCTGCCTGTATAAAGGCCATGGGGTCCTGGTAGTTACGGTGCCCCGCAACCGAGCCACCGGCGATGTCGCCTTTTTCCAACGGCTCGCCATCCAGCGTGGTAACGATACCCACCTTGTTTTCCTGTATACGGGTGATAGGCACCATCACAATCTCGAACAGGAAGGTGTTGATACGGTAACTACCCGGCGTCAGAAACGCGGCTTGCGGGCCTTTTTGCCCGTTATTCTCAAGGAAAGCCTGCGAATCCTGGAACTTATCGCAAGGTACCGGTTTACCCAGTACACGGCCGGTATCCATCGGCGCACCATCCTTGGCTTTTACCAGGCCCAGCTTATCCTGCGGGATAACGGTAAACTGCTCCATGGTAATGGCATACTGCCATGGCCACATGCGCCAGTACAAACCCGGGGCTAGTGGCTTGCCCTGCATACCCGCTTCGCCGTTTACGGCAATGATACGGCCGTCCGGCAGCCGCCCGCTGCCATACAGGGTAAATTTTTTAACAACTAAACCAATGCGGTCATCAGGAACGATGATCATACCAAAAAACACCTGCAGTACAAATTTGTACGCAAAAAGGGCGGCACATAGCGGCAGCACCCACCAGAATTGGAGAATTGAGTCAGACATTTTATTTAAGTGATTTTTTTATTAACGGAACCCTTAAGGTGCGGGCCCTCACAATAACTTACAGCTTTATGAGACCTTGGCTGTATAGCGTTTAATTGGATGATGGGCAATTACACTTGTTACAAAAAATTGTATAATTATTTTTTTATATCATTATTATTAATCGTAATATTGCGATTAATAATGGGCGCTACCAAATCAGAGATATATACCGAAGAGCAAAACAGCCTTGCCTTGCAGCTGAAAGCCATTGCGCACCCGGCGCGCATTGCCATTTTGCAGGAACTGATCAGGGCCAATGCCTGTATATGCGGCGATTTGGTAACGGAACTGGGCCTGGCACAGGCAACCATATCGCAGCATTTAAAAGAGTTGAAGAATGCCGGCCTGATACAAGGGACCATAGAGGGCGTAAGCGTTTGCTATTGCATTGAACCAAAAGCCTGGAAGCTGCTGCAAACGGAGCTGAACGGGCTGTTTGCCTCGTACGGAGAAAAGAATAATTGCTGCTAAAAAAAATTTGAATAGATTAATCGCAATATTACAATGGATAAGACAAAAACTATCAACTGGAAAACCTTCAAGGATGTGTTAGTACAGCACCCCGATTCGTATTTGCAGTTTCGCTATGCCGAAGATAAACTGGTGGATGCGGCATATCACATCACCGAGATAAAACAAGCGCCCATAACATCGGTAGATTGTGGCGGCGTGATGAATAAATGGACGGAAATCATCGTTCAATTATGGGTGCCGGATAATGAGGTACAGGCCCGCCCAATGAAAGTGGCCAAGGCCCTTTCTATCGTAAGCATTGTTGAGAAGATGCTGCCATTGGATGCGGATGGGACGGTGAAGATCGAATTCGGCAATTCGGAATTCGATACCAGGCAAATGTTCCCTAACGACCTCATCGTAGATGGCGAGAATCTGCTTATCGACTTACGGCCCGATGCCGTACAATGCAAGGCCCAGGAACGTGGCGGAAGCTGCGGCACCAATGATAAAGGCGAAGAATGCTGCGCCCCTGTTGCCGAAAAACCAAAAATTAAATTGATAAACCTGGCTTCACCGGAGGCAGCATGCTGTACTCCCGGTGGTGGTTGCTGCTAAACGAAATAAAATGGATATTGAAACCGCAGCTTCTTATAGAGACGAAGCGATAGCCCTATTAAGGGCCGAAAACCTGCCGGTGGAGGATTTGCCCGAGCGCCTCGACGATTTTTTTGTGGCAGCAGAAAGCGGAGACATAATTGGCGTGGCGGGCATGGAAGTTTACGGCAATTACGGCTTGCTCCGTTCTGTGGCCGTGAGCCCCGGTTACCGGGGCCGCGGAATAGCGCTGAGGCTCGTCAGCCAAATTGAATCTGCAGGCAAATCCAAAGGCTTATCTGCCTTGTACCTGCTTACAGAAACCGCTGCTGATTATTTTAAAAATAACGGTTTTATACAAATTAGCCGCGACCAGGCCCCGGCAGAGATAAAAACCTCATCGGAGTTTAGCCACATGTGCCCTGTATCGGCGATAGTAATGGAAAAAGCTTTATAAGGTTCAAAAAAAATCAACTTTCCACTTCCGTAAAAAAATACTATACATCTAGAACTTTAACAGCTGCATAAATGAAGATTGCACTTTTTTCGGATATACACGCCAACCTACCGGCATTCGAAGCATTTCTGGTAGACGTTGACAACCGTAAACCCGATGCTGTTTATTGTTTAGGCGATTTGATTGGTTATAACATTTGGCCCAACGAGGTCATCAATGAAATCCGTAAACGTGGTATAGCCACATTAGCGGGCAACCACGACCGCAAATCCAAAGGCTATGCATACGAATTGGTTACCCCTGAAAACCGCCAATACCTAAATACGCTTCCGGCACATATAAAGCTGGAGTTTCAGTTGAACAACAACCAGCTGAATGTTGTGATGGCACATGGCAGCCCACGAAGCATTGATGAATACGTTTTAGAAAATCTTGATGAAACTTATGTACGGGATATGATGAAGGGGGCAAATGCTGATATACTTTGCGTTGGCCATTCGCATAAGCCATATAGCCGGGTTATTCAGTCGGGCGATAGAATTTATCGCACAATAAATGTTGGTTCTATAGGCAAGCCAAAAGATGGTAACCCAAAGGGCTGCTACGTCTTGCTAACCATTAACGAAAACAGTACCGCTACAACGGAAGGTAACGTTCACATAGAATTTATCCGCTTTGATTACGATGTTGAAAAAGCAGCCAAGGCAATTATTGACAGCCCTTTGCCGGATGAATTGGCAGACAGGTTGAGAAAAGCTTTTTAAATTTAACATTATATGGGGTTCCGGGAAAACTTGCATGCCCAGCATCGGCAATAGTAATGATGAAATCAATTTTATAACATGAAGAATATTTTAGTATTGTGTACCGGCAACAGCTGCCGCAGCCAGATTGCCCACGGTTACCTGCGTTTTTACGCCGATGGTAAAGCAAATATTTACAGCGCGGGCATAGAAACCCATGGTGTGAATCCTAAAGCCATACAGGTAATGGCCGAGGACCATATCGATATCTCCAAACACACCTCCAATAATGTAGATGAGTATCTGGACATTCCTTTCGATTATGTGATTACCGTATGCGATAATGCCAACGAAGCCTGCCCATACTTCCCGGGCAAAGTGGAGCGCTTCCACCAAAATTTTCCCGACCCGGCCAAAGCAAGCGGCACGCCCGAAGAAGTGATGGACGAGTTTAGGCGGGTGCGGGATATGGTTAAGGTTTACGCAGCAAACTTTGTTCAAACCCATCTGGCATGAAGAAATATGTGGCCGAACTGATTGGCACATTCATACTTATTTTTTGCGGCACGGGCGCAATGGTTATAGACCAGCAAACAGCCGGAGCGGTTAGCCATGTAGGTGTGGCAATCACCTGGGGATTAACGGTAATGGCGTTAATTTACAGCATCGGCAATATATCCGGCTGCCATATTAACCCGGCGGTGAGTATCGCTTTTGCCATAGCGGGGCGTTTCAAGGCGCGGCTGCTGCCGGGCTACATCATCAGCCAGTTGGCCGGTGCTTTACTGGCCAGCCTCACGCTTAAATACCTTTTCCCCACCTCTCCTTTATTAGGCGCAACGCTGCCGGCTGGCACCGAGATGCAATCATTCATCCTCGAACTGTTACTTACCTTCTTCTTGATGCTGGTAATTATGAATGTGGCGCATGGCAGCAAAGAGCAGGGGCAATTCGCGGGCATTGCCATTGGCGCTGTAGTTGGCCTGGAGGCTATGTTTGCCGGGCCTATCTGCGGGGCATCCATGAACCCGGTACGGTCCATCGCACCAGCAATTGTATCGGGACATTTAGAGCATTTTTGGATTTATATGGTTGCGCCGGTTGCGGGGGCGGCACTGGCCATACCTGTTTGGAAATACCTTATAGCGGAAAAGGCTATATAGTAAGAGCTGATAATTCCATACTATTAAAGCCGCTTCTGCTCATCGTCTGTTCCCTTATTTTTGCGGGATGCTTTACTGTTGGCGCCTAAGGAGCGCGAATAGGACAGCTTGATGATAGGGAAAAACCGCGATTCGGGCTGGTAGCTCACGCGCACATCCGTATTGAAAGCATCGGTGGTAAGCTGCCCGATTTTGGCGCGATAAATAACGGAGCTGAATACATCCGATATGCTCAGCTGGAAGCTACCATTTTGATTGGGCAATTCTTTTTTGAAGCCCAGGTTGATAGCGGCATTAGAGCTCGAATTGGAATTGCTGTCATAAGCCGATGAGTTGTAATAGCCCGATAGTTCGATAGCGTAATTACGCGGTAGTTTAAAACTCTCCGTAAAATTGATGTTATAACTAAAATACGTTTTCTGCAGGGGTTGCGGGAAATAACTAACCTTATATTGGTGCAGCCCGCCTACGAAGCCATAGCTCATCTCCCACCAGGCCGCGGGCTTTATTGGGACGGTGGCCTGTAAAAGGAAGTTGTTTTGCCAATCGCCGTTTTCGGGCCTAAGGTACACCAGGCCGGGGGTGGGGCCGGTCATAATTTGCACGCCCCGTATGGAGTTAATGTCCCGGCTGTATAGGATAGAGAATAATAAGTCGTTGCGGTTATAAGCCAGCTTAAGGTTATGGGTTATAGTGGGCTTCAACGCAGGGTTGCCCGTAAAAACCGAAACCGGGTCGTTATAAGAAACGTAGGAGGCCAAATCGGCAAAGGTGGGGCGGGTGATCCGTTCGGTGTAGGATAGCTGCAGCTCGTCGTTAGCGTTAAGCTTGCGGGTAAGGAAAATACTGGGGAACAGTTTGCCAAGCCGGCGGTCTATCAGGTATTGCGCATTAAGCGAATGATCGGTACTGTTGCGCGAATACTCGTATCGCGCCCCGGCCGAGATATTGATGAGGCTATCGGCTTGCCAATTAAGGATGGCGTATGCCCCGCCGATGAATTCTTTCGTCCCCAAATCGTTTGAGGTGCCGGCGCCGATGTTTAACCAGTTGCCATCTACCAGCTTTTCAATACCGGCGATACTTTGGCTTCGGGTGTAGGTGCTTTTCAGGCCGCTCTCCAGCCGCAGCCGCTTGCTAAACGCGTTGGTATAATCTATTTTAGCAACCCCCACTTTGATATCGGCATTTGCAAAATTGCGTTGCCTTTGCCCAAACACGCTGTTGCTGAAATTGCTTTGTACCTGCGTCAGTCCCCGGTAATAATGGCCGAAATAATCCAGGTCGATATTCAGTTTTTGGTCCTTTCCCATCGTTTGCTCCAGGTAAAGGCTGGGGTGCAGGTAGCGCGTGCGGCTGTTGCCGGCCAGCTGCGAATCGAACATAAGGACGGTATCGGGCAGGGTGTATTTGCCAAAGTTGTGGTTGTTATTGTCATTGGCGCTGATAGCGTAATACAATGCCCCGCCTACGGTAAGCGTAGGTGTGGACCGATAGTCGAGCCCGGCGCCCATGCCGTTGTAAGTAGCGAAGGGCTTGCCCTCACCGTTGTACTGAAAAGCGACCGGCCCGCCAAGGATGCCCACTATCTCGGTGCCATCGGCCAGCAGCAGGGAGTAGCCGCGGTCGCGGGCATAATCATAAGAGCCGCGCAGGCTCAGTTTTTCGCTGTTATGATTCAGGTTAAGGTCGGCAGAAGCTTTCAGGCCTTTACTGTAGCCTGCGGATGCCGTTACCGAGCCGCTTGTTCCCTGTTTCTTATTCTTTTTGGTTACGATGTTGATGAGGCCGGCGTTGCCATCGGCATCGTAGCGGGCAGGTGGGGTGCTTAGCAGCTCTATCTTATCTATGTCGTCGGCGGTCATCCCGTTAAGCAGTGTCGTTACCTGCTCAGTAGTAAGGCGCAGCAGTTTGCCGTCAAGCATCACCATCACCCCACTTTTGCCGTTCAGGCTGATGCCGCCGTGCTGCGGATCTAACACCACGCCCGGCGAACGCTGCAGCACCTGTAAAACCGTGCTGCCTTTTGCCATCAGGCTGTTTTGCACGTTGACCACCAATCCGCCGGGCTGTTGCTGCACCAGCGGCTTATTGGAGCGGATGACTACTTCGCCCAGTTGCTTGCTGGCCGCTGCCAATACCACCGTGCCGGCATCATACCCCGGTTGCGCAGCACTAAGCACAAAAGGCTTAGATGACCAGGTAATATGGCCAAGACTGTTAACCTTTAGGATATAGCTGCCGTTCGGTATCGCCGTAAGGCTAAACGCCCCCTTATCATCAGACAATACCGACCGGACCGCCACGCTATCCGGGCTCCTTAGAACCGACACGGTGGCGAAACCCACCGCACTCCCATCCGCAGAAACCAACTTACCGCCAACCTGGCCATAAGCCCTGAAGCTTAATATTGTTACTAATAGCAACGCGAATAAAGTTTTCATGCTGCAAAAGAAATTTTTGCAGCCTCCCCAAACGAACCGGGTTGATGAACGGCCATAGCAAATTGACCACCGGCATTTATAAGCCCAAAGCGCCGGTTTGGATGCGCTGTAGTGCCCAACCAACCGCTTATCCATTGCCGCATGCATCTCGTCAATTAAAACCGGCGGTTAAACTACCACGCTGTGTTTATTAACACAATTGCTGTAACTTTAACCATCATGGCATCCATTACCACGCAGCAAAACTGGTTTATTAAGTATAAGCTGTACCACATCCCTTTTTGGATGGCGTACAACTATGTGCTATGGGCATTGGCGGTCGACAGCCCTTACCGGGCGGCACAGGATATGTTTTTTTCTGTCTTTGTTGTCAAGTCTTTCTTTTACATGATCTTTCCGGCGTTCGCCGTCTATTTCAACCTCTATTTCCTCATCCCCCGTTACCTGCAAAAAGGGCGGTATGGCTGGTACATGCTTTTCCTGGCATTGGCCATTATTGCCTCTTCGTTCCTGATAGTGCCGGGGTATTTTATAAGCGCCCGGCTGGCCGGCAGCAGCGCCGAAAAAATGTTTGGCATCACCAGCGATTGGAACGGCTTCTATCACCAGGCGAAATCGGACCCATTGAAATCTTCCATCGCCGCCATTACGCTGGCCATGAGCATCAAGCTCACTAAAAACTGGATAGAAACGCAGCGGCGGCACCAGGCGCTGGAAAAAGAAAAGCTGGAAACGGAACTGAAATTCCTGAAATACCAGTTCAACCCGCATTTTTTGTTCAATAGCATCAACTCCATCTTTTTCCTCATCCATAAAAACCCGGATATGGCCTCGGCATCGCTGGCCAAATTCTCAGAGCTACTGCGGCACCAGCTTTACGAGTGCAACGACAACCTCATCCATCTAAGCAAAGAGGTGGCTTATCTCCAAAACTTTATCGAGCTGGAAAAGCTTCGCCAAAATGAAAGTTTGGTGGTAGAGCTGAGCCTTGGGGATAATTACCCGCCCGATGCGGGCATAGCCCCTTTTATATTGATGACCTTTGTAGAAAACGCTTTTAAACACGTATCTAAGGATAAAGGCGGCCCAAACCACATCAGCATAAATCTGGCTGTAAAAGGCACGCAGCTCTACTTCAGCGTAATTAATAGCGTCTCTGCAAATGCATCGGCCGAGGTAATCAATTACGGCGGCATAGGATTGCAGAATGTAAAGCGCCGGCTGGATTTGATTTACCCCGATGGATACCTTTTAGAAATCGACCACGGGCCAGAAACTTTCAGCATAAAACTTGAATTGGAACTAAGGCAGGTGGATGCCGTTCCCTCCGCACAATTAATAGCCGGCTAATATGATCAATTGCGTAATTATAGACGATGAACCCTTAGCCCGCGAAGGTTTGGCTAACTATGTAAGGGAGGTAGATTTCCTTAGCCTTGCCGGCGTGTGCGAAAACCCGCTGGAGCTGCTGCCACTGATAGACCGCGGCGCGGCCGACCTGGTGTTCCTGGATATACAAATGCCCAAAATGAATGGCATCGAGTTTTTGAAGATATTGCAAAAGCCGCCGATGGTGGTCATCACTACCGCCTATCCTTCCTACGCGCTGGAAGGTTTCCAACTGAACGTACTTGATTACCTGCTGAAGCCCATCACCTTCGAACGCTTTTTTAAAGCCGCCGCCAAAGCCCGCGATTATCAGAAACTGCTGGCCCGTGACCCGACCAAACCTGCCGAAGATTACTTCTTCATTAAATGCGGCAGCAAATACGAGAAGGTACTTTTTGATGAAATACTGTATGTAGAGGGCATGCAGAATTACGTCACCATTTACAGCACACGTGGCAAATACGTTACCATGCTCTCGCTTAAAAGCCTGGAAGAGAAGCTAGCCGAAACAGCATTTATACGAGTACATAAATCTTTTATTGCAGCCATCGGGAAGATAGATGGTATAGAAGCGGGCGAGATATTCATCGGCAGTAGCCGCATCCCCATCAGCCGCAGCTACCGCGAGCAGGTGATAGAACAGGTGGTATCTAAAAGGCTGTGGGATAAGAAATAAAAACCAACCTCGTCATGCTGATTACTATGACATATGCAAATGTTTTTGCCATGATAGTTTATTTTTCATGAAGATTTCTTGATTAAACAGTGTGTCCGAATGAATGAGTTTGAATACAAGCTTTAGCAAGACGTTTTTTATCCGATTCAATATGGATAGGTGTTCGA